>NZ_MUOA01000034.1:0-105352 GCF_002001065.1 Pseudomonas sp. A25(2017) | reverse complement strand
TGCCCTCACTCCGGCATTGCTCCGTGGGCCCGCCGCGAAGGGCCATCCATGGCCCAGCGCGGCTATCCCGGCATCCATGCCGGGATGCCCACTCCACAATGCCTGCGTTCGGCCATCGTGGTTAACGGGGCGTCCGAGATCAACGTCCACCACGAGGCGGCCTGATAGCCGACCTGGTTCTTGGTGGAGACCGCGTTTTTTCTGTGGGAGCAAAGCTTGCTCGCGATAGCGGTGGGTCAGTCACAGATGCATCTACAGACCGAACACCATCGTGAGCAGACCCGAATTCCACAAGGCCTGCACAAATCTTCCAGACACTCTCCTCATCAGCAGTTAATCTGCCAAGAGCACATTCACCAAGCAGGATAGGGCATGACGGCGCGCAACTGGATCGATCTCAAGCAGGACGCCACGTCCGGGATCGAGACCGTGCGCGCGCATTTCGAGGGGCATGCCTATGATCCCCATTGGCATGATGCCTATCTGGTGGGCGTGACCGAGCAGGGGGTGCAGCAGTTTCATTGCCGGCGCCAGCAGCACAACAGCACGCCGGGCAAAGTGTTCCTGCTCGAGCCCGGCGAGCTGCATGACGGCAATGCCCCCCACGACCACGGGTTTACCTACCGCACGTTGTACCTGGAGCCTCAATGGCTGGAGCGCGAATTGCGTTCCTTGTTCGACGTGGCACCGGACAACGCCCAGTTGGGGTTTGCCGCGACCCTGACCGACGATGCGCGGCTGGCGAGTGCCACGGCCATGGCTTTCCAGAGCCTGCACGAGCAGGAGATTCGCATCGTGCGCCAGACGGCCCTCGATACGCTGTTGGCCAACCTGACCCAACACCTGCACTGGCGGGCGCGGATCAACCCGGATCCGCGGCTGCCATTGGTGGCGCAGCAGGCCCGGGATTATCTGCACAGTCACCTGAGCGAAGACATCGGCCTGGATGACCTGGCGCAGGTCACCGGCGTGGATCGTTTCCGTCTGACCCGTGCGTTCAAGGCGGCTTTTGGCCTGGCGCCCCATGCCTATCTGATCCAGTTGCGCCTGGCCCGCGCCCGGCGCCTGCTGGCGCGTGGCGAGAGTGCCGTGGCAGTGGCGGCCATGCTCGGTTTTGCCGACCAAAGCCACCTGGGCCGCTGGTTCCAGCGCGCCTATCGCCTGAGCCCGGCGGACTACCGCAAGCGCTGCTCAATTGTTCCAGACTGATCACGGCTTCATGGGGATGATCAAGCGATCGATCATTCACCGAGATGTTGCTCAATGGACCAGTTACTGCCGTTTGCCGTGTTCGCGTTTGTCGCCTCCATCACCCCGGGCCCGACCAATATCCTGGTGCTGAGCCATAGCTCGCGCTTCGGCTTGGCAACCACTGTGCCGATCATCCTCGGTGCCTGCACGGCAGCGGCCTTGCTGGTGCTTTTGGTCGGCACCGGGTTGGGGGACGTGCTGGCGCGCCATGCCACGATTCAGACGCTGCTCTCATGGGCGGGCATCGCCTGGTTGAGTTGGATGGCCTGGCAGATTTTCAGCGCCCCGGCCCAGGCCATCGACCCGGACCGGCCGGTCGAAGGCCCGCGGCTGGGTCTGGCGGGGGCTGCCGGTTTGCAGTTGGTGAACCCGAAAACCTGGATGATGGCGTTGGCGGTGGTCAGCGTCTTCGCGGGGACGGAGGCCGACCGCACCGTGCGGGTCCTCTGGCTGTCCTTGGCGTTCTTTGCCATTTCGATCCCGTGCATGACCGCCTGGGCCTACCTGGGCCGCGGCGCCGCCAGGTTCTGCCGTTCGGCCGTGGCGATGGGCCGATTCAATCGGGTCATGGCGGTGATGCTGCTGGTGTCGGCGTGGTTGACGCTGGTGGTCTGAGCGGCTGACAGAATTGTAACTTTTCTCTCGAAACCTCCAGGTTGCCGGCCGAGTCGGACCTTGTACCGCCCCTGTTTCCCGTCCCCACGCCATGCAAATACATCCCTACACGCCTCGCAACCCCTTGCAACGGTTGGATGATTTCAAAGAGCGCTTGTTTTCGAGAGCATCGCAGGCGCTTCTTCGCGCTCGAACAACCAATCAACTCCAAGGAAGGAGGTTTCTCATGTCTGCCCCAGAGACTCATATTGAATTTATCCAAGCCAGGCTACCCGCTTGGTTGAAACGAGCGTCCCGGGTTCACCAGGAACGCTTCAAGGTCCTTACCCAACAACTGCAGCGCGATAGCGATGCACTCAACGCACTGTTGGTTGATCTTCCTGTACCGCAGACCTTTACCTATGACGTGTTGGCCGCCCAACCGGAGGTGCAAGCCTGGGAAGTCGTGAGCGGCCCTGTCGATGGCACTCGTATTGCCGTCGACGCAGTGCGCCGGGCACGAGTCAAGCGCGCTCCATATACCCCTTCGCAATCACTGATCGAAGCGGCAATGCGCAACTATCCGCCTGCCGATGCCGCCACCGACAGCGATTTCGATAAAAAAGGCCAGCTTTTCATCCAAGGTAATCCGCAAGAGTTCTACCAGTGGGATGTCCCGGTGGACTCTGTGGTTTTGCCCACGACGCCGGCCGAGTTCGCGCGCATCTGTCGCCGCGCGAACGTGGGGGGCGCTTACCGCAAGGCACTTGAACGCAAATTGCCTCGCATCCGCAGCACGGTGCCTACTGTCGCGAGCGCCTACATGGCGTATGCCCGCAGCCTCCTGGCCCACGACGCTTACGAGGCGAAACTGGACGGGCGCCTCGATGATGTCGGCGAACGGCTGCTGGCCGATGCCGGCGTGCACCTTGAGAACAAGCCTGTTGTCCCTTTGGCCTGTGAGATCAAGTCGCTCGAATTTTTATCGGTGCCACTGTTCGGCGCCCGGGTGTATTGGGGGGTGAAAGGAGACGCCAATGGGGTGCGACCGATCGTCTTGCACATCCCTCATGATCCGATTGCACCCGTGAGGCAGTTCCCCAGTTTGCAAGCCATGTCGGCGGAACTGACCGCCAGGATCCGCCAACGCAGCTATCGCCAGAGCCTGATGCGTTATTTCCCGCTGCGCTTGCAGGCCCAACTGGGTGAGGCCTTGCATGATCAAGTGGAATGGAGAGTAGAGCCTCACCCGAACTTGATCCAGGAGATTTATGGCCGGATCAGTGGCTGGCGCGATGGCGAGCGAGGCGAGGACGGCAGTCGTAGGCGCATTCGGATCCCTGTTCCGAGGGTGACCTGGAGCCTGAGGGATCTACGCGTTGACCCTTGGCATGCCTACTACCACGAATGGCGCGGCAATACCTTGACAAATGCCGCAGCGCTGATGGTGCCGACCGAAGATCTCGACTGGCAGGCGCTGCTGGCTCGTCTTGCTTATTGGGAAGGTCTTGTCGAACGTTCGCTGATGCTCGCCGCGGTCTTTTTTCCGTTCTTCGCCCCTATCGGAATGGCCGCTGCGGTAGTAGGGGGCGTTCGCCTGGTGTATGAAATTTTCGAGGGTATCCAGGCTTTCAACGAAGGCCATTCCCAGGAAGCCATCGAACATATCTTCAATGTACTGTTCGGGATTGCCCAAGGTGCTTATCTGGGATTCGTAGGCGCGGTCATCGAACCCATGCCGGTCAGTGACGGGAGCACGCGCCTGTGGAACGGCGATGTCGAGCCTTTCGCGGCACGGCGGCTGCCGCCAGTGGAGGCTGTGCAGGACGCCTGGGGTGTCTGGCGCACGGCAGACGACGCCTGGGTGCAAGTCGAGGAGCGTTATTTCGAGGTGCGTGGTGCGGGCGACAACCTGGCGCTGCGCCTGCCTGCCGGGCACCGAGGCGTGAGGCCGCCCTTGGAGTGGAGTCGTACCCGCGGCTGGCAGTGGGCGCATCGAAATCCCTTGCAACGAAGCAACTTGCAATTGCTGCACAATTTTGCCGAGACGCCGAGCGAACTCGACGACAGTGCAATCCTTGCAGTGCAACGACAGGTCGGCATCAGCGAGGCGCATTTGCGGCATCTGCAAGTCGAGGGACACCCGATGCCGGCGATCTTGTCCGATGCCTTGGCTGAAGCACGCAATTGGCGATGGGTGCGACATACCATTGAGCAATTGAACCTCGATAAGGCGCCAGGCCGGGTGCATTTTCGTACCCTGCAAATTTTGCTCGAACTGCCGGGTTGGCCTGAAGGGGTTGCAGTGCATTACAACGACGGAGAACAGCTTTACTCCCTGGGCAATGCAACCAGCAGGCGTAGCCTTCTGCTGACCGAATCGGACCTGGAGGATGATACCTGGGCGAGCCGCATCCTGGCCGGCTTCAGCATCGATGAACAGGCTGCACTGTTGGGGCAAAACAGCTTCGGCCTGAGCGCGCTGGAGCGCAGCCGTCGGCTTGCCGGACTTTGGGCCCGGCAGTTGGAAAACAATACGAAACGGATCATTGCCGGTATGGCCCGCCCCACTGGGCTCGATCCGTTGGCAGCCCCCCTGGTGCGGGATTTTCCGGGCCTGCCAGAATCAATGGCCACTGAGCTTGCCAGCCAATCGGTGGGACAGGACCGTGTACGCCTGCGGGAAGGGCGCGTGAGTGCGGGCCTTGGTAGCCAGTGCGCCGAGGCGCTGCGTGAGCTGCGCCTCTCCCGTGCCTTGCGCGATCTGGAGCGCGGCGAAAGCAGTGCCGACCGGGATCGTATCGTCATGGGCCTGGTGGGGCGCACTCCCCAATTGCAGAGCCGGGTGCGGCTGCGTCTGTTATTGCGCGAAGCCCTGAGTCCAATCGAGGTGGGCGAGGCGGGGCCCTGGAAGATCATCCGCCAGGAAGGCGAGCTGTACCGGCCCTTTGACGATGAAGGGAACGAGCTCGCTGATGCGTTGGGCCTGGAAGACGCATTGCTCAGGGCGATGCCGGACGACGCACGGCAAGCGCTGGGCTTGAACATCTGGGAAGGGACGATGCTTCGGACCCGCTTGCTTGCCCAAGCCCTGGATGATCGGCAAGGGTTGCGTCCCTATTTGATGATAAGGCGCCTCGACACGAGCGGGGCTCGTCTGCAATGGATTAATGGACGCCTGGGTTATCCGGCCAGCGGACGTGGACGGCTCCCGCTGATGGCCTGGCGGCATGGGCTCTCGGAGCGTCTCGAGCAGCTATATCCTAGCTATGCGGGGCCTGATCTTGAGATGCTAAAAGATACCCTGGCCCAGCAGGCGAGGAGCCAGGGCGTCGAGTTGCAGAGCTTTGTCACTCGGCTGGAAAATGAATGGACGACGCTTGACAATGAGCTGCAGCAATGGGAGACGCATCAAGAGCTACATCACCCAGCCGAGGGCAGCGTCGATGTCGAGGTTCGGCTTTCACAGCGTAGGGCTGTGGCTGCGCAAATTCGTAGCGCCTGGCGGCGTGTGCCGGATCCCGGTAACGAAGGCAGCGACATGGCATTGCGCTTGGGGGGGCAAAACATTGGCCGTTTGCCGCCGATCAGTGTGGGTTTTGAACACATCGAAGAGTTGGTTCTGATAGACATGGGCCTGAGCGAAGACCCTTCGGACTTTTTGCGCCTGTTTCCCAATATCGATACGTTGCACCTGCAGGGTAATCAACTCACTGCAATCCCACTGGCTGCCGGCCAATTGCGTGGGCTGATGGAGCTCTCATTGAGCGCAAACCCGCTCGCCCTGACCGCTGATGTATTCGCCCCTTTGCTCGGCCCCGATTTGGCTCCACAGCTGGAAATCCTGGACCTGTCCGGAATCCGTAGCAACACCGGGATGGCGGTCAGTGCTATCGGCCGTCTGGCCGAGCTTCCATCGTTGCGTGAGGTGTCCTGGAGCGACAACATCCATTTTACCGAGGAGCAATTGCGAGCCATCACCGCTTTACCTCAATTGAGTTCGTTGGATTTGTCGCGCTGCGGCCTGCGCCTGGATGAGGAGGGCAGTCAATTCCTGCGAAGCGCCACCGCCCTGGAGGACCTGAGCCTCAACGGCAATAATTGCAGGGATTTGCCAGACTTGCCTGAGCTTGTTGCACTCCGGGACCTGGAGCTGTCCGACACGGGGCTCACGCGGGTACCGGCGCTGGCGTTGGCGATGCTGTCGAGGCCATCGGCTGAAGAGGTCGACAGTATCGATCTCAGCAACAATAACATCACCGATATTCAGGACGACCTGCTGCCTGTTCTTGAGCGGCTGCAAGGGGGCAGCGTTGGCGTGTTGCTCGACGACAACCCGCTGCCCAGCGTACAAATAAACGCACTTCACCAGTGGGATAACGGAATTTTCAGATACACCATCGATGATTGGTTGTATATCAACCCAGGACTACGGAGCGCACTGGAAGCCGCCCGCGACGATGCCGTAAACCGTGAGTTCATCGACTGGTTTTCAGGGATGATGCGTGACTCGGATCGCCGTACGGCATTGGGCTTGACCTTCCAGGTTCGTACAAGGGGTGCCTTCATTCTGGAGCATTTCATCGGGTATCAAAACGCGAATGAGCCCCTATCAACGGCAGTTACCGATTTCGATCAGCGGATGACCGAACTGCGCGTGCGCCTGCGGGACCGTACCCTGGACAGGTTAAAACCGAATATCTGGGAATTAGAACTGCACATGATGATGTTCGAGTCGGTTCTACGGGCTCGTCTGGCACAGCAAAGTGTGCCGTTCGCAAGTTTCCTGGTGGACCAATACACTTATTGGACTCACGTGCAGATTGAGCGTTTTCCCGATGCGCTGGAGCGACAGCCCCATATGACCCGGGAACACTTCATCAACTGGCTCAGCGATGCACAGGACACCTTCAATAACAACGATCAAAATCCTCGGGTCGGGGAAATGATCTGGCGGCCTTATCTCGGGATCATGTCCGAGGCTTGGGCCGAAGGTCTGGAGGCCTGGGCGGGGGTAGACGAAACGATTATCGATGCCTACAGCGAGTCCGTGAACCCGTCCAGTTGGCCCCAGGTGCTGCTGGATAACCTTGCACGACCGGATGCCGACCTGCCTAGTGCATGGGAGCCAGTCACACAAGGCGATCAGCACGTCTGGCGCCGCACGCCCCTCGAACCGGTGGCGGATGTAGAGTGGACCGCTGGTCAACCGGTGACCCTTACCGAAGACCAGCTACGACGAACCATGGCGATCTACCGTTCGGTCAGAAGTCAGCAAATCGAGGCCCTGGTACGGCGAATAACAGCAGACCTGGTCAACCCTTGGTGGCCGCTGCGACCGCGCTAGTCTCTCACACGCATAAGATGAAGAGGCCCGTCGCGGCGGGTCTCTTCGCATGCGTTATCCCGCGCCAGGCGTCGCCGACTTGAAAACCAATGCTTTCAACCCGCAAGCCATATCGGCGTCAGGAAACTCCGGCGGATTGTCCAGGCGCGCTTCGAACACCAGCCCGGGCGCTTCGCGGGTAACGCCGTCGATGAGGAAGTCCGGGCCGGTGGCCGGGTCGTTGCTGCAAGCCAGCACCGTGCCGTGGGTGGCCAGCAGTTCCGGCAGGCGGCGCAATACCCGCTGGTAATCCTTGGTCAGCAGGAAGCTGCCTTTCTGGAAGGTCGGCGGATCGATGATCACCAGGTCGTACGGGCCACTGTTGATCACCTTGCCCCAGGACTTGAACAAGTCGTGGCCGAGGAAACTCACCTGGCTCAGGTCGTGGCCGTTCAGTCGATGGTTGTCGCGGCCTCGGCTCAGGGCTGCGCGGGACATGTCCAGATTGACCACATGCTGCGCGCCGCCAGCGATGGCCGCCACCGAGAAACCGCAGGTGTAGGCGAACAGGTTCAGTACCCGTTTGCCCTCGGCGTTGGCCCGGACCCAGTCGCGGCCATAACGCATGTCGAGGAACAGGCCGTTGTTCTGCTTCTTGCCCAGGTCGATCCGGTAATGCAGGCCGCCTTCGGTCAGGGTCCATTCGTCAATGGGCTCGCCCACCAGCCATTGGGTGAGGCTTTGCGGCAGGTAGCGGTGCTGCACCGCCAGTGTATGGGCCTTGCTGTGTTGCCAGGCCGGCGACGTAGTGAGCGCCAGCAGTGTCGCGATCAAATCGTCCAGGTGCGTGGGTTCCGGCTCCTTGAACAGCGAGACCAGCACCACCCCTTGCAACCAGTCAACCGTGATCTGCTCCAGGCCTGGCCAGCAGCGTCCGCGGCCATGGAACAGGCGCCGGGTTTCTTCCGGCACCGATTCCAGGGCGGTCAGCAAATGGTCGTGAAGGGTTTGAAGGGCTACGCAATTCATTCAGACAACGCCAGGGATTCGAAAGGCCGGCATTTTAACCTGTGGCGAGGGGATAAATCCCCTCGCCACAAAGGTGCCATCTAACCGCCGCTGGTAGCCAGAATGCTCGCCACCTGTTGCGGCTGGCAATTGAGATAGGCCGAACGCTTGAGCCAACCCGGGTCCGGGTACCAGGAAAACATGAATTGACCGCCCTTGAGCTTGTCGATCACCTGGCGCGCCACCTGGGGGCGTACGGCAGGGCAGCCCTGGCTGCGCCCGATGCGTCCCTGGCGCACGCTCCACAACGGGTTCACGTAGTCAGCGGCATGGATCACGATTGCCCGATCACGGGCCTGGTCATTGAAACCCGGCTCCAGGCCGTCCATGCGTAGCGAATAGCCGTGGGCACCCTGGTAGCTTTCCTGGGTGCGAAACAGGCCCAGGCTGGACTGATAGCTGCCCAGGCGATTGGAAAATTGTGTCGCGAAGTTTTCCCCGGACTTTTGTCCATGGGCCACCAGGTCGCGCAACACCAGCTTTTTCTGGCGCAGGTCGAAGATCCACAGGCGACGGGCGGTGGAGGGTTGCGAGTAGTCGATGACCGCCAGGTGACGGGCTGGGTTGGCACCGTTGGCGACCGCACATTGCATGGCGCTCAAGGCACTTTTGAGCGCCAGGGGATTGAGTTCCGGCGCTGCGTAGGCGAGGCTGTGGTAGAGCGTTTTCGAATTCGCCTTTTTTTCCGCCAGCGCCGGGCTGCAAATGACGCCCAGGCCCAGCATGACCAGACAGAATCGGCGCAAAAAGCCCTGTACAGGCGAAGCGTTTCCAGCGTGGTGTTCGTTAGCGGCATCCCGTCCGATTTTGATTGTTTGCATGATGGCGGGTCGTACCTGTCGCAAAATTCACCGTCAACGAGACGGCCATGGATTGGAGTAAAGCAGTTGTTCAAAAAGTCCGCATGTTACCTGAGCCTTTTATTGCTCACTGCGCCATTGGTCGCGACAGCCGAAGACAGCGATCCGGCATTCGTGCAGACCACACTGGCGCAACTGGCGGTCGCGTGCCCGGACGTCGCGGCGGGCGTCGACTTTCCGACGCTGCTCGACTTGCAGGCGTTCTATCAGCAAAACGCAGGCCAGGAAATCTGGTCGGACGACGAACGACGGGGGGCGTTGCAGGTCCAGTTGCAACAATTGGCCGATGACGGCCTGGATCCAACACGCTATGGCCTGCCGGTCGAGGGGGCAGCCCAGGGCGCTCACTGCGTCGACATCGCCATCAGCCAGCGCTACCTGCAAGCCTTGCATGACCTGCGTTTCGGCTACCTGCCCCAAGCCCGGCTGGAGCCGGTATGGAAGGCCAACCCGCCACCGCAGGATCATCAGGCCGTGGTGCTGGCCATCGCCGGCCTCGGCCTGCGGGACGTCGCCGCTGCTTTTGAACAGGCCCGGCCGAACCTGGACCTTTATCGCAACCTGCGTGGCCTCTATGCCCGGCTGCGGCAACAGCCTCTATCCGACTGGCAGCCCGTGCCGGGCGGACCGCTGCTGCAACCGGACAAGCAGGACGCCCGCGTACCGGCCCTGGCCCAGCGACTGTTCAGCGAGGGCTACCTGAGTACACCGCCGCTGCTGACTGATGAGCACTACAGTCCCACGCTGGTGGACGCGATGAAAAGCTTCCAGACCCAGCATTCGCTGCAGGCCGATGGCGTGGTGGGGCCGTGGACCGTGACCGAGCTGAACGTCAGCCCGGCCACGCGTCGCGAGCAGTTGCGCATCAATCTGGAACGCATGCGCTGGCTGGCCCAGGACGTGGAGAACGATAGTGTCCTGGTCAACGTGGCGGCGGCCCAGTTGACGGTTTATCGAGGCGGCGCGCCAGTCTGGCAAACCCGCACCCAGGTGGGCCGAGCGCAACGGCAGACACCGTTGCTCAAATCCCACGTCACCCGGCTGACGCTCAACCCGACCTGGACCATTCCGCCGACCATCATGCGTGAAGACAAACTGCCCGAGATTCGCCGCGATCCGGAGTTTCTCGCCCGTCATAACCTGCGGATCCTCGACAGTGAAGGCCTGCCGTTGCTGGCAGAGGATATCGACTGGGAGCACCCGGGCAACGTCATGCTGCGCCAGGATCCAGGTCCGAAGAACCCGTTGGGCAAAATGGCGATCCGCTTTCCCAATCCGTTCTCGGTGTACCTGCATGACACCCCGAGCCAGGCGCTGTTCAGCAAAGGCCCGCGAGCCTTCAGTTCAGGCTGCGTGCGGATCGAGCAAGTGATGAGCTTGCGCGACCTGCTGGTAAGCCCGGCCGAACGCGCGCGTACCGATACGCTGCTGGCCACCGAGACGACCCATGAATTCCGGTTGGCCCGGCCCGTGCCGATCCTGCTGGGGTACTGGACAGCACAAGCGGACAGCCAGGGCCAGCCGTTGTACATCCCGGATATCTATGCTCGTGACGCGACACTGTCTGCTGCCCGGGGTCGAGCACTCTGAGGTCACGCGCAGGCGGTGGCGGCGTGCGTGGTCTCGTCGAGCGTCGTGAACAGCCGCTGGCCGATAACGCTAGCGGCCTGCAAATGCTGGTGCGGATCGACGGTTTCCGATTCGAGCAAACGTTGGGAGCTCACCACGCGGGCGCCGCAGTAATCGAAAATGCCATGGTCGATCTGCGTGGTCATCGCCTCGCCGTAACCGTGGCGCTGGAAGCTGTCGGCATCGGCGCCGCCAACTGCCACCAGGTGCACCCGCAAGTGCTGCAGTTGTTGGACAAACGGCTTGTCGAGGCTGAAATCGAATGCCCAGCCGTTGGAAAACACCCGGTCGATCCAGCCCTTGAGCAGCGCCGGCATGGACCACCAGTAAATCGGATAGACCAGCACCAACGTATCGGCACGATCAATCCTGGCTTGTTCGGCCAGCACATCCGCGGGCGGCAAGGCTTCGCGGTGGTGAACGGCATGGTCGGCGAAGCTGAAGCGCGGATCGAAGCCTTCGGCGGCCAGGTCGGCGATCTCGAACGTATCGGCGGGGTTGGCGCGGGTGATGCCCTCGGCGATTTTTCCGGCCAGGCTGTGGGTGAGGGAACGAGGGTCGTGGTGAGCCACAACGATCAATGCATGCATGGCGAAACTCCTTCTGGTCACGCAGTCTGGAAGACAGGTATGCTGGGTTAAGTTACGGTTAGTAAGTTACGGTTGGTAAAGTTAGCATGTCAAGCACTGACGAAAATCCGCAATCTTCACCTCGTCGTCGTTTATCCCGGCATGACCGGCAGCGACAATTGCTGGATGTCGCCTGGCGACTGGTGAGGGAGGAGGGCAGCGACGCCCTGACATTGGCTCGGCTGGCGGATCAGGCGGGGGTGACCAAGCCCATCGTCTACGACCACTTCATCACCCGGTCCGGGTTGCTGGCGGCGCTGTACCAGGATTTCGACGCCCGCCAGACCGCGTTGATGGACGCGGCCCTGGACGCCAGCGACGCGACCCTGCAAAGCCGGGCGGCGGTGATTGCTTCTTCCTACGTCGAGTGCGTGCTGTTGCAAGGTCGGGAGATTCCCGGGGTGATCGCGGCATTGACCAGCTCGCCGGAACTGGAACGCATCAAGCGCGAATACGAGGGGATTTTCCTCGACAAGTGCCGCGCCGTGCTGGAACCGTTCGCCGGCACGAAAGGCATCGCCCAGGCCGGTTTGCGGGCGATGCTGGGAGCGGCGGAGGCCCTGTCCAATGCCGCTGCCACCGGGGAGATCAGCGCTGGCGAGGCGAAGGAAGAACTTCTTGTCAGTATCATTGCGATGGTGAACAGGACCGTCGACACCCTTTCAAGCTGAACCACCGCCATCGCGAGCTCACCACTTACCTCTGTGGGAGCGAGCTCGCGATGGCGGCGGCACATCCGGCATCTTTACCCACTGACCGACTGATATCGAAAGCAAGCCCCTCCTGAGGGCGGGCTGCACTTTTATGAAGCCGCAGGCGGGGTGATCGCACCATCGCAAGGCAGTTGGCGATGCTTGCGCAGCGGAGGTGGGCGCCGGTCAGCTTGCGGTGACTGAGCTGGCCTCTTCGCGGGCAAGCCCGCTCCCACAGGGGATTGTGGGTGAACGGGAGGGCGTGAATAAGGGGGGACGCAGGTTTGGCACGCTCGCTGCAAGAGGCTATCCAGGCCCACCGCGAACACAGTCGAGTGGGCAGCCCCGTCGGTCAACGAAGATCGAGTGCCAGCAGGTCGGGGGACAACGGTAGGTCAGGGCGCAGTCGCCGGGCCGATACCGCACAGAACAGGCAAAGACGCCTGGAACCGCAAGGTTTCAGGCGTCTTTTTTTTGCTTTCAAAATCGTGATGGGCTTTTGTCGGGTGCTTTTTATGAATTCCAACGTTGCTTCTCTGAACAAGCTGCAAACGCTGATCGTGATCGGCAATGGCATGGTCGGCCATCACTGCGTCGAGCAACTGATCGAGCGCGGTGCCCTCAATCATTACCGTGTGCATGTGTTCAGCGAAGAGCCGATGCGTGCCTACGACCGTGTGCACCTGTCCGAGTACTTCTCGGGTCGCGATGCCGAGTCCCTGGCCCTTGGCGAAGCGTCGTTGTACCAGACCCCCGGCGTGACGTTGCACCTGGGTGTGCCGGTGCTGGAAATCGACCGTGACGCGCATCAGGTGGTGACCGCCCATGATCGTCTTCACTACGACAAACTGGTGCTCGCCACCGGTTCCTACCCGTTCGTGCCACCGATTGAAGGCGCCGAAGGCGATTCGTGCCTGGTCTATCGCACCCTGGAAGACTTGGACGCGATCCGCGCTGCTGCCAGCAATGCCCGTCGTGGCGTGGTGGTCGGTGGCGGCCTGCTGGGCCTGGAAGCGGCCAACGCCCTGAAGACCCTGGGCCTTGAAGCCCATGTGGTGGAATTCGCCCCCCGGCTGATGCCGGTGCAACTGGATATCCAGGGCGGCTTGGCCCTCAAGGCCCGTATCGAGAAGCTGGGCGTCGGCGTGCACCTGTCCAAGGGCACTCAGTCCATCAGCGCCGGTGAACAGTACCGTTATCGGATGAACTTCGGCGACGACGATTTCCTGGAAACCGACCTCATCGTGTTTTCCGCCGGTATCCGTGCCCAGGATGCCTTGGCTCGTCATAGCAACCTGCAGATCGGCCCGCGCGGTGGCGTGGTGATCGACGACCATTGCCAGAGCAGCGACCCAGACATCTACGCCATCGGCGAATGCGCGGCCTGGAACGGCAGCATTTTCGGCCTGGTCGCCCCGGGTTACCAAATGGCCCGCAATGTCGCGGCCCGGCTGTGCGGCGAAAGCGCTGAAGCCTTCACCGGCGCCGACATGTCGACCAAGCTCAAGTTGCTCGGTGTGGACGTTGGCTCCATCGGCGACGCCCATGGCAACACCCCGGGGTCGCGCAGCTTCCAATTCATCGACGAAACCAGCGCCAGCTACCGGCGACTGGTGGTGGACGCCGATGGCAAACGCGTGATCGGCGCGGTGCTGGTGGGCGACAACAGCTACTACGACACCTTGCTGCAATACATGCAGAACGGTATCGCCTTGCCCAAGGACGCTGCCAGCCTGATCCTGCCGTCGTCCGCAGGCGCCCCGACCCTGGGCCCGGCGGCGTTGCCCGAAACCGCCACCCTCTGCTCGTGCCACAACGTCACCAAGGGCTCGATCTGCTCGGCCATCGACGGTGGCTGCACTGATCTGGGCCAGCTCAAATGCGACACCAAGGCCGGTACCGGGTGTGGTGGTTGCGCGGCCTTGGTCAAGCAAGTGTTCGAGCATGAGTTGACTGCCCGCGGCGTCAGCGTCGACAAGAGCCTGTGCGAACATTTCGCCTACACCCGCCAGGAGTTGTATGCGCTGGTGCGGGTGGAAGGCATCATCAGCTTCGACGAACTGCTGGCCAAGCACGGTCGTGGTCACACCGGTTGCGACCTGTGCAAGCCGGCAGTGGGCTCGATCCTGGCGTCGTGCTGGAACCAGCCGATCATGGACCCGTCCCTGGTGCCGTTGCAGGACACCAACGACACCTTCATGGCGAACATGCAGAAAAACGGCACCTACTCGGTGGTACCGCGTATCGCCGGTGGGGAAATCACCGCCGACAAGCTGATCGCCATCGGCGTGGTCGCCAAGAAATACGACCTCTACACCAAGATCACTGGCGGCCAGCGCATCGACCTGTTCGGCGCCCAGTTGCACCAGTTGCCGGACATCTGGGCCGAGCTGATCGAAGCCGGTTTCGAAACCGGGCATGCCTACGGCAAATCCACGCGCACGGTGAAATCCTGCGTGGGCAGCACCTGGTGCCGCTACGGCGTGCAGGACAGCGTGCAGATGGCCCTGACCATCGAGGATCGCTACAAAGGCCTGCGCTCGCCGCACAAGCTCAAGTTCGCGGTGTCCGGTTGCACCCGCGAGTGCGCCGAGGCCCAGAGCAAGGACGTCGGCGTGATTGCCACCGAGAAGGGCTGGAACCTCTACGTGGCCGGCAACGGCGGCATGCGCCCGCGTCACGCCGAGCTGTTCGCCACGGACCTGGATGACGCCACGCTGATCCGCTACATCGACCGCTTCCTGATGTTCTACATCCGTACCGCCGACAAACTGCAACGGACCTCGGTCTGGCGCGAAAGCCTGGAAGGCGGCCTGGACTACCTCAAGGACGTGATCATCCACGACAGCCTGGGCCTGGGCGCCGAGCTCGAAGCCCAGATGCAACTGGTGGTCGACCGCTACGAATGCGAATGGGCCAACGCCCTCAAGGATCCGGACAAACTCAAGCGTTTCCGCACCTTCGTCAACGATGGGCGCGGCGATCCGGATGTTCATTTCGTCAGGGAACGCGGCCAGCGCCGGCCGGTTCACGCCCACGAACTCCACCTGATTCCCGTTACCGAGGAGGTGCTCTGATGAGCCAGTCAAACGTCGTTCGTATTCCCGCCCGCAATGTCGCCCAGGAACCGGCGCAATGGCGTGCCCTGTGCAGCCGCGAGGACCTGGTGCCCAACTCCGGCGTGGTCGCCTGGCACGACGGCAGCCAAGTGGCGTTGCTGTACCTGCCCGAGCATCAGGACAAGCCGCTGTACGCCATCGACAACCGCGACCCCAAGTCGGGTGCGAACGTCATCGGCCGCGGCTTGCTGGGCAGCATCAAGGGTGACCTGGTGATTGCCTCGCCGATGTACAAGCAGCATTTTCGCCTGGAAGACGGCCATTGCCTGGAATACCCGGAACAAAGCCTGCGGGTATGGCCGGTGCGGCTCAATGGTGATGTGGTGGAGATTGGCGAAGACTGATCTGCGCAATCGCTGCGTTCGTGGTGTTGTAGTGGTGCTTTTGTGGCGAGGGAGCTTGCTCCCGCTGGGCTGCGGAGCGGCCCCAAGCTTTTGCGGTCGCTGCGCAACCGAGCGGGAGCAATCTCTGGCCACAACAGCGGGTCAGATTTTATTGAAATTTGGGGATGAACAATGAAAACCGCCGCCCAACTGGTAAGACTCAAGAGTGTGCAGAACCAGCAGGTCCACAGCATCGCACCGGAGCAGACGGTGCTCGAAGCGCTGCAGATCATGGCCGAGAAAAATGTCGGTGCGTTGCCGGTGATCGAGGACGGCCAGGTGGTGGGTGTGTTCAGCGAGCGGGACTACGCGCGCAAGATGGTGCTCAAGGGGCGCTCATCGGTGGGGACGACGGTGCGCACCATCATGAGCGCGCCGGTGATCACCGCCGACAGCCAGCAGAGCATCGACCGTTGCATGGAAGTCATGACCGACAGCCACTTGCGGCACCTGCCTGTGCTGGATAACGGGCAGTTGATCGGCCTGCTGTCCATTGGTGACCTGGTGAAAGAAGCGATTGTCGAGCAGGCGGATTTGATCCGGCAGTTGGAGCACTACATTCGCGGGCATTGAACCCATAGGGAGTTTATCTGTGGGAGCAAGGCTTGCCCGCGATGCAGACAACGCGGTCCTTGGTGAACCGAGGCGCCTGCATCGCGGGCAAGCCTTGCTCCCACAGTTCAGCCCAACATCAGCAATTGCCGGATCAGATTCGGCGTACTGCCGGTCCAGCGCTTGAACGAGCGACGAAAGTTCGCCGTATCGTTGAAGCGCAGGTACTGCGCCACTTCCTCGTTGCTGAAGCCCTTGACCTGATACAGATACAAGGCCACGTGGGTGTGCACCCGATCCACCTGTTGCTGGAACCCGGTGTGGTGCTTGTGCAACTTGCGCTTGAGGGTTGCCGGGCTCATGGCGAAGGCTTGGGCGGTCTGTTCCAGGCTGGGCGTCTGCTGCACATGAGCGTGCAGATAGTCGTAGAGGCAATCCAGGAAGCTTGAAGCGAAGCCCAGTTGATCGAGCTGTTCCCGGGCTTCGATCCGCGCCACCTGGCCGGCGGTGGCCGAGACGTTGGGCCAGGGCTGGGCGAGGCAGTGGCGGGGCAGGCGCATCAGGTCCAGGGGGCGGTCGAACTGGGTGTGCTCACCCAGGTGCACCCAATATTGCTCGACGTAGCGCGGTTCGCTGTGGCGAAAGCTGCACTGCCAGGGCAGGCGTTCGCCGCTGAGCCAGGCGCTCATCGCCACCATCGAGGTCATGCTCGCCTCCAGTACGAAGCGCCATTGTTCATCGGCGCCGCAACTATCCAGCCAATGGACATAGGCATAGTGCTCGTCCAACAGCAGCCTCGGGGCGGCCAACGGGCTGAGCAGCGCCTGCTGGTCGATCAGGGTTTGCAGGGCTTGATGCAGATTCTGCGCGTGGCGCAAGGCGTGGCTCGCAGGCCCGTAGTGCCCCGGCAACAGCCGCTGGCCAAACAGGAAACTGCTGTCGCTGGCATCCAGCAGGCGTCGGCTATTGTCGATCAGGCCGAGGAACTGCTGCGGGCTGATGCGGCTCTGTCCGGCGAGGATATCGTCGTGAAACAACCCGGTGCCGCGCAGCAGGCGATGGCTGTCGATGTCCCGCGACAGCGCCAGGTCGATCAGCGCGGCAGGCTGATAGTGCCCCGGAATGAAGCGGCTGTCGGTTTCGTACCAGCACGTCTTGAGCGTCATGCGCTTTTCGCCAACGTGGTCCGGGACTGGGCCAATGCCAGGTTCAGGCGTTTGAGCAAGGCCTCGGGGGACTCGTCGAACGCCATCACCACCGCCGTGCTGGCGACCAGTTGCAACCGTTCGCTGTGTTGCCGGGTCTTGTGGGCCAGGCTGCGCACCGCAATTTCCAGCTCCAGGGCCAGGCGCCGGGCCTGGCTCTCGCCGGTGTCGGGCAGCAGCACCACGAAGCGATCACCGGCCAGGCGGCACAGCAGATCCTGGCGCCGCAGGTTCAATACCAGCAACTGGCTGACAGCCTGCAACACCGCATCGCCTTCGCCGTGGCCGAAGCGCTGGTTGATGGCGGTGAAGTTGTCCAGGTCCAGGGCTAGCAGCGACAAGGGTTGCTGGCGGCGTCGACTGTCTTCCAGGCTGGCGGACAGTTCGTGCTTGAGAAAGTCGGCGCCCCCCAACGGCGTGAGTTTGTCGAACAGGCGATGCTCACGGAACAGCCGCTCGCGCTTCTCCATCTGCCCGTTGATTGCCAGTTGCTCCCGGTGCCAGTGATAGATACCAAGGGTCAGCAGAATCATGCCCACCGGCATCGGCCCGGATTCGAGCCAGTGGTCCCAGGTGATGCTGTCGGGCAGGCGGATGAATTCATCGAGGCTGTCGATCCACCAGGAAAAGAAGATGCAGCCCAGGCCCAGGATCAGGTAGTTGGTGACCCGTCCGGCCGGGCGGCTTTTCAGCACCAGCCCCAACCAGACCAGCGCCAGCAGCGCCGAGCCACCTTCGCCGAGGATGTCCAGCCAGACCCATTCGGCAACGGGTTTGAGTTCGCCGCAGGCCAAGTGCAGGATCAACCCGAGGTTGGCCGCCAGCAGGAGCAGGGCGAGTTTGAGGCGGTGCGGGCGCAGCACGGAGAACATGACCGGAATCCTTTGCCAGAAGCGGAATGCGGCCCAGCACAGCAGATGAATGTGACAGTGCGGTGACGGCGGGTGACGGGGTGGGGGAGGTCGAATCAGCTCATCCATTGTCTGAACTTTTCATTCATGACATCGCCACCTATCTCATTGTGGCGAGGGGATTTTGTGGGAGCAAAGCTTGCTCGCGATGAAGACGATGCGGTTTTTCAGGGAATCGAGGCGCCTGCATCGCGAGCAAGCTTTGCTCCCACAGAGGTGATTCAGATTCCCTGAGCCTGTAAAACAGGTCATTTCAGCTCATTCCGGCTCGCCAGCCCCCCTAAATCAACCGATTGCAGCCTCTCCAGCCAAACCCTGTCACAGAACCGTCATCCCCCACCCCTAGCGTGCCCTCCCAGTTGCCGGGCCATTGCCTGGCGGATTTCCGGATTCCTGGGGAGGACCACCATGTATCACCGCACAAGCACTGCCGGGCTCGTCGGTTTCACTGTTACCGCGTTGGCGATGGCCATTGCCAGTGAGCGACTGAGCGCCGCCGAGCAGGCGGTCACAGAACACGTTGAAGTGGTCGGCCAGGCGGCCAGCATCGATCAGGCCCTCAAGGAACAGCGCAGCGCTGACAGCATCAAGAGCGTGGTGCATGCCGATGGCGTTGCGCAGTTGCCGGATGAAAACGTCGCCGAAGCGGTGCAGCGCCTGCCCGGTGTCAGCGTCGAGCGCGACCAGGGCGAAGGCCGGTTTGTCAGCGTGCGCGGCCTGGGACCGGACCTCAACAGCGTGACCATCAACGGTACCCTGGTGCCAGCCCCGGAGAGCGAACGCCGGGCCGTTGCCCTGGATGTGCTGCCCTCGGAGCTGGTGCAATCGTTGTCGGTGATCAAGACCCTGACGCCGGACATGGACGCCAATTCCCTGGGTGGCACGGTGGACGTCAAAAGCCTCTCGGCCTTCGACCATAAGGGCCTGTTCTACACCGGCAGCAGCGAAGCCAGCTATGACAAGAACACCCGTCAGACCAGCCCGAAATTCTCCGGCGCCATCAGCGACCGTTTCAGCCTCGGCGACGGCATCGACAACTTCGGCGTGGCCGCGGCGCTGAGCTGGCAGAAGCGTGACTTCGGTTCGGACAACGTCGAAACCGGCGGTGCCTGGGATTTCGAGCAAGGCTCGCGCCTCGAAGAGTTCGAGCAGCGCGACTACGACATCCGTCGCGAGCGGGCCGGTGGCGGGTTGAACTTCGACTACAAGCCCGATGACTTCAGCAGCTACTACCTGCGCACGCTGTACAGCCGCTACAAGGACAGCGAAACCCGCAACGCCGCCAGTATTGCCTTTGAAGACCCACAAGCGGCAGGCGAGTTGGGCGATGCCGAGGGCGAGCGCAAACTCAAGCAACGTGAAGAAACCCAGGAAATCCAATCCTACGTACTCGGTGGCGAACGCCTGTTCGGGCTCTGGACCCTGAGTGGCCAGGGTGGCTATAGCCAATCCAGCGAAGACAGCCCCGGCCACATTGCCGGGGCCACCTTCAAAGGCATCGATGGTTTCAACGGTGGTTTCTACGACAACGACAAGCCGCGGCCGATCATCGGCTCGGGGTTCTACGATCCGGCCAACTTCAGCCTCGACAAGGTGGACTGGGAAGAACAGAAGACCACCGACACCGAGAAAAACCTGCGCCTGGATCTGGCCCGGGACTACGATTTCAGCGGCTATGCATCCCAAGTCAAATTCGGCGGAAAAGTCAGCCGGCGGGACAAGGACAACGACCTCAATGCCTGGGTCTACGAGGATTTTGACGACCTGGGTTTCACCGACGAGCAGTTGAACCTCGGGCAGTTCCAGAAAGGCGACGTGGACTATCGCCTCGGCCGCTTCGGCCCGGGCATCAGCGCCGACGCGATCAAGCAGTTGCTCGGCGGTCTGAATCGCGATGAGTTTTTCGACGAGCAGGAGTCGCGAGTCAACGACTTCAAGATGAGCGAGGACATCAACGCCGGATACCTGATGAACACCGTCGATATCGATGACTGGCGCTTCATCGCAGGCATGCGCTACGAAGGCACCGAGTTCGAAGCCAAGGGCACCGGCGCCACCGACGGCGTATTCACCGATACCGAGACCCGGCGCAAGTATCACCACTGGTTGCCGGGCCTGCACGCGCGCTATCAACTGGACAAGAACACCCAGGTGCGTGCGGCGTGGACCAAATCCGTGGTGCGTCCGACCTTCGGGCAATTGGCGCCGGGTTTTGTCATCGACGATGACGAGGCCACGTTCGGCAACCCGGACCTCAAGCCGCTGGAGTCGAGCAACCTGGACCTGGGCATCGAGCATTTCATGGGCCACGCCGGCACCGTCTCGGCCTTCGTGTTCTACAAGGACATCAAGAACTTCGTCTACAACACCGACCTGGCCGGCACGGGTGCCTGGACCGATTTCTCAGAAGCCCACAGCTACGCCAACGGCGACAGCGCCAAACTGTATGGCCTGGAATTGGCCTACTCGCAAAAATTCGACTGGCTGCCAGCCCCTTGGAACGGCCTGCTGCTTGGCGCCAACACCACCTTCAGCCGTTCGGACGCCGAGATCGAGGGCTTCGACCAGGCCAGTGGTACCCAGCGCAAACGCAGCATCGACTTGCCGAACCAGTCGGACACGGTCGGCAACCTGATGTTGGGTTGGGAAAACGACAAGCTGAGCCTGCGGCTGTCGGCCAACTACAAGTCAGCCTACCTGTTCGAGCTGGCGTCCATCAGCGACCGCGACCACGACTTGCACGTCGACGCCCAGACCTTCGTCGACTTCAGCGCGCGCTATTCGCTGACCAAGAACCTGCAAGTCAGCCTGGAGGCCCAGAACCTCACCGACGAGTCGTATTTCGTCTACACCGGTCACCGCGCCTACAACGGCCAGTACGAAGAGTACGGCCCGACCTACAAGCTGGGGCTGACCTTTACCCATTTCTGAATCACGAGCCTGATCACTTGTGGCAAGAGGATTTGGCTTTGCTCCCACAGATGAATTCCCTGGCAATAGAAGTGGGCCACAAGCCCGTTTGAGTCTGACTGAACGACAAGGATTTTCCCGTTGAACACGATGTTTTTCTTACCTAAGCGCTACCTGTTGGCGATGGCGATCAGCCTGGCATCAGCCGCCGCCCTGGCGGCTGCCCCAGCGCCCAAGCTAAAACTGCAACCCTGGTCTCAAGCCGAGCCACTGGCGATCAACGCCCTGGCATTCCTGCCTGGCCCTTCGACGACCGAGCGGCTGGCCAGCGCCCGCGAGGGCTTGTTCTTGCTCGATGCCCAGGGTCGCGAACTGACGCGCCTGAAGGGCACCTTCGAAGGTGTCGATAGCCGTGCCCAGGGCGCGAACGTGTTGGTCGCCAGCCTCGACAGCACGCGCCAGCAAGCCCTGGTCGTCAGCCTCGACCCACAAAACCGTCAGTGGGGCATGCCGGTGTACCTGCCCGCACGGGATTTCCCGGTCAACGGCCTGTGCCTTTATCGCGACGAGGCGAGCAACCTGTTTGTGTTTCTGGTTGGCGAGGAGGGCAAGGGCGAGCAATGGCTGGTGGGCAATGGCGAGCGCCTGAACGACACCGCGCAACGGGTGCGCGGCCTGCCATTGCCGCCGGACGCCAAGACCTGTCAGGTGCAGGACAGCGCCAGTCAATTGTTCGTCAACGAGGAGCGGGTGGGTTGGTGGGCCTATCCGGCATCCTCAGAGGCCGAGACCGTGCGGGTGCCCGTGGCGATGCGCGCACCGTTCGGCGACCTCCAGCAAAGCGCCGGGGCCATGGCCGTGTTGCCGGGAAGCCTGTTGGGGCTGGACCCGGAAGCGGCGCAACTGCATGTGTATCAGCAGCAGGGAGAGGGGTGGAGTGCTAAAGCCAGTCTGCCGTTGGCGGGCCTGAAGGAGCCAGAAAACCTCGCGGCGCGGCTGACGAAAAGTGGCGTCGAGGTGCTGCTGCGCGACGATGACAACGGGCACCTGTACCAAGGCGAAATCAGCTGGAAACCCACGCCAGCGCCTTTGCCGCCGGTATTGCCCACTGTGGCTGCCATCGTCCAGAGCGAACCGGTGGCCCGCCAGGGCGATGCAGCCGATGACCCGGCGATCTGGGTTCATCCGACGACGCCCGAGCTGAGCCGGGTGCTGGGCACCAACAAGAAGCAAGGCCTGCTGGCCTATGACCTGCAAGGCAAGTTGCTGCAGGAACTGGCGGTTGGACGCCTGAATAACGTCGATGTGCGGGCGAACTTCAAGCTGGGCACGCAAACCGTTGATCTGGCCGTGGCCAGCAACCGAGATCGCAACAGCTTGAGCCTGTTCAGCATCGACCGCGCCAGTGGCGAGTTGCGCGAAGCCGGTGAGATTGCAACGTCATTGAAGGAAATCTACGGCATCTGCCTGTTCCAGCCTGCCGAAGGCGAACTGTATGCCTTCGCCAACGGCAAGGACGGGCGCTTCGTGCAGTATCGCCTGAGCGCGTCGGACGGCGTGGTGAAAGGTCAGTTGGTGCGCCAGTTCAGCGTCGACAGCCAGCCCGAAGGTTGCGTCGCCGATGAGCAACGCCAACGCTTGTTTCTCGGTGAAGAGGACGTTGGCGTCTGGGTGGTGGATGCCCGGGCCGACCAACCGGCGACCTTGAACAGTGTGATCAAGGTTGGCCCGGCGTTGCACGCTGACGTCGAGGGCATGGCCTTGTACCAGGCCGAGGGCCGCGACTACCTGGTGATCTCCAGCCAGGGCAATGACAGCTACCTGGTGCTCGATGCCGAGCCTCCCTATGCCGTGCGCGGCGCTTTCCGGGTCGGTCTGAACGCTGCCGCAGGCATTGATGGTGCGTCGCAAACCGATGGACTGGAGGTGACCTCGGTGAACCTCGGCGGGCTTTGGAGCCAGGGCATGCTGGTGGTCCAGGACGGCCGCAAGCGCATGCCCGAGCAGACCCAGAACTTCAAGTTCGTGCCCTGGGCCGACGTGGCGAAAGCGCTGCGCCTGCCTTGAGCGACGCTGTCATCAACCGGTCACGAACATTTCATCGAATAACCGCCAGACAGGAGTTTCAACCATGCAAGCCACACTGGAACACATGACGATCTGGGGCCTGATCAGTGACGCGAGTCTGTTGGTCAAGGCGGTCATGCTCACATTGCTGCTGGCCTCGCTATTGAGCTGGTACCTGATCATCCAGCGCAGCGCCGTGCTGCAACGCACCGAGCGCCAGCTCAACGGTTTCATGCAGCGCTTTCGCAGCAGCCAGGATCTGCTGCCCCTGTATCGGGAGCACGCACAGGTCCGTGAAGACGACGGTGGCGTCACGCCGATTTTCCAGGCAGGTGTGCTGGCCTTCACTCAGCTCAGCCAACCTTCAAGCACGCCGCAAGTGGTGCTTGAAGGCGTCGAGCGCGCGCTGCAAGTGGCGATCAGCGAACAGGAAATACAGCTGGAAAAAGGCCTGCAATTTCTCGCCACCGTCGGTTCGGTCAGCCCCTACATCGGTTTGTTTGGCACCGTCTGGGGGATCATGAATGCCTTTATCGGCCTGTCCCAAGTGCAACAGGCCAGTCTTTCCACTGTGGCGCCGGGCATTGCCGAAGCGTTGATCGCCACGGCCATCGGCTTGTTCGCGGCGATCCCGGCGGTGATTGCCTATAACCGTTTTGCCGCTCGCGGCCAGACCCTGCTGACCCGTTACTACGCCTTTGGCAACGAGCTGCAGGCGCGTCTGCACCGCAAGCTGCACGGTGCCCCGATGAACCTGGCCACGGCCGCTTGAGAGGAGAGGGCAGATGCTCGTCAAGCCACAACGCAAGCACGGTCCCAAGGCCGAAATGAACGTGGTGCCGTACATCGACGTGATGTTGGTGCTGCTGGTGATTTTCATGGTCACCGCACCGATGCTGACCCAGGGGGTGAAGATCGAACTGCCCAAGGTCGCCAGCGAAGCACTGGCCAGCGACAGTCGCCAGCAAATCCTCACGCTGTCGGTCAAGGCCGAGGGCGGTTACTACTGGAACCTGGGCGGTGAGCTGGACACCCGTCACCAGACCGACAGCGCCGTGGACCTGGAGCAGATGCGCGCCAAGGTGGCGCAGGTCGTGGCCGAGCGCAGCGATACCCAGGTGTACATCCGTGCCGACGCGCATGCCGATTACGGTCGGGTCGTTGCGGCCATGGCCGCGCTGCAGCAGGGCGGCGTGAGCAACCTGGGACTGGTGACCGAGGCGCCGCGATGACGGCGATGATCATGCACAGTCCCTCCTTGAGCGTACCTGCGCTGGGCCGTCGCTTTTGGAAAAACAGCCTGGCGGCGGGGCTCGCCGTGGCCCTGCACGCGGGTGTGGTGGCGTTGTTGGTGCTGGGTTGGAGCGTGGAGAAGCCCGCCGCCGAGGCGCCCCGGGTGTTGCGCACGCAACTGGTGATGTTGCCAGCGGCACCGGCGCCCGAAGCGCCTGCCTCGGCCGCTGTTATGCCTGTAGCACCGCCGGTCGAGCCGACCTTGGCGCCGGTAGAAGCGCCGCGTCCCGCTCCCAACCAGCCTGTTGTCGATCCGCGTGTCCAGGCACAGAAACTGGAACAGGCGGCCCTGGCCCGTAAACGGGTCGAGGAGCAAAAGCGTGAGCAACAGGCCGAGCAGCAGCGCGAACGCCAGGAAAGCGAACGACGCAGGCAAGACGCCGAGCAGCAGGCCGCCGAACAACAGCGCCAGGCCCGGCAGGCGCAAGCACTCGCCGAGCAACGCCGAGCCGAGCAAGCGCGCCAGGCCGCCGCCGACAGCCGTAGCTACCAACCGCTGAGCAAGCAAGCCCCGGACTATCCGCAACGCGCCCTGGACAAGGGCCTGGAGGGTGATTGCACCGTGGAATACAGCGTGACGCCGGACGGGCGGATCGATAACCCCAAGGTCATCGACGGTTGCCACCCATTATTCATCCGACCGTCCCTGGCCGCTGCCCAGACGTTTCGTTATCAACCGCGAATCATCGATGGCAAGGCGGTGACGGTGCCGGCGGTGCGCAATACCTTTCACTACCGGATCAAATGAACGCCGTATCTAGACATCGGCCAAGAATCCCATTGTGGCGAGGGAGCCCCCGCCGCGTCTTCGACGCTGCGCTTATGGCCGAGTACATATCCATCGCTGCGGTAACGGCCACTTAGGGTTCCGCCCTGACGGCGGCTCACTTTTGAGAAGCCCGGGAGCCGGCCCAGTCAAAAGTAAGCAAAACGCTTTTGCCCCACCACTCGGCACCTCGCCTAGGCTCGGTGTGCCCTCACTCCGGCATTGCTCCGTGGGCCGCCGCGAAGGGCCATCCATGGCCCAGCGCGGCTAACCCGGCATCCATGCCGGGTTGCCCACTACGCAATGCCTGCGTTCGGCCATCGTGGTTAACGGGGCGCCGAGATCAACGTCCGTCGCGAGGCGGCCTTATAGCCGACCTGGCTCTTCCGGTCGTACTCCGGTCCAATTGTGGGAGCGAGCTTGCTCGCGAAGGCGGTCTGATAGTTGGCCATAGATTCTGGGCAACCACATTTTTCGTGGAAATTGAACCTTTTCGCTACCGTGCAGCCTTGACCTGGAATTTGTTTTAGAAAAATCAAGTGCTTGCGTTTTATTTGATAGGAGCTTGCTCCCGCTGGAGCGCGCAGCGGTCCCAAAATCTTGCGGTCGCTTCGCAACCGAGCGGGAGCAAGCTCCCTCGCCACAGGGGATGTGTGGTTCTTACTTGCGGTAATGACTCGGCGCCACGCCCACTTCGCGGCGGAAGATCTGCGAGAAGTGACTGGCGCTGCCATAGCCGACCTCCAGGCCGATATCGATGACGCTGCGCTCGGTCTCCATCAGCAGTTGCCGGGCCCGGGCCATTCTCAGTTGGATGAAGTACTGCGAAGGTGAACGCCCGGTGGCGCGCTTGAACAGGCGGCTGAAGTGGTATTCGCTCATGCCGATGGCCTGGGCCAGGTCACCGAGGCTGAAGGGTTCGGCCAGGTGTTGTTCCATTAACTGGGTCACCCGTTTGAGCTTGAAAGCGGGCAGGGCGTTACGTCTGGACATGTCCTCGGCCTCGGCATCCACATAATGCCGCGCCAGGTGCACCGCCACACATTGCGCCACGCCCTGGATCAGCAAGGCACTGGTTTCACCGCGTCGGGTCAATTCCGCCCGAATCTGTTCAAGCAAGGCTGAAAGCGCTTCATCCCGCCCGCCAGAGACTTCCCGCAGTTGGATCGCGCCGCTGCCACCGGCTTCGGCAAGGGCGCGTTCCAGCAACGCCAACCCCAGGTACAGATGCATGACCACAAACGGCTCGTAACTGGTCACTTGCCAGCGCATCTCATAAGGAACCGGGGATGTGGTCAGGAAAAAATCTCCGCTGCCCACGGTATTCGCTTCCCACGCCTCGTTGGCAACGCGCTCCTCGACGATGGCTTCCCCGGACAGCACCCAGACGAGCAACGGTTCGGCCACTGCCGGCACGACGATGTGTGCTTCGCTGCGTTCACGGACAAATATCTCGACCAGGATTTCTTTGGCCGATACGCCGTCGGACGTCGCCACGCGCTCGCCGCGGATGTGTGCCTGCAGGCCGGTTGCCGATGTTCGTTCAGTGACTTCCATGCTTCGAATGCCTCGATGGAACGGCCGCCAGGTCAAGCCGGGCCGGCGGCGGGACGGTGCTGGCGCAACAGTTCGATCTGCTGGGACGGGATCAACTCGCGCAACGCCTTATAGAGCGCACGGGTTTCCAGCAGGTTCCAGATACGCAGCATGGTTTCCAGCGCATCCAGGGGTTTGCTGATGAAATCCCGGGCACCGAGGGCCAGCGCCCGAAGGCGCGTGTCTCGGGTCGCGTCGGCGGTCAGCACCAGGATCGGCAGGTAATCGTTGGCCGGGATCCGCCGGTTGAGTTGCTCCAGCACGGCAAAGCCGTCGAACGCCGGCATGTGCAAATCGAGGATGACCAGGTCCGGCTCGAAGCTGTTGAACAGATCGAGCGTGCGCAACGGTTCGGTGCTGCTCAACACGTTGTGCAACCCTTCGCGGGCCAGCAGTTGTTCCATCAGGTCCAGGTTGGGGCGCTGATCGTCGACGATCAGAATGCGCAAGTCGCGATTCATGCGGGCTCCGGTAGATAGTGTTCGAGGTGGCCCAGGAAGGCCTGGATATGAATAGGTTTGGTCAGGATCGCCGTGGCGCCGGCGTCACGCAGGGCGCGGTGGGTCAGGTCGCTGGCATCGGCGGTGATCATCAGCACGGGCGTGGCGGCGGTGGCCGGGGACTGGCGCAGGCGCCGCAAGACTTCAAGGCCTTCGAGGTCGGGCAGGCTGACGTCCAGCAGGATCAGTTGCGGGGTGTGCTGGCGAGCGAGGTCCAGGCCCATCTGGCCTTGCATGCTCGACAGCAATTGGATGCCAGGGCGGCGTTGCATCAGGGTTTCGATCAGCGCCAGGCTCGACAGGTTGTCTTCGATGCACAGGACTTTGCCGTGATAGTCCACAGGCGAACGTGTCACCGCCAGGGCGGCGATGGGCGGCAAATGCGCGCCAACCACCTGGGTGCCGGGCAGTTGCAGGGTGAAACAGCAGCCGTGTCCGGGCTCACTGTGGACCTGCAGGTTGCCCTGCATCATTTCCAGCAGGCTCTTGCTCAAGGACAACCCCAGGCCAGTGCCTTCGACCTGGGGATCGGCGCCCAGGCGTTCGAAGGGCTTGAACAGTTGGTCCAGCTGTTCCGGGGCAATGCCATGACCGGTGTCGTTGACGGCGATGCTCACCTGATGGGCCTGGACGCTGACTTCGATGCGCACCTCACCGCCGGGCCGGTTGTACTTGATGGCGTTGGACAGCAGGTTGAGCAGCACCTGCACCAGGCGCTGGCGGTCCGCGAGCACGCCGCTGTCGTCGGGCAGCGCTGGCAGCTCGGCCAAGTGGATCCCGGCGTCGGCGGCCATCGGTGAAACCAAGGTCAGGGCTTCGTGCAGCACCGTCGACAGGGCGATCGGTTCGATGTTCAGCGGCAGGCGCCCGGCCTCGATCCGGGCAATGTCCAGCACCTCGTTGATCAACGCCAGCAAGTGCTGGCCGGCCCGCAGGATGTGGCTGACCTGGGGGCGTTGGCCGGCGGTGGAGTCCATGTCCAGCAATTGAGCGAAACCGAGGATGGCGTTCAGTGGCGTACGCAGCTCATGGCTCATGCGCGAGAGAAACTCGCTCTTGGCCCGGCTGGCGCTTTCGGCTTCTTCGCGGGCAGTGCGCAGGGCGATCTCGGCAGCGCGTCGGTCGGTGATATCGCGGGTAATCTTGGAAAAACCGCGCAAGGCACCGGTGCCATCGTATTGGGCGGTGATGACCACGCTGGCCCAGAAGCGGCTGCCGTCCTTGCGGCAACGCCAGCCTTCTTCCATGTAATGACCGTCGCGGGTGGCTTCGCGCAAGGCCATGTCCGGGTGCGCCGGGCATTCCTCGGCCAGGTAGAACAGGGAAAAATGCCGGCCGAGGATTTCCTGCTCGGTGTAGCCCTTGATCCGCTCCGCGCCGGCGTTCCAGGTGGTGACGTAGCCTTGGGCATCCAGGGCGAAGATTCCGTAGTCCTTCACACCATCGATGATCAGCCGCAAGCGCTCCTCGTTGTCGCGCAGGGCCCGCTCGCGTTCGGCGAGCAACTGCCCGGCCTCCACCAGGCGCGTGCCGAGCTGGCCGATTTCGTCCTGCTCCGGCGGTTGCGGCAACAAGGGTTGGCCCAATGCCAGGCGCTGGGCGTTGCCTTGTACCTGCTGGACCCGGGCGACAATGCCCTTGGACAGGAACAACACCGCGACAATCGCCCCCAGCAGCCCGCACACCGCCGCCAGCAAGGTGGCGAACAACAGGCGCATGCGCGTGGCCGAGGCTGCGGCGCTGCGGTCGGCGAGCAGGGCGTCCTCGCGTATGCGCATGGCGCTGATCTGCTCGCGCAGTACGTCCAGCACCTGTTTGTTTTCGATCAGGATCGCGGTGATGGCCTCGGGGTCGTCGCGCTTGCCGTTGCGCAAAGCGAGCAAACCGTCGAGTTTGTCGGCGATCAGCGGGGTGATGGTCTTGAGGTGTTCGCGCATCCTGGCGTCGCGAATGTTGTGGTCCAGGCGCTGCAACGCGGCATGGATCAGCGGCGTGGCCTGTTCGTAGCTGGGCAGGAAATCTTCGCGGCGGGTCAGCAGGTAACCGCGCACGCTGGCCGCCGCCTCGGCCAGCAGGGTATGGACTGTCTGGATATCACCCTGGACCAGCAGCACCCGACGCACATCCTCTTCGGCCCGGGCGGTCTGGCGTTCGGTGATATAGATCAGCACCAGCGACAGCAGCAGGACCACCAGGGGCAGGGAAATCACCACCAGGGCTTTGCCGCGCAAGGGCAGGTCGGCCCAGCGGCGGGCGGCGAGAAACCTCATGGCCATTGCCCGGCGGGTTGCGCCACCAGGCCCAGGGCAACGCCGCGCACGGCGGCCTGGGTCCGGTCGGCGGCGCCCAGTTTGCCGATGACACGCTCTACGTGGGCCTTGGCCGTGCCGGGTGCGATGCCCAGCTTTTCGCCGATTTCACGGTTGCTGAAACCGCCGGCCACCAGCCCCAGGACCTGGCGTTCCCGGGCGGTCAGGGCCTGGACTTGAGTGACACCATTCGCACCGCGCTCGGCCATGCGGCGCAGCAGGCGCGCGCTGACCGAACTGTTCAACGCCTCTTCGCCCTGGGCGACCCGTTTGAGGGCGTCGAGCATTTCATCGCGGCTGGCGTCCTTGAGCAGATAGCCGACCGCGCCCGCACCGATGGCGGCTTCGAGGTGGTCGGGGCTGTCATCCATGGTGAAGATCACGACTTTGATTCCGGGCTGGCGCTGCTGCAGGATCCGCGCCGCGCCCAAACCGTTGAGGACGGGCATGCGGATGTCGAGAATCGCGATGTCCGGCTGTAGCCGCTCGCACAGGTCGAGGGCTTCCTGGCCGTCGCGGGCCTGGCCGACGACCTCGAATCCCGGGTTGCCGGCGAGCATGCTGATAAACCCGGTGCGGGTGACTTCGTGGTCATCGGCCAGCAGCAGGCGCAAAGGGCGGTTCATGGTTGTACTCCGTGGGCTGGTAGCGGCACGCTGGCCAGCAGTCGGGTGCCGCCGCCGGGCTGGCTGCAACAGCTCAAGTGGCCGTCCAGCAAGTGTGCGCGTTCCTGCATGGCAGCCAGCCCCAGATGGCAGCTGCCGTTGGTCTCGATGGGTTGTTCCAGGGCAAAGCCACGGCCATCGTCCTCCACTCGCAGGCAAGCGTGGCCATCGTCCACCGCCAACCCCAAGTGCACATGGCTGGCCTGGGCGTGCTTGAGAATGTTGTTGATGCCTTCCTGGGCAATGCGAAACAGGGCGATCTCCGTGTTGCCCGGCAGGCGCGCGGTGCTGTGTTCGGCCCAGTTCACCGTCAGGCCCGCATCGCGCAGGCGATCGGCCTCCTTGTCGACGGCTTTGTACAGGCCGAAATCATCCAGCACGTGGGGGCGCAGGCCACCAATCAGTTGCCGACCTTCGCCGACGCAGCCTTGGGCCAGGTCGAGGATGCTTTGCAGCTCGTTCGCCAGTGCAGGCGGTAGCGACGGGCAGCGACCGGCGAAGCCCTGCAAGCGCTGATGCAAACCGGCGAGGTTCTGCGCCAGGCCGTCGTGCAGGTCGTAGGCCACTCGCTTGCGTTCGTCTTCCTGGGCGCTGAACAGGCGGTGGACCAGCTCGGACATGGTCCGCTCGCGGGCCTGGAGTGCTTCGAGCAGACGGCTGTTCTCCAGGTGCGCCGCCAACAGCGTCGCGAGCAATTGCAGTGATTCGATGTCTTCGTTGTCCGGTGCGCCGAGGGCCACGCTGTTGCCCAGCAACAACGCCCCGAACGCTACGCCGTCGGAGGCACGCAACGGCACCCGCAAGACCTGGGGCAGGGCGCTGCCGGGCGACTCCAGCCATTGTGGGCCGGGCGTTTGTGGCTGGGCCAGGTTGGCGAGCAGGTCGAGTCGCTCCGCGCTGCCGTGGCTGGCGAGGGTGCGCAACGGGTGGTCCGGCGCCCACTCCAGCAGCAGGCCATGGTCCATGGCCATGAACGCGCACGCCCGTTGCAGCGCACGCTGGCGCATGGCCGGCAGGGGCAACTGCGTCAGTTCATGGCCGGTGCCCAGCAGCAGGCCCAGGCGCGCGGCACGGCTTTGCGACTGGCGATATTGGCTGCGGATGGCCAGGGCACTGCCGGGGTCATGGGGTGGACTTTGCATGGGGAACTCCAGCGTGGAAGAGGACCGGTCCGGTTCGCGGTGGCGTCATTAGAACGTGTCACCGGCACTGGGCCTATCTGCCGAACGGCATAGGCGATTGGCACCGGTTGGCCGATGGCGAAGGCAGGGAAGGCCGGCAAAGTGGGCCCATTGAAACCCAAAGGAACACTTTGATGAAAATGAAAACCTGCGCCATTGCTGCTTTATTCCTGCTGGCCGCGCCGCTTGTCCAGGCGCTTGAGGCTACGCCTTACGTGTATCGCACGGTGGCCGAGCAGCCCAAGAATGTGAATGACCGCGAGATCGCGGCGCTGTTCGACCGCTGGAACGCCGCGCTGCAAACCGGTAGCGCCACCGCCGTGACCGGCCTCTACGCTCCGGATGCGATTTTGCAACCGACTGTTTCCAACAAGGTGCGCAACACGCCGGCGCAGATCCAGGATTACTTCGAGCATTTCCTGGCCGGCAAACCGGTCGGGCAAATCAACTACCGGGAGATCCGCCACCTGGGCCCCGATGCGGCGATGGACAGTGGTGTCTATACCTTCACGCTCACCCAGGCCGACGGCTCCAAGCGCGAGGTCCAGGCGCGCTACACCTTCCTCTATGAGCGCCTCGATGGCCAGTGGAAGATCATCAACCATCACTCGTCGGCCATGCCTGAGGTGGCGAAGACCTTGCACGCCAGTCACTGATAGCTCTGCTCGCAAAAGACTTACCTGTGGGAGCGAGCTTGCTCGCGATAGCGGAGTATCAGTCAGCATCCATGTTTCTGACACACCGCCATCGCGAGCAAGCTCGCTCCCACAGGGCCCTCTATCCATTCCATCCCCGTGTTTAGACACACTTTGCATAAAGAGCTTGGATTAACGCGCGAACATTAATTAGAATCAGTCTCATTTAAGACTTTGCGCAGGCTCTGGACATGTGTGATGCAGTTACGCCGACGGAGCATTCCCTCCACGCGTTGTACCGTGACCACGGTAGCTGGCTGGAAGGCTGGCTGCGGCGGCGCATGGGCAATGCCTGGGATGCGGCGGACCTGCGCCAGGATACCTTCCTGCGGGTGCTTTCCAGTTCCCAGACCTTGACTGACCTGCAAGAGCCCCGGGCTTATCTGCTGACCGTTGGCAAACGCCTGCTGAGCAATTTCTACACCCGACGCAATCTGGAACAGGCGTATCTCGATGCCTTGGCCGGCCTGCCTGAAGCCTGCGCACCGTCGCCAGAACAACGCTGGCTGCTGCTGGAAACCCTGCAAGCCCTGGACGAATTGCTCGATGGCCTGCCGCCCTTGGTGCGCCGGGCTTTTCTCTGGAGCCAACTTGAAGGCCTGGGTTATCGCGAGATTGCCGAGCGCCTGCAAGTCTGCGAACGCACGGTAAAACGCTACATGGCCCAGGCCTATGAGCATTGCCTGTTGGTGGACTTCTGATGCGCTCGGCTCCTTCGCCCGAAGCCCGTGAAGCGGCGCGGGCGGCGGCTCGCTGGTTGACCCTGATGGAGTTCGACGGGGATGCGTTCGACTCGGCGGCCCTGCAACGCTGGCGCGACAGCAGCGCTCATCATGAGGCGGCCTGGCAGAAGGCCCAGCGATTGCGCCAGCGTTTTGCCGGGGTGCCCGCGTCCCTGGGCATGGCAACCCTGGACCGCCCAGTGCTGGCCCGGCGCGAGGTGCTCAAGCGCGCATTGGGCGTCGCCGCATTGGTCCCGACCGCTTGGCTGCTGGGGCGAGAGTTGCCGTTGGAAGCTTGGCGCGCTGACTTGCACACCGCCACGGGCGAGCAACGGCGCTGGTCGCTGGTCGATGGCAGTGCGCTGCAACTGAACACCGACAGCGCCGTCGACCTGGACCTCAAGGCGCGGCGCCTGGTGCTGGTACGCGGCGAGATGGCCCTCAAGCGCGCCGGAAACACGCCGCTGTCCGTTCAATCACCCTATGGGCTCATCACCATCACTCGTGGCGAGGTCTGCCTGCACCTGGGTGAGGGCGATTGCCGGGTGTCGGTGGTCAGCGGCTCGGCGCAACTGCAACCCCAGCGCGGGCCATTGCTGAGTTTGGAAGCGGGCCAGCAGGTCAATATCCAGGACTCAGGCGCGGGGCCAGTGAAGGCGTTCGACGTGGCGCAGTTGGGTTGGCGTGACGGCGTATTGGTTGCGCAGGACCAGCCGCTGGGGCATTTCCTGCGGGAACTGAGCCGCTATCGCCCCGGCGTGTTGCGCTGGGATGAAAACCTGGAACCCCTGCGAATCACCGGCAGCTTCCGCCTCGACAACACCGACCGAATCCTCACGCTGCTTGCAGCCAGCCTGCCGCTGGACGTGCACAGGCGCACTCGTTACTGGGTCACGTTGACACTTCGCAAAAATATGGCCTGAGGCCAATTGAAGTCGATCTCCCGCTGGGTCTGTAGGAGCTGCCGAGCGAAGCGAGGCTGCGATCTTTCCCCGGGCACTTGAATCTCAAGCGAAAGATCAAAAGATCGCAGCCTTCGGCAGCTCCTACAGTGCACCCCAGCGGGAGCAAGCTCCCTCGCCACAGATGGGGGTGGCTTGCAAGTTTCGCCAGGAATCGAGCCTGAGGCCTGTCCCCTTTTTTTGTCTCGCTTGTCATTCAAGGCAACTGAACAAAAATGAGAGCGCTTTCCAATGTCCGCAGTTGCACCTTTGCGTTTGCGCCCGGCCTTTGCCGGCTGGCGTCCGCTGTTGAACCTGAGCCTCATGTTGAGCCTGAGCGCCAGCCCCTTCTTTATCTCATCGAGCCTGGCCGAAGAAGCCACCCGGCGCAGCTATCAGGTGCCGGCGGGCAGCCTGAGCGCGGCGTTGACCCGGTTTGCCGGGCTGGCGGGCGTCAACTTGTCGGTGGATCCGGCCCTGGTGAGTGGTCGCAACAGCGCCGGGCTTTCGGGTGAGTTTGGCGTAGAGGAGGGGTTTGCCCGGCTGTTGTCGGGCTCGGACCTGCAATTGCAAGCGGTGGGTGAGCAGGCCTACATCCTGATGCCGGCGCCAGAAGGCGGCAGCCTGCAACTGGCCCCCACCTCGATTGTCGGCGCCACGGCGTCGACGGACAGCCCGGTGTACGCCGGCGGTCAGGTGGCGCGGCGTGGTTCGCAAGGCTTGCTGGGTTCGCGGGACTTCATGGAAACGCCGTTCAGCATGACCACCTACACCAGCGCGGCGGTCAAGAACCAGCAGGCACGCACCCTGGGCGACCTGATTGCCAGCGACCCCTCGGTCCGTGCCACCAACCCGGCGGGCGGGCGCTTTGAGCAGTTCACCATTCGCGGTTTCAGCCTGTTCAACAGTGATGTTGCGTACAACGGTCTCTACGGCATCCTGCCGACGTACACGATCGACATGGAGATGGCCGAGCGCGTCGATATCGTCAAGGGCCCGAGCCAGCTCATCAACGGTATCTCTCCACGGGGCAGCGTGGGCGGCGGGATCAACGTGGTGCCCAAGCGGGCCACCGACAAGCCCATCACCTCATTCACCGGCAGCTATGCCTCCAACAACCAGCTTGGCGGTGCCGTGGACGTCGGGCGGCGTTTTGGTGAAGAGGACAAGTTCGGGATTCGCTTCAATGGCGTGAAGCAGGCGGGCGACACCGAATGGGATCACCAGAGCGTGGACCGCGAGATGGCGGTGCTGGGCCTGGATTTTCGCGGTGAACGCCTGCGGCTCTCGACGGACATTGGCCGTACCGAGCGTAACACCGACGCGCCCCAGGAACGTGTGCAGGTGGGCGCCGACGCGCCAGTGCCGCATGCCAGCGATGTAGATCGCAACTACGCGCAGCCTTGGAGCAAGGCGCGTACCAAAGATACCTTCGGCGCGGTGAATGCCGAATTCGATGTCAACGACTCCGTCATGCTGTACGGCGGCGTGGGGGCGCGCAAAAGTACTCATGAGTTCCTTCGGCATGCCGTTTCGGTCCTCAATGAGGCTGGAGATTTCCGCGTTCAACCCCGGGATTTCACCCGCGACGAGAATGTCCGGACGGCCAGTGCCGGGGTGCGCAACTGGTTCCATACCGGCCCGGTGAGCCATGAGGTCAACCTGTCGGCCAGCTATTTCTACATGGACTTCGAAAATGGCGGCGCCCGTTACGCCAACGGCAGCAGCAACCTGTATGACCCGGTACAGACCCCGACGCCGAGCAACCCGACGCGACAGGACGACAAGGTCTACACCGAGAACCGCTTCAGTGGCCTGGCGTTGTCCGACACCCTTGGCCTGTTTGAGGATCGCTTGCTGCTGACCCTAGGTGCCCGCTGGCAACGGGTGAAGGTTGACGACTGGACGAATAACGCCAAGGGCGAAACCGCCTACGATGAGGAAAAGGTTTCGCCCTCGGGTGGGATCCTGTTCAAGGCGACCGACAAGCTGTCGCTGTATGCCAACTACATGGAAGGCCTGAGCCAGGGCAAGATCGCGCCATCGACATCGGTGAACGAGGATGAGATTTTTCCGCCGTTCATCAGCCGTCAGGTAGAGGTGGGCGCCAAGTATGATGCCGGTCCGTTCGCCGTCACCGCCGCGCTGTTCCGGATCAAGCAGCCGGCCTATGCGACCGACGCCACGACGCGTGTCTTCGGCCCGAACGGCAAGCGAGAAAACACCGGCGTGGAGTTGAGTGTGTTTGGCGAACCGCTGAAGGGAACCCGCTTGCTCGGCGGCGTGATGTACATCGACAGCGAACTGACCCAAACCACCAACGGCGCCTTCGACGGCAACCGCGCACCGGCCACGCCGAAGTACAACGTCAACCTCGGCGCCGAATGGGACGTGCCGACGGTACAGGGCCTGACCCTGACCAGCCGCGGCATCTACTCCAGCCCGCAGTACCTGGACCAGTCCAACACCAAGCAAATCGATTCCTGGGAACGTTTCGACGTGGGCGCCCGCTACGCGTTCAAGGTCGACGAAAAGCACATCACCCTGCGGGCCAACATCGAAAACGTGGCTGACAAGCGCTACTGGAGTTCTGCCGGGGCGTCGGATGACAGTGAGGCTGGATTGACGCTGTCGACCCCGCGCACCTATCTGCTTTCCGCGACGGTGGATTTCTAGGCCGAGGTGCCGCTCCAGGGAAGGAGCCGCCTGGGTTCAGATGTCGCGAAACAGATCGTGGGCATCCAGCAATCGCCAGGCAATTTCGGGGCGTTTTTCCAGCCCACGGCGAATGGCGGCGGGAATCGACTGGCGAATCTTGCGGCACAGGCCGGGCTGGTCCTGGAATTCGATGGCGATGCCGCGCATGGTCCGCACTTCGTTGTAGCCAGGCTCGACGCTCAGGCGGATCCCCAGGTTTTCGTACAGGCGCTGCTGCAGGCGCTGGAGTTCGTCGAGGCTCTGGATGTTCTCCAGGCGTTCAAGCAGGCGTTTTTCTTCCTGGCGATTCAGGCACAGGATGCGCAGGTCGCTGCCAGGCGCTTGCAGCAAGGCATCACGGCCACAATCGCAGACGCCGGGCGGGCAGGGGGGACGGATCGGAATCGACGCGGTCATGGGCTCCACAAAAATCTGCTGCACAACGAAACAGCGAGCTTATCGCCGGCCCAGGCAATGTGATGCCTGGCGGCATGTGGGTCAAGCCTGTTGGAGGGGCCGCTTGTCTGGCGTTGCTGTGTGCCCCACCGTTTTACTGTGGGAGCGAGCTTGCTCGCGATAGCGGTGGGTCAGCTTGCATCCCTGTTGGATTTGCCGCTGTCATCGCGAGCAAGCTCGCTCCCACAATGGGATCGGAGTACGACCGCAAGAGCCAGGCCGGCTGTAAGGCCGCCTCGCGAGCAAGCTTTGCTCCCACAGATCTAATGGGTGTACGACCGGGAGAGCCAGGCCGGCTGTAAGGCCGCCTCGCGAGCAAGCTTTGCTCCCACAGATCTAATGGGTGTACGACTGGGAGAGCCAGGTCGGCTGTAAGGCCGCCTCGCGAGCAAGCTTTGCTCCCACAGATCTAATGGGTGTACGACCGGGAGAGCCAGGTCGGCTGTAAGGCCGCCTCGGCGTGGACGTTGATCTCGGCGCCCCGTTAACCACGATGGCCGAACGCAGGCATTGCGCAGTGGGCACCTCGGCATGGATGCCGAGGTAGCCGCGCTGGGCCATGGATGGCCCTTCGCGGCGGCCCACGGAGCAATGCCTTCGTTAGGGCATGCCGAGCCTAGGCGAGGCACCGAGTGGTGGGGCAAAGCGCTTTTGGTTACTTTTGGCGCTCTTCCAAAAGTGACCCGCCGTCAGGGCGGAACCCTAAGCAGCCGTTACCGCAGCAATGGATATGTACCCGGTCAACAAAACCCCGACCAACTATCAGACCGCCATGTCGAGAGCGTTACAACCCCAACTCAGACAACCCCGGATGATCGTCCGGCCGGCGGCCCAGCGGCCAGCGGAACTTGCGCTCGCTTTCCTTGATCGGCATATCGTTGATGCAGGCGTAGCGGTTGTACATCAGGCCGTGCTCATCGAACTCCCAGTTTTCGTTGCCGTAGGAACGGAACCAGTTGCCCGAGTCGTCGTGCCATTCGTAGGCGTAGCGCACGGCGATGCGGTCATCGGTGAACGCCCAGAGCTCCTTGATCAGCCGATAATCCAGCTCCTTGGCCCATTTGCGGGTCAGGAACGCCTTGGCTTCCTCGCGGTTATGGGCGAATTCGGCGCGGTTACGCCATTGAGTATCCAGCGTGTAGGCCAAGGATACTTTTTGCGGGTCACGAGAGTTCCAGCCGTCTTCGGCCAGGCGAACTTTCTCGATCGCCGACGCACGAGTGAACGGCGGCAACGGCGGACGAACTTCGGAAGAAGCAGACATGGCGGATCTCCAGAGAATTGACGAATTGCACAAGGGTTCAACAGGTCAGACGTGTAGCAGTTTTTCGAGTAAGTCCTGGGCGTCGTCAGCCGCGCTGTGGTCGCCCATGACCAGCGCCACGGTAATGGCGCCGTCAATCAGAATCAGGAGTTGGCGCGCCAGTGCGTCCGGGTTCTGGACACCTTGTTCGACGCACAGCCGGGTTACGTAATCGAGCAACTTCTGTTTGTGCAGCTTCGCCACCTGGCGGACCGGATCCTGTGGATCGCCGGTTTCGCCACTGGTGTTGATGAATGCGCAGCCGCGGAAACCTTCGCTGTCGAACCAGCCCTTGAGCACGGTGAACAGGTTGAGCAGCCGTGCAGTCGGGGTCGGCGCCTTGTCCACTTCGGTGCTGAACCAGTGCATCCAGCGCTCGTCCCGCCGCTTGAGGGCAGCCACGATCAGGTCGTCCTTGTTGGCGAAGTAGCGATAGACACTTTTCCTGGAGACGCCGGCGGTTTTCACCAGAAGGTCCATGCCGGTGGCGGCGATGCCACTTTTATAGATCAACTTTTCGGCGACATCGAGGATGATGTCTCGTGTTTCATTACCAGTAATTTCGTTCATGAAACAAAAGTAGAATGATCGTTCTCCTTGGTCAAGTGTTTTTTCTTTAGGACAGGAAGACCCAAACCCATCCATGGTGTAAGCTCATCCGTTCTTCGGAATCGACCTTTTGCGAGCCCTATGCCGTCGCTTTTCAAACGCTCCCTGCTGCCCAAGCTGCGCAGCTTTGCACTGACCGCCGATGCGGTGACCATCCTCGATGGTGCTGCCCAATTCCGCCGTTGCCTGCTGGAGAAAATCGCCCAGGCCACCCAGCGCATCTACATCGTCGCGCTGTACCTGCAACAGGACGAGGCCGGCCAGGAAATCCTCGATGCCCTGCATGCCGCCAAGGCCGCGCGTCCGGAACTGGACGTGGTCGTGGTGGTGGACTGGCTGCGAGCCCAGCGCGGGCTGATCGGCGCCAAGAAGCAGCCGGGCAACTCGGCGTGGTACCAGGAACAGACTCGCACCCATGCCAGCGAAGTGCCGATCTACGGCGTGCCGGTGCAAACCCGCGAGCTGTTCGGCGTGCTGCACTTGAAAGGCTTCGTGATTGACGACTGTGTGCTCTACAGCGGCGCCAGCCTGAATAACGTCTACCTGCACAAGTTCGACAAATACCGTTACGACCGCTATCACCTGCTGCAGAACACGGCACTGGCCGATTCGATGCAGCATCTGATCCAGCACGGCCTGGTCGCCTCCAGCGCCGTGCATCGGCTGGACTTGCCGAACCTGCCCAGCACCCGCAGTTTGCGCAAGGACATTGGCGACCTGCGCAGTCGCCTCAAGTACGCGACCTATGACACCAGCGTTGGCAGCCTCGACAAGAGTGGCCTGTCGGTTAGCCCGTTGCTGGGCGTGGGCAAGAACAATCCGCTGAGCCGGGTGATCGGTGAACTGATCGCCAGCAGCCGCCAGCAACTGACCATCTGCACCCCGTATTTCAACCTGCCCCTGGCGGTAACCCGGGAGCTCAATCGCGCCCTGGCCCGTGGGGTCAAGATCGACATCATCGTCGGCGACAAGACGGCCAATGACTTCTACATTCCGCCAAGCGAGCCGTTCAAGATCATCGCAGCGCTGCCATACCTCTACGAAATCAGCTTGCGGCGCTTTGCCAAACGCCATCAGCGCGCTATCGACAGCGGCCAATTGAACCTGCACCTGTGGCGTGACGGGGACAACACCTATCACCTCAAGGGCATGTGGATCGACGAGCGCTACACCTTGCTGACCGGTAATAACCTCAACCCGCGGGCCTTTCGCCTGGACCTGGAAAACGCGCTGTTGCTGGACGACCCCAAGGGCGAGTTGCTGGCGCCGCGCCAGGCCGAGCTTGAACAGATCTACCGCCACACGCGCCGGATCGATGGTTACCTGGACCTGGAAAACCTGCCGGATTACCCCGAGGCCGTGGCCAGGTTCCTGAAACGGGTCAGCCGGGTGCGGATAGAACGGCTGCTTTACCGAATCCTGTGAACACCCGCGCCATGTCGAAAAAAGACACCATCTCCATCCAGTTGGTGCGTGAGGCGCTGCTGCAAAGCTGCGCCCCCGGAGCGGCGACCAATGAAGTGCTGAGCAAGGTCGGCATAGACCCTGCGTTGCTCGACGACGCCCAGGCGCGAGTTCCGGCCCATGCCTATGCGCGGCTCTGGCGTTTGCTCGCCCGGCGCCTGGACGACGAGTTTTTTGGCATGGACTCGCGCAAGCTCAAGTCCGGCAGCCTGGCGTTTCTCTGCCAGTGCGCCATGGCTCAGCCCACGCTGGCGAGCGGCTTGACGGCGGGGCTGGGGTTTCTGTCGCTGATGCTCGAACACCTGCCAGCCCAGTGGGTGCGCCAGCAAAGCCTGGCGGAGATCGTGCTGCTGGAAGACGATCAGGCGCCGCGTCGGGCCTTTACCTATTTCACCTACTGGATGATCGTCCACGGCGTGGCCTGCTGGCTGGCCGGGCGGCGCATTCCCATTCTTTCCGTCGAACTGCGTTGCTCGGCGCCGGATTTCTGCGACGACTATCGGGTGATGTTTTCCCAGAACCTGCGTTTTGACCGGCCTCGTACCCGGATGATTTTCGCCGCCGAATGCCTCGACCTGCCGATCAGGCGCAACGCTGATGAACTCAAGCGCTTCCTGGCCCAGGCCCCGGCCAACATCCTGGTGAAATACCGCAACCCGCAAAGCCTGGCCAGCCGTATCCGGCACGACCTGCGGCAGTTGCCTGCCGAACAGTGGCCGGAAACCGAGGCGCTGGCCCAGCAGTTGTGCGTGTCCGCGTCCACCCTGCGCCGACGCCTGGCGGAGGAGGGCCAGACCTACCAAGGCCTCAAGGACAGCGTGCGCAAGGATCTGGCGATCACCTGGCTGGCGGAGCCCTCCATCAGTTTCGTCGAAATCGCCTCGCGCCTGGGCTTTGCCGATGCCAGCTCCTTCTACAAGGCGTTTCGCAAATGGTCCGGGTCCAACCCGGGGCATTATCGCAGCCTGATTCTCAACGAGTCGGACTAATCCCGCCGAATCCGACACCGCTCCCACAGGGGGGGAGGTGGTCGCAAGGTCGAGGCTCCGCCTCAAACCTTGTGGGAGCGAGCCTAAAGAACACCACATCCCTAAACCATGGCCAAACCAGTCAAGCAACTTGAAAGCTTTGACCATTGCCGCCACAGCCCTTCGGCGCGAGTATTTGCCTGCTATTCACGGTTCCCCCAACCAATAAAAACCACAGAGGGATGCTGGTCATGCGCGATTATTCGTCCGCCACGTCGCAGTTCGATTACCTGCACACTGTCAACACCGCACTGCACGGCTCGCTCGAGGCGCTCAATGCCTGTGTCGAGTGTTGCGACCGGCATGCGTTGCCGGGGCGCATCGCCTTGTTCTGGGAGGGCCGTGACGGCAGCGACGCCGCCTGGACTTACCGTGACCTGCAGGACAACGCCGCACGGTTCGCCAATTTCCTGCGCGCCCAAGGCGTCGGCAAGGGCGACAAAGTGGCCGGCCTGCTGCCGCGCACCGCTGAACTGTTGATCGTGGTACTCGCCACCTGGCGCATCGGGGCGGTCTATCAACCGCTGTTCACTGCATTCGGGCCCAAGGCCATCGAGCACCGCCTCGGCAGCTCGGGGGCGCGCGTGGTCGTCACCGATGCGGTCAACCGTCCCAAGCTCGACGAAGTCGCCAGTTGCCCCACCGTCGTCACGGTCGGCGGCGAAAAGGGCCAGGGCATCGTGCGCGGCGACTACAGTTTCTGGGCCGAAGTGGCGAACCATTCCAACCAATGCGAACCGCTGATGCTCACCGGCGAAGACCCGTTCCTGCTGATGTTCACCTCCGGCACCACGGGCCCTGCCAAGGCGCTGTCGGTGCCGCTCAGGGCCATCGTGGCGTTCCAGAGCTACATGCGTGACGCGGTCGACCTGCGTCCTGAAGACGCCTTCTGGAACGTCGCCGACCCGGGTTGGGCCTACGGTATCTATTTTGGCGTGACCGGGCCGTTGGCCATGGGGCATCCGATTACCTTCTACGATGGCCCGTTCACCCTGGAAAGCACCTGCCGGGTCATCAACAAATACGGCATCACCAACCTGACTGGCTCGCCCACGGCCTATCGCCTGTTGATCGCCGGTGGCGAGCAGTTCGCCCGCTCGATCAAGGGCAAGCTGCGCATCGTCAGCAGCGCCGGTGAGCCGTTGAACCCGGAGGTGATCCGTTGGTTCGCCGATAACCTGAACGTGGTGATCCACGACCATTACGGCCAGACCGAACTGGGCATGGTGCTGTGCAACCACCATGGGCTGGAGCACCCGGTGCACCTGGGCGCGGCCGGTTTTGCCTCGCCGGGCCATCGGATCGTGGTGCTGGATGAAAACCAGCGCGAGCTGGGCGTGGGCCAGCCGGGCATTCTCGCGGTGGACCGTAGCCAATCGCCCATGTGCTGGTTCGCCGGTTACGCAGGCGGGCCGACCAAGGCCTTCGTCGGTGACTACTACTTGAGCGGCGACACCGTGGAGCTGAATCCGGACGGCAGCATCAGCTTCGTCGGCCGCAGCGACGACGTGATCACCACCTCCGGCTACCGGGTCGGTCCGTTCGACGTGGAAAGCGCGCTGATCGAGCACCCGGCCGTGGTGGAAGCGGCGGTGATCGGCAAGCCCGATCCGGAACGCACCGAGTTGGTGAAGGCCTTCGTGGTGCTCAGCACTCAATACCGTGCCTCACCGGAGCTGGCCGAAGAATTGCGCCTGCACGTGCGCCAGCGCCTGGCGGCCCATGCCTATCCCCGTGAAATCGAATTTGTCAGCGACTTGCCGAAAACCCCAAGCGGCAAGTTGCAGCGCTTTATCTTGCGCAACCAGGAAATCGCCAAGGTTCAAGAGACCGCGGCGCAGAACGTTTCAGCTTGAACCCAAGGAAACCATGATGCAGATCGACAACAAGATTTTCCTCGTCAGCGGCGGTGCTTCCGGCCTCGGCGCGGCCACCGGTGAAATGCTGGTCAAGGCCGGCGCCAAAGTGATGCTGGTGGACCTCAACGCCGACGCCGTGGCCGCCCAGGCGCAAAAACTGGGTTGCCAGAGCGTGGTGGCCGACATCAGCAACGAAGCGGCGGCTGAAGCGGCGGTCAAGGCCACGGTCGATGCGTTCGGCGGCCTCAATGGCCTGGTGAACTGCGCCGGTATCGTGCGCGGCGAGAAGATCCTCGGCAAGACCGGTCCCCACGCCCTGGCCAGCTTCAGCCAGGTGATCAACGTCAACCTGATCGGCAGCTTCAACCTGCTGCGCCTGGCGGCTGCGGCCATTGCCGAAACCGAGGCAGACGCCGACGGCGAGCGCGGGGTGATCATCAATACGGCGTCGGTGGCGGCCTTCGATGGACAGATCGGCCAGGCGGCTTATGCGGCATCCAAAGGCGCCATCGCCAGCCTGACGTTGCCGGCCGCCCGCGAGCTGGCGCGTTTCGGTATCCGGGTGATGACCATTGCGCCAGGGATTTTCGAGACCCCGATGATGGCCGGCATGACCCCGGAAGTACGCGACTCCCTGGCCGCCGGCGTGCCGTTTCCGCCGCGCCTTGGGAAACCTTCCGAGTACGCGGCGCTGGTCAGGCATATCATTGAGAACAGCATGCTCAACGGCGAGGTGATCCGTCTCGACGGTGCCTTGCGTATGGCAGCCAAATAATCAGGAGGATTCATGATGTCCAACGATCCGATTGTCATCGTCAGCGCCGTCCGTACGCCCATGGGCGGTTTCCAGGGCGAACTGAAAAGCCTCAGCGCCCCGCAGCTGGGGGCCGCTGCCATCAAGGCCGCCGTGGAGCGTGCCGGCATCGCACCCGACGCGGTTGAAGAGGTGCTGTTCGGTTGCGTACTCGCCGCCGGCCTGGGCCAGGCACCGGCGCGTCAGGCCGCGCTGGGCGCCGGGCTCGACAAGTCGACCCGCTGCACCACGCTCAACAAGATGTGCGGCTCGGGCATGGAAGCGGCGATCCTCGCCCATGACATGCTCATCGCCGGCAGCGCCGAAGTGGTGGTGGCCGGCGGCATGGAAAGCATGTCCAACGCGCCGTACCTGTTGGATCGGGCCCGCAGCGGTTACCGGATGGGCCACGGCCGGGTGCTTGACCACATGTTCCTCGACGGCCTGGAAGACGCCTACGACAAAGGTCGGCTGATGGGCACTTTCGCCGAAGATTGCGCCGAGGCCAATGGCTTGAGTCGTGAGGCCCAGGATGCGTTCGCCATTGCATCCACCACCCGCGCCCAGCAGGCGATCAAGGATGGCAGTTTCGACGCCGAGATCGTGCCGTTGCAGGTCATGGTCGGCAAAGAGCAAGTGACCGTGCGCCACGACGAGCAGCCGCCGAAAGCGCGGATCGACAAGATCGCCTCGCTCAAGCCGGCATTCCGCGAGGGCGGCACGGTGACGGCGGCCAACGCCAGTTCCATTTCCGATGGCGCCGCAGCGCTGGTGCTGATGCGTCAGAGCCAGGCTGCCCAGCGTGGCCTCAAACCCCTGGCGGTGATCCACGGTCATGCGGCGTTTGCCGATACCCCGAGCCTGTTTCCCACCGCACCGATTGGCGCCGTGAAGAAACTGATGCAAAAAACCGGTTGGTCGCTGGATCAAGTCGACCTGTTCGAAGTCAACGAAGCCTTTGCCGTGGTGGGGCTGGTGACCATGGGCAAGCTGGAGATTGCCCATGACAAGGTCAACGTCCACGGCGGCGCCTGTGCGCTGGGCCACCCGATTGGCGCGTCTGGCGCAAGGATCCTGGTGACCTTGCTGTCGGCCCTGCGCCAGAAAGGCTTGAAGCGCGGCGTCGCGGCGATCTGTATCGGTGGCGGCGAAGCCACGGCCATGGCTGTCGAATGCCTGTATTAAGGAATCACCATGCTCCCGACTGAAGAACAGACCCAAATCCGCGACATGGCCCGGCAGTTCGCCGAGGAGCGCTTGAAACCGTTCGCCGCCGAATGGGACCGTGAGCACCGTTTTCCCCGGGAAGCCATTGGTGAAATGGCCGAACTGGGCTTTTTCGGCATGCTGGTGCCGGAGCAGTGGGGCGGTTGTGAAACCGGTTACCTGGCCTACGCCATGACTCTGGAGGAAATCGCCGCCGGTGACGGCGCGTGCTCGACCATCATGAGCGTGCATAACTCGGTGGGTTGCGTGCCGATCCTCAAGTTCGGCAACGATGAGCAAAAGGCGAAATTCCTCACGCCCCTGGCCAGTGGCGCGATGCTTGGCGCCTTCGCCCTGACCGAGCCCCAGGCCGGTTCGGACGCCAGCAGCCTCAAGACACGGGCACGGCTGGAAGGTGATCATTACGTGCTCAACGGGTGCAAGCAGTTCATCACGTCCGGGCAGAACGCCGGGGTGGTGATTGTGTTTGCGGTGACCGATCCGAGCGCCGGCAAGCGCGGCATCAGTGCGTTCATCGTGCCGACCGATTCGCCGGGCTACAGCGTGGCCCGGGTCGAAGACAAACTCGGCCAGCACGCCTCCGACACCTGCCAGATCCTCTTCGAGGATGTGAAGGTGCCGGTGGGCAATCGTCTGGGGGAGGAGGGCGAGGGCTACAAGATCGCCCTGGCGAACCTGGAAGGCGGGCGCGTGGGCATCGCGGCGCAAGCGGTGGGCATGGCCCGCGCGGCGTTCGAGGCGGCCCGGGACTATGCCCGGGAACGCTCCAGTTTCGGCAAACCGATCATCGAGCACCAGGCCGTGGCGTTCCGCCTGGCCGACATGGCGACCCAGATCGCCGTGGCCCGGCAAATGGTGCACTACGCCGCCGCCCTGCGAGACAGTGGCCAACCGGCGCTGGTAGAGGCCTCCATGGCCAAGCTGTTTGCCTCGGAAATGGCTGAAAAAGTCTGCTCCATGGCGTTGCAGACCCTGGGCGGGTACGGTTACCTCAACGACTTCCCGCTGGAACGCATCTACCGCGACGTGCGGGTCTGCCAGATCTACGAAGGCACCAGCGACATTCAGCGCATGGTCATTTCGCGCAATCTTTGAGTAGGAGCTGCCGCAGGCTGCGATCTTTTGATTTTGCTCTTTCGTTCAAGACTCAATGGGCAGGAAAAGATCGCAGCCTTCGGCAGCTCCTACAGGGCATCGAGCCAAATACAGCGCTTAACAGGAGTTATACATGAGCTACGAAACGATTTTATTGGAGATCAAGGACCGCGTTGGCCTGATCACCCTCAACCGTCCCCAGGCATTGAACGCCTTGAATGCGCAGATCGTCAGCGAGCTGAACCAGGCGTTGGACAGCCTGGAGGCTGATCCGAAGATTGGCTGCATCGTGCTGACCGGCTCGAAAAAAGCCTTTGCCGCCGGTGCTGACATCAAGGAAATGGCCGAGCTGACCTACCCACAGATCTACCTGGACGACCTGTTCAGCGACAGCGACCGCGTGGCCAACCGCCGCAAGCCGATCATCGCGGCGGTGAACGGTTTTGCCTTGGGCGGTGGCTGCGAGCTGGCGTTGATGTGCGACTTCATCCTGGCCGGCGACAATGCCAAGTTCGGTCAGCCGGAGATCAATCTCGGTGTGCTGCCGGGCATGGGCGGCACCCAGCGCCTGACCCGGGCGGTGGGCAAGGCCAAGGCCATGGAAATGTGCCTGACCGGGCGCTTCATCGACGCGGTGGAAGCCGAGCGCTGCGGCATCGTCGCGCGGATCGTACCGGCTGATGAGCTGCTGGACGACGCGCTGAAAACCGCCGCGCTGATCGCCTCCAAGTCGGTGCCCATCAGCATGATGGTCAAGGAAAGCGTCAACCGCGCCTTTGAGGTCAGCCTGTCCGAAGGCGTTCGTTTCGAGCGCCGGGTATTCCACGCAGCGTTTGCGACGCAGGATCAGAAGGAAGGGATGGCGGCGTTCGTGGCCAAGCGTGCGGCGGAGTTCCAGGACAAGTGATGCAGCGTTCTCACTGACGCCATCGCGGGCAAGCCTTGCTCCCACAGGGTCCGTGATCTGACACAGTATTCTGTGTGCGGTGCAGATTCAGTGGGAGCAAAGCTTGCTCGCGATGCTTTTCGGCCCTCACACCAGGTAATGTTTGAGTTCCCGGGCGATGACCATTCGCTGTATCTCGCTCGACCCTTCATAGATCTGGGTAATCCGCGCATCGCGGTAGTAGCGCTCTACCGGATAATCCTCGAGATACCCGTACCCACCATGGATCTGTATGGCCGAGGAGCAGACTTTCTCGGCCATTTCCGAGGCGAACAGCTTGGCCTGGGAGGCTTCTGACAGGCACGGCTTGCCAGCGCTGCGCAGGCGGGCGGCGTGGAGGATGAGCAGGCGGGTGGCGTTGATGCGGGTGTGCATGTCGGCCAGCAGGTTGGCGATGCTCTGGTGCTCGATGATCGGCTTGTCGAACTGGACGCGATCACGCGCGTAAGCCAGTGCCGCTTCAAACGCCGCGCGGGCGATGCCCAAGGCTTGCGCAGCAATGCCGATGCGGCCGCCTTCCAGGTTGGACAAGGCGATGGCCAGGCCTTTACCGCGAGCCCCCAACAGGTTGGCCTCGGCAATGGTGCAGTTGCTCAAGGTGACCGCGCAGGTGTCCGAGGCGCGGATGCCCATTTTGTGTTCGGTGCGATCGACGATGAAACCCGGCGTATCGGTGGGCACCAGGAACGCTGAAATGCCTTTTTTGCCCAGCTCCGGGTCCGTCACGGCAAACACGATGGCCAGTTTCGCCCGTTTGCCGTTGCTGACGAACTGCTTGGCGCCGTTGATGACCCACTGGCCATCGCGCAGTTCGGCCCGGGTGCGCAGGTTGTGGGCTTCAGAGCCGGCCTGGGGCTCGGTCAGGCAGAAGCAGCCAATGGCCTGGCCACTGGCGAGGTCAGCCAGCCACGTCTGCTTTTGTTCGTCGGTGCCGAAATTCAGCACCGGCCCACAACCCACCGAGTTGTGGATGCTCATCAGTGCGCCGGTAGCACCGTCGCCTGCGGAGATTTCCTCCACCGCCAGGGCATAGGCCACGTAATCGACGTAGGTGCCGCCCCATTCTTCCGGCACCACCATCCCCAACAGGCCCAGTTCGCCCATCTTCGCCACCAGGCCGTCGTCAATCCAGCCGGCCTTTTCCCAGGCCTGGGCATGGGGGGCGATTTCACCGCGGGCGAAGTCCCGGGCCATGTCGCGGATCATCACTTGTTCTTCGGTCAGTTCGAGGTCATGCATGGCTCAGTTCCCGTGGTCGTCGAAGCCCTCGAAGAAACTCGCCACATGGTCGGCGTCCAGCGCCTCCAGGGTCGGCGGGTTCCAACGCGGGTTCTTGTCTTTGTCGATCAGCAAGGCGCGCACGCCTTCGATCAGGTCACCGCGTTCGAACCATTGCTGATCCAGATGCAGTTCCAGGGCAAAACAGTCTTCCAGGCTCAAATGCCGACCGCGCCGCAGCATTTCCAGGGTCACGGCCGTGGCCAGGGGAGAGCGGCTGTCCAGCAGGTCGGCGGTCTTAATCGCCCATCCGTGGCTGTTGGCGACGGTGACCTGGCGCAACTGCTCGACCATGCTCGGCACGTCGGGCAGGCCAAAGAAATGGTCGATGGCCGGCCGCAAGTCGGCCAGGGGCGGGGCAGGCAGCTGTTGCACACCCAGTTTGGCCAGCAAGCTTTGCAGGTCCTTGAGTGGCGTATCACCCCACGCCAGGCGATCGAGGCGCGCATCGAGCTGTTCAAGCTTGCGACTGTCCAGATACCAGTCGGCCAGCCCGCAATACAAGGCGTCAGACGCACGGATCTGCACGCCGCTGACGCCCAGGTAAATACCCAGTTCGCCAGGAATGCGCGGCAGGAAGTAACTGCCACCCACGTCCGGGAAATACCCGATGCCGACTTCCGGCATGCCCAGGCGGCTGCGCTCGGTCACCACCCGCAGGTCGGCACCTTGTGCCAGCCCCATGCCGCCGCCCAGCACGAAGCCGTCCATCAAGGCGAGGATCGGTTTGCGGTAGTGGTGGATCGTCAGGTCGAGGGCGTATTCCTCGACGAAGAAATCTTCATGCAGGGTGTCGCCCTGCTTGTGGCTGTCGTACAGCGAGCGGATATCGCCGCCGGCACAAAACGCCTTGTCCCCCGCGCCACGCAGTACTACGGCGCGGACCTGTGGGTCGAGGGCCCAGGCATCGAGTTGTTGTTGCAAGCTGCGCACCATGCCCAGGGTGAGGGCATTGAGGCCGGCGGGGCGGTTCAGGGTCAAATGGCCAATGTGATTGCGAACTTCGACCAGCACCTCATAGGCTGCGGTTTCGATGGTTCCCGCAGCGTGTGATGAAACCTGAGCTGTCATCGCTAACTCCCTGCTTTTATTCTTCTTTATGAATTGTGTCGCGCGTACCCATTCAGGATCGTACCAGTGCAAATTTGCATTGCACAACCGGGATACGTGCAGGTCCTTTCTGCATATTTATAGCAGCCACAGGCTCAACCGCGACCAGAGAGAACCTCCGTGATGCTGCGGCGCTTGGCATTTCGCTCGCTGACGTGGATCAATTGCTCGAGATCTTCCGGTGTGACGTCAAAGAATGCTTCCATTTCCGCCAAGGCCAGTTTCAGGTCCTCGGCCGTGATCGCCTGGCGGTCGACGGGAGTGTGGTCGGCCGGTATGACGGCCACCGGTTCGCTGGCACGCTTGGGATACCGCACCCGCGTCAGGTTGTTGTAGGCCAGCGCAAAGGCCAGCAACCCGGAGCCGGCCAGCATCGCCGCACCAACGGCTTGCCAGTCCAAGGCAATGATAGACGGGGCGGCCAGCACCAACGTCGCCGCCAGGGCGCCTGCCGGCGGGTGCAGGCAACGCAGCCAGCACATCAATACCAGCGCCATGCCCGCCGCCAGGCAGGCGCTACCCAGGGTGCGGCCCAATACATGGGCCACCAGCAGCGCGACGACCGACGCACACAGGTAACCGCCGACAATCGACCAAGGCTGGGCGAGGGCGCCCGATGACACCGCAAACAACAGCACCGCCGACGCGCCGAGCGGGCCGATCAGGTGTTGCGCCACCTCGAGGCCAAATACCTGCCCACAAAGCCAGACACTGAACATCGTCCCCAGCGCCATGCCGATGGCGGCTCGGCTCCATTCGGTGGGACGGGTATTGATAGCGGCGGGGAACCAGCGAGAAAGCATTAAGCGAGAATCCAAAAAACGAACAAAAAAAGGGGCTTACGGGAAAATCCCAGAAAGCCCTTTAAGTGTTCCAACAGTTGGGGGAGGAACGTTGCACAGTGTGCCGTTCACACCCCTTGCTTACAAATTCATATTAATGCTGCTTGAGTGCATTAATTTTGAGGTAAGGCCACGGCTCATGCGCTTCTCGACGCTGGGAACCACGTTTGCTGGGTAATGGGCAGGTTGCGCGACTGCCCGCGACCCATCGGGAAATAGGTGAACCCCTTGTCCGCCATGCGCTCCGGGTCGAACAGGTTACGTCCGTCGAAGATCACCGGGGCCTTGAGCCTCTGCCGGATCAGCTCGAAGTCCGGCGCCTTGAAGGGCTGCCATTCGGTGCAGATGACCAGCGCGTCGGCCCCCGGCAACACCGATTCCGGCGTGCCCATCAGCATGAGTCGGGTCTCGTCGGGGTAGAGCAACTGCGTTTGCTGCATCGCCTCCGGGTCAAACGCACGGACGCTGGCCCCCGCGGCCCACAGCGATTCCAGCAGGGTACGGCTCGGTGCGTCACGCATGTCGTCGGTGTTGGGCTTGAAGGCCAGCCCCCATAGGGCGAAGGTCTTGCCGCGCAGGTCGCCCTGGTAGAACGCGTTGATCCGCTCGAACAGCTTGTGTTTCTGCCGCCCGTTGATGGCTTCCACCGCTTGCAGCAGGTCGCTGGAACAGTGGGCCTGCTCGGCGGTGTGGATCAGGGCGCGCATGTCCTTGGGGAAGCACGAGCCGCCGTAGCCGCATCCTGGGTAGATGAAGTGGTAGCCGATGCGCGAGTCGGCGCCGATGCCCAAGCGCACGGACTCGATGTCGGCCCCCAGGTGTTCGGCCAGTTCGGCGATCTGGTTGATGAAGCTGATCTTGGTCGCCAGCATGCCGTTGGCGGCGTATTTGGTCAGTTCGGCGCTGCGCAGGTCCATGAACAGGATCCGGTCGTGGTTGCGGTTGAACGGGGCGTACAGGTCGCGCATGGTTTCGCGCACTTCATCGCGCTCGCAGCCGATCACGATGCGGTCCGGACGCCGGCAATCGGCGACCGCCGAGCCTTCCTTGAGGAATTCGGGGTTGGAGACGATATCGAACTGCAGCAAGCGACTGGCCTTGAGCAGGCACCTGTCGATGTGCGCCCGCAGAACGTCGCCGGTGCCCACCGGCACGGTGGACTTCTCCACCACAATAAGCGGTTGCTCGCGGTAACGCGCGACGGCCTCGCCGACGGCCAGGACCTGGCTCAGATCGGCACTGCCATCGTCCCGGGAAGGCGTGCCCACGGCGATAAACAGCACCTGGCCGTGCTGCACGGCGAGCTGTTCGTCGCAGGTGAAATGCAAACGGCCAGCCTCCAGGCCTTCACGCACCAGCGTGGCCAGGCCAGGCTCGTAAATGCTCACCTGGCCTTGGCGCAGGCTGTCGACCTTGCGCTCGTCGATGTCCATGCACACCACGTCATGGCCCACTTCGGCCAACACGGCGGCTTGCACCAAACCTACGTAGCCACTTCCGAATACACTGATTTTCATGGCGGATTCCCTGGATCGTTCCGAGCGAGCGACATGCACAACCAGCGTTCGCCGCAGTGCGCTCGACTCAGAATAAGTCGGGGATATTGCAGTTCACTGACAGCCTGACGCCGCATTTGTTTTCAGCGGAAGGAAGTAGGCGGCCCATCCCGCTGCCAGCAACACCAGGTTCGCGCTGTCGCGCAGCAGCAGGCGGTTCGTTGCCTGTCGCAGCTGTCTGGCGCTGACGCGGCCGCGGGCAATGTCCAGTCGCGCAAAACCGTGCAGATGTCGCAGGACATCGAAGGTCATCAGCGCTGAAGCGGCCAAGAAATAGAGAATTCGCTGCCAATAGGGAACACCCAGCGCCTGGAGGAGGTCGGTGGTGACGTGTTGGTGGGCCACTTCTTCCGTGCAGTGCCATCGCCACAGGCGCGTTTGCGCGGAGGCGCGGGTAGAAAGCAGCCCGCCACTGCGCAAGGCGATCCGCGAGGTGACGGCCGTCACATGCTCGAACGCCGCAGCCAGGGACAGCTGCGCCTTGAGTGACAGTTTGGCGCGCAGGGCATCGAGGTCCTTCTCGATTCCGTGTTCGTATTCCTGGACCTTAAATCCCTGCTTTTCCAGTTGCTGGTTGTAGAGGCGGTGGGCTCGCTGGTGGGCGCGTTCCTCGGCCACGAAGCTGCGCGACTGGTCTGCCAGCGTCGAGGTTGGCGGCAACTGCAAAGCGGATGATTCCACCACCGAGATCACGAACTGTTCTCCGGCGGGAAGCAACACCGAAAAGGCATCGAACAGGTAGGTCCTGATCGGTGTGTCGTTCCAGAAGGGGGCGAAAGTGTCGTCTTCGCCATGTCGGTCGGTGACCTGTTGCTGGGGAATATTCATTGGCTCAGTCCTTCATGCGTGAATGCGCTGTGCCGGTGGCGGCTATCTCGCGGATCAGTCCGGTGCAATAGCCATGAGTGATCTGGGCTTTTTGGACATACGCCTTGTCTTTCATGAGCGCGGCGTGCACCTGCTGCAGGCGAAAGCCTGGTATGGCGGGGTAAAGGTGATGTTCGGCATGAAAGCCGACTCCGTGGGGCGCGATCAAGAGGCGTTCCCACCCAGGGGCAATGACGGTTCGAGACGCGCCGTGACCGGGCTGAGGCATCGCGAAATGCTCTGCCACGTCGCGCCAATACAGCAGCGCCATCAGCACCGTGAACATCGGTATAAGCCAGTACACCAACGCCGCCAGCCAAAGGTGAAACCCGGTGAGCACCACCGCAAGCAACACGGCGAAAATCCATTGCCTGTACTGAGTGGCGGGTGGGCACTGCGAGGCCATTTTTGATGTCACCAAGGCGGTTTTGAACTCGTGGATGCTGTACAGCCCGATGCAGTGTTTCAACAGCAGGACGAGCATGTCGAAGGCCGATTTGGGAAACCTGAATCGGTCCTGCCCGGTGCATGACACCCAGTTGGGGTCATGGTCAGTGGCGGTATGTCGGTGGTGGGCGGCGTGGTCGCGCCGAAAACCAAACAGGGTAATGGTGAAGGGCAGTGCCGTCAGGAAGTCGCCCAATGTGTCGTTGAGCACAGGACGAGTCCGGCTGAACTGCCGGTGAGAGAACTCATGCATCAGGATCAGCAAGGCATGCTGCCTGGTGGCGATGAACACAATGGCCAGCAGCGAGGCGAAAATGGTCTGGGTCTGGATGGCCAGAGTTGCCGCCCCCAGAATGAGCACCCACTCCAGAATCGTGCTGGCAAGCAAGCGCAAGGGCGCGGGGCGACCCCACTCCAGCAATTGGGCGCGCGTGACGGTACGCTCGTGCTGCCCGTGGGATTGCCCAGGTTCAACTGGATTAAACATCCGACAGCCTCCTCAGGCTCGATCCAAAGTAAGTCATCAATACGGCTGCCAGGAGCAGCGCGCCGGTTGCAAGGAAGACGGCCTGGATGGAGACGAATTGCAGAACCCAGCCCGCAATCGCCGCCGAGACCGGCGCAAGACCGAAAAACACCAGCATGAACAGGCTCATGCCGCGCCCAAGCAGCCTGGGCGGTAATGAGCGCTGCAACCAGGTAAACGCCATGACCTGGACGAAGCCGCCGCAAAGCCCGATGGCAAACAACAAGGCCACCCCCTGCCAAAGGGCGTAGACCCAACCCAATGGCATTAGCAGCAAGGCGATGGCGGCGTCGACGGCGAGCAACGTGATGCCCAGATTGACCATCCGCAGTTTCGGCCGGGCGGTAAACATCAGCATGCCCACCAGCGTGCCGGCCCCCTGCGCCCCGAACAGCCATCCCAGCGCGGGCGCCTCGGGCGTGAAGCGCTCATGGGTCAGCAGCGGCAAGGCGACCTGCACCGGCCCGCTCATGAGTAATGTCATGGCGGCCATGTAGGTCAGGTAGGTGCGCAGACGTCGATCCTGAAAGAAATAACGCAGGCCTTCTGCCGTTGTCGTGCCGGCGCTGGTTTCGGAACCCGTGGCGCGGCGGACAGGCAAGGCACGCAGGCCGAACGCGGACAAGGCGAAAGTGAGCGCATCGAGGACGAATGCGATGACATAGCCATCCAGCGTCGCGTTGGCCGCCGGCCGTGGACCAAAGGGCCAGAACGCGCTGGCGATGACACCCCCGGCGGCCACCGGGCCGACCGCAATGGTCACTTGTCTGAGCGCCAGGAGAATGCCGTTGGCCCGCTCCAGGTCGCGCGCGTTCACGATGCCAGGCACCAGTGCGCTGCCGGCCGGCAGTGTGAGTGCGCTGCACAACCCCAGCAGCGCCGCCGCCCCATAGATCACCGATAAGGTGGCCTGACCGTGATAGACCGCCCAGGCGAGACCGCACAACGCCAGTGCACTGCCGTAGCAGCCGAACGACCAGATCGAGCGGGCACCGAAGCGGTCAACCAGCGAGCCGCCCGTCAACAGGAACAGGGCACGGGGCAGGGCGAGTGCGGCAAACGCCCAGCCGAGTGCCATCGGGTCTGGCGATATCACCATGATGAGCAAGGGGAAGGCGACCAGGGTGAACTGATCACCCAACATCGAGGCCACGGCACAAGCCAGCAGGCGTCGGAAGTTTTTGTCGCGAGCCAGGGTCGGCGCCGGGTTCTCTAGCGCAAGGGAGGTGTTCACAGGCATAGGAAGAACAGTTTTTTCATGCGCTGCAACCAGGGCAGCGGGACTCTCTTCCATATGAACGAAAGCCCGGACAGTGGCACTTTACCCAGGATCAACACGCCCACATCCAGCGACGGCTCATGGGGGAAATAGTTGTCTCTGATGGCGACAATCTTGCGAAAGCCTTTTTTGAAGTAGTAGCGCAGTTGCGGGTCCAGCGGCAGGCCCTGGCGCTTGCTTCGCACGTACTGGGCGACGCTGATATCAGGGTTCTTCGACAGCCAGCCGCGCAGGCCCGGAACGGGAGAGCCCAGGTAGACGTCTGACCAGCCGTGTTTCAGCGCGTAGGGCCAGAAGAACTCGAAAATGGCGTTCGCAGCTTTTGGATCGACACTGCTCAGGCTGATGCCAAACAGCGTGCCGGTTCTGGCGGATTCATCGCCGTGCTGTTTCCTGGCGCAGTCGGCCCAGGTTGGGCACTGGCGCATCAGCTCGTGTCGGGTCGGTTTCATGAACAACGATGCCAGCGCGGTACCGGTACGCGTGCAAAACGCACCGACGCTCAGGGCAGGAAATTCGGCGATGCGGGAGGCCAGCGTGGACACATCGGCACGCTGATCGTCTGTCCATTTTTTTTGTTCGAGTTCAAGCAGTGAGGGGATATCGGCAGGCGATAGAAACCGAACGTTGATTTCACTGTCGTGGACCACGTCATGGCCCTGCACGTCATGCCCCTGTTGCCAGAGGTTCGAGTCTTCGCAAGTGCGGTTTTTCAGAAGTTTTTGCATCGCGTGGGCGGCTCACCGATTGAAGTGGAATGGATCAATCGGCGCCCACGTTATGGCACAGGTGTGAAAGTCTGATGACGAAATGAATTCGCGGCTTAACTCAAATCGAGCCGGTACCCGGCCGGCAACGGTGCGACGAACTCACCCACCACTTCCCGGGTCAGGCTGGCTTCACTTTCTTCACTTTCTTCACTGCCCGGTATTAGCCAAGTAGCGGGCAACTTCTTGCAACTCGCCCAAATCCGGCGCGTTATCGATTGCCGCTTCAGGCCGACACCATGGGTACTCCAGCCTCGATGCCCAGGCCATGATCATCGGCAGATCGGTCGCTGGCAGGGTTTTCATGTGTTCGATGGTGATGGTCAGTCGCTCGACCAGTTTCGATGCTGGATCGAACTGCCAGTCATACAAGCCACAACCGACGCGTGCCTCGCCGCTGTTCTTGTCGGACATCGCCACCAGCCATTTGCACTGGAACGCCTCGGCGTTTGCCGGTGGTGGGGCGGCCAGGCAGAACGTGTAGACATTTTCGAAGGTCTGGCCAAAGCGACTGACCAGCACGTCGCCAATGGCGGCTCGGCCTTCGACGTGGTCGGGAAACGCGATGGAACCAGTGCGCACGACCATGTCCAGAATAGCGCTCGGTGTAAAGGCCTGGTCCAGCAGGTGTGGGCGGTTGCCGTCCTTGGCACGGATGTACTGTTGAATCGAGAGCTGAGCGGTGTTCATCGTGTATCCCTTCAAGTTGAAAACAGCCTCGTTCGAGGCTTGCAAATCACTGTTCCATCACTCCGTCACCAGCATGCAGCCCGGGGCGGGGCTGCATGCACAGCGATCGGCGCTCGATCAATGGCGTCGTTGCCTGTATACAGGTGTGCTTCGAAAGGGATTTACCGGGAAAACAAAGGAGCTGTTGCTGTGATTTACCTGATACGCCACGCTACGCCGCTGATCGATTACAAGCCCTGTAATGCGCGTTCGGCCAAGACCTTGCTGGATGAATACAACCAGACTTCATCCATCGATGAGGCTGAGATTACAGCATTCCTGAGCCAACCGGACGTGTCCCAAGGGCTTTTGGCGAGCGAAGCCAACATCATTTCCTCTCCCGTCAACAGAGCCTACGCGACGGCATGCCGGTTATTCGACGTAGCGCGTATTCAAAAAGATGCTCGGTTACGCGAATACGACCTGCGGTTAAGCAGCATTCCCGTCTTGAAAATGGGCGTGAGGCATTGGTTCGCGTTGCACAGGATTCTGTGGTTGTTGGGGATTTCACTGGGCGCCGCCAGCAGAAAAGCCGAACACCAGCGGGCGCTCGGTGTGGCCGATGAGCTTTACAACAGCTGCGGCGAACCGGGGAAGATCACGATCGTTGTCTCCCACGGCATGTTTCTCAGGACTGTCAGGAAAACCCTGCAAAAGCGCGGCATGCAGGCGCGCAGGGTTTATCGCTCGGGGTGTTTTACCGTCGAGTCGCTAACGCCGTGACGGGGATTGCTCGGCCACCAATAGCAACGATTGCGGCACCGGGCTTTGTGGGTGCTGCGGTTCCTGCAGGCCGACCAGTCGAAAACCGGCCATGTCCAAGGCATTGAGCCAACTGGACAACGTGCGGAAATACCACGGCATGGGTTGCCATTGGCCTTTGAACCCATCGAAGGTTTCTTCTCGCCAACCGTCCTGATAATCGCCCGCCGCCACGGTCCATGGGTGCAGCGTCTGAAGCACCAGCGCGCCGCCTGGACCGAGCAGGGCGTTCATTGCAGCGAGCAACGGAATGATGTCCTGGTGCAACAGGGCAAAGTTGGCGCAGATCAGGTCGTAGCCGGTGCCGACGTCCACCTTCGCCTCCACCAGCGCTTCATAGCTGGCCAGGTGCACCGGCGAGGAACCGGCTGCGCGGGCCGCATCGACCAGCGTCGCGTCGCCATCCACACCGACCGCCTCGATGCCCCGTTCAGCCAGCGCCCGTAACAACCAGCCTTCACCGCAGCCCAGATCCAGCACACGCTCAGGCTGGCGGCTCTGAACCGCCAGCAGCATGGCCTGGTCCGTGACCGTCAGCCGGCTTTCGATGGTGCCGGTGCGGATGGCTTCGATCCAGGGTTGGGCGTTGTGGTGCCAGCTTTGGAGGAGGGTGGTTTCCGAGGACGACATTGATCCAGCTCCGCAATGGATTGGCTAAGCATAGGCCAATCGCCGGCGCAGGGAAGCCAGTGGTCAAAGCGGGCGGTCAAGAAACAACAGGCGCGCCGCCAGCGCTGTCATGACCCCGGCAAAACCATACGTACCCAGGCGCCTTGAAATCCCGCCGCTTGCCAGTTTCGCCCTGAGCAGGGCGGCGCAAACACCCAGCAGGGTATGGAAGACGAGAGCAATCAGTGCCAGCAATGCTCCGAGGAAGATCAACTGCAGAGTCACGCCGCCGGCCTTGACGTTGACGAACTGGGGCAGGAATACCATGAAGAACAGCAGCGCCTTGGGATTCAGGAGGCTGTTGAGGGCACCTCGGCAGAAGATTTTCCACAGCGAAGCCGCCTGGAGCTGGCTATCCTGAGTCGCTGCCGGCGTTCTCAGTGCTTGCCAGGCAAGCCACAGCAAATAGCCGGCCCCGGCCAGACGCAGCAGATCGAACGCCGGCGCCCAGCTCATCACCAGCGCACCAATGCCCGCGCTGACCATCATCGTCATCAGCCCGTCCGAAAAGGAAATGCCGAGGGCGGCAGCAATGCCGGCACGCCAGCCGTGGGCCAACGCATGGCTGGTGACAAAGGCCATGTTGGGCCCCGGGACGATCAGCAAAAGCACGACAGCAACCACGAACAGGTAGAGATTGGCGGTATCCGGCATGGGAAAATCGCTCCGAGGGATGAGCCACGACAGTAAGCGAATGGCGAGGAGGGGGTTAGTTACAGTCCGGGCTTATCTGATAGCAACAGTCGTTTCTTGCGATGAGTCATCATCGCTATTGTTTGAGTATCACAAACAGTGTTATCGGAGCTCTCTGGTTTATCCCAACAATTCTGGACATTAAGGTGCTTGCATCAACAACGGCGGAGGGATCTCTGTACCGAGGCTGATTTGCCCGAGCCAAACGAAGCGGCGATGGAGCTCACGTAGGTGCTCCCGTCTGATCCTCGCAGGACGTCTGCTGAAAATAGTCATTGTATTGCTTCGAAAGCGAATGTTATTGTTGTAACACAGCGTAAATTAATGATACTACAATAACATTTCGCGTTCGAGAGCTCTGAAAATCCATGGAAAAGAACAGCTTCCTGCAGTTGCTGGAGCGAGAGTTCTCCAACCTGACCCCGACGGGCAAGCGGATCGCCAGTTATCTGTTGGGTAACCCAGAACAGCTTCCGTTCGAGTCGGCCGATAGCATCGCGCAGCAGACCTCCACCACCGGGATTTCCGTAGGGCGCTTTTTTCGATCCCTTGGTTACCAGAACATCGATGAAGTCAAACAGAGCCTGCGCGTTGAAACACCAGCGTCGTGGCTAATCACTGATCGCATCGGCGCCTTTCGTGCCGAAAGCAATCAGCAAGATGCTCTTGATCGTTCCCTGAGTCGGGAGATCGAGGCCATTCGGTATGTCTACGGTCTGGCGCGAAGTGACGCGTTCGCCGATATCGTGCAACGCATCTACGAAGCCGATGCAGTGTTCATTCTCGGCATTCAGTCCACTCGAGGGATTCTCACAGCGTTCCATAGCCACCTTGAGTACATCCGGCCCAAGGTCTACTACGTCGATGGTCTGTCCGGCATTTACGCAGAAACCCTGAATTCCGGCTTCGCCAATCCCTACGCAATCATTGCGGATTTTCGTGCTTATTCCAGCGTGACTCAGACTTTCTGCGACGCGGCCATAGACAACAACCTTCCATTGGCCCTGATCACCGACCTGCAATGCCCTTGGGCCAGAGACTACCCAATCGACCTCTTGCAACTGAAAACCGATGTCGGGCAGTTCTGGGATTCACCTGCGCCATTGGCCTGCCTGTTGAATCTCATCGTGTCGGCCGTCGCTGAGAAATACGGGGATCGGCTCGATGAGCGCTTGGCCAAGAACCGTCAATTGCAAAAAGCTTTCGGTCAGTTCGAAGGCTGATCCTCATCGTCCCACCGAATCCCAACTGGAGTATTGGCGTGAACAACAGCCCCCTTGTAGAGATCGATGCCCAGCGCTACCAGGTGCAAATCGATTTGATCTACGCCGGTGCAGACAACCTGGCAGGAAGAGTGATTTATCCAAATGCGCGTTGCCTGTTACATCGCCAGGCGGCCGACTGTTTGTACAAGGCCAGTCAGCTCGCGCGTCAGGCCGGCTTTACCCTTCGCATCTATGACGCCTATCGGCCGCCTTATGCTCAGTACCTGTTGTGGGACGCGCTGCCAAACAACGACTACGTGCGTGACCCACATTTGGGCTCCCATCACAGCCGTGGCGTGGCGGTGGATCTGACGCTGGTCGGTACTGATGGCGAGCCGCTGAATATGGGGACTGAATTCGACGCAATGGAAGAGAAATCCCACCAGTTCTATCCCGACTTGCCAGTAGACGTGCAACGCAATCGACTGCTGCTGGTGGGGATCATGCTCGCCGCCGGCTTCCAGGCGATTGCCACCGAGTGGTGGCATTACGAACTTCCGAATGCCGACGATTACCCCTTGCTGGAGGATGTTTAAACCACTGATTCACCAACAGATAGCACCGCGCAGCCCACGCTCAGTGCGGCTGATAACAATAACAAGACAGCGTTACTTACGTTTCACCTGCAACTGCCCGGTTATAGCTTTTATAAAAAACCTGACGTACTTCCCTCTATCGAATGATCAAGGAAACCGGCATGAACCCAATGAACACCGTGACCAGCAAACCCTTTCCCGGCGCCGGCAAGCTATTGCTGAGTATTTTGTGCAGTGCATTGAGCCTTGGTGCCTGGCAGGCCGCGACAGCGGCTGTACCACAAGACACCCTGGTCATCGGCAAACCCGCCGATCCCCAGACCCTCGACCCGGCCGTGACCTTCGATAACAACGACTGGACCATTACCTACCCGTCGTACCAGCGCCTGGTCGGCTACAAGGTCGAAGGCGACAAAAGCAGCACTGAAGTCCAGGGTGACCTGGCCGAGAGTTGGACCGTTTCTCCGGACAATCTGGTCTGGGAATTCAAAATCAAACCTGGCAACAAATTTGACGACGGCGCCCCTGTAGATGCCGCCGCGGTGAAGTTTTCCTTTGATCGCTTGATGACCCTCAAGCAGGGACCTTCCGGTGCATTTCCGGAGGACATGGTGGTCGCGGTTGTCGACCCGCAGACCATCCGGTTCACCCTGAAGACGCCTTTCTCGCCGTTCCTGTTTACCCTGGCCCACAATGGCGCTTCGATCATCAACCCCGCTGTGGTCAATAAAAGCGCGGACGTCAATGCCTGGCTGTCGAGCCATACCGCAGGCTCCGGTCCCTTCCGCTTGAGCAACTGGCAAAAAGGCCAGTCGTTGACCATGGAGCCCAACACCTACTTCGCCGGTCCCAAACCTGCGCTGAAAACCGTGGTCATCAAGATCATCGGTGAGCCCTCCGTGCGTCGCCTGCAATTGGAGCGGGGTGACCTGGACATCATCGAAGACATGCCCGAAGACCAGCTCGGCGTTCTTGCCAGCAAGCCCGGCGTGGCGGTGAAGGAGTTCCCGTCGCTACGGGTCACCTATCTCTACCTGAACAACAAAAAGGGCCCACTGACCAGCGTCGATGCACGTCGCGCGATCACCGAAGCGGTGGACTACAACGGCATCGTCAAAGGCATTCTCAGGGACAAGGCCAAGCTCCTGAATGGGCCAATCCCGGACGGCATGTGGGCGTATGACAGCTCGTTGCCGCCGATGAAGCAGGACATGGCCGCGGCCAAGGACAGCCTCGCCAAAACACCGCAGAAAATCACCAACCTCAGCTACATGTATTCGGACAAGGACCCTAACTGGGAACCGATCGGCCTGACTCTGCAAGCTGCATTGGCGCCACTGGGTATCAACCTCAAGCTGGAAAAGCTCGCCAACGCCACGCTGCGTGAGCGCGTCGGCCAGGCGGACTACGACATTGCCGTCGGTGCCTGGAGCCCGGACTTTGCCGACCCGTACATGTTCATGAACTTCTGGTTCGACTCCAAGATGCAGGGCCTGCAGGGCAACCGCTCCTTCTATAGCAACCCGCAAGTCGACACGTTGATTCGAGAAGCCGCCGCTGATAGCGACACCGCGAAGCGCGTCGAGCTGTACCAGACCGCGCAGAAAATGGTGCTCAAGGACAGCGTCTACGCCTACCTCTACCAGAAGAGCTACACCTTGCCGATGCGTGATTCGGTCAAGGGTTACGTGTTCAACCCCATGCTCGAGCAGGTGTTCAACTTGGGCAGCATGAGCAAATAAACCGGCTCCCTCGCGCTGGCCATTGATGGCTGGCGCGGCTTCTGACTTTCGTCGTGGGTGTTACTGAGGTGCCAAAATGGCCTTCCTGACTTTGTTGCGCAAGCGCCTGCTCGGCCTGTTGCTGGTCGTGTTCGGCGTTTCGCTGATTACCTTTGCAATTTCGCACCTGATCCCGGGTGATCCTGCTCGATTGATCGCTGGTGACCGCGCCAGTGATGCGTTGGTGGCCGGCATACGTAATCAACTGGGATTGGATCTGCCGCTGTATCAACAATACGGTCGTTACCTGATGGACCTGGTGCAGGGAGACCTGGGAACGTCGATACGCACCAGCCGTCCCGTTCTGGAAGACTTGCAGACGTTCTTCCCGGCGACACTGGAGTTGGCGCTGGTAGCGCTGGTACTTGCGATCCTGGCTGGCGTGCCGCTTGGCGTGCTATCAGCGGTTTATCACAATCGGGCGATTGACCAGATCGCCCGCACGCTTGCAGTCACCGGTATTTCAACGCCGGCCTTTTGGCTCGGCCTGGGCGCCATCGTTCTGTTCTACGGGCATCTGGGCTGGTTGCCGGGAGGAGGGCGGCTGTCCGAAGGGCTTGTTCCGCCGCCGACAATCAGCGGTTTTTATCTGCTCGACTCGCTGCTCGCCGGTGAGGGCAGGCTGTTTCTCGATGCCGTGGAGCATCTGATTCTGCCGGCGGCAACCCTGGGGTTCGTGACCTTGGGCGTCGTCGCACGGCAGATTCGTTCAGCCATGCTTGATCAACTCGGCGAAGACTATATCCGCACCGCCCGCGCCTACGGCTTGTCCCGATGGACTGTGATCCTGCGCCATGCACTGCCTAACGCGCTCATCCCTTCAGTGACTGTCCTGGGGCTGACCCTCGGAGATTTGCTGTACGGCGCGGTGCTGACCGAAACGGTCTTCGCCTGGCCCGGCATGGGCGCCTATGTCGTCAAGTCGATCCAGTCGCTGGACTTCCCGGCGGTGATGGGTTTCGCCATTCTGGTTTCGTTCATCTATGTGCTGCTGAACATGGCCATCGATATTGTGTATCGCGTGATCGACCCGCGCATCGGAGAGGTAAGTTGAAATGTCCGCTACCCTGATGGCCACGCGCCGCCCGCGCTGGAACGAAAAACTCGCCTATCTGACCTACCGCGTCCGCCGCAGTCCGCTGACCATGGCGGGCCTGGCGATCACTTGTATCGTCTTGCTGTGCATGATCTTCGCCCCTTGGCTCGCCAGTCACGATCCCAACGCGCTGAACTTGGCCGAACGCCTGGCGCCGCCATCCAGCACCCATTGGTTCGGCACTGACGAAGTCGGCCGCGACCTGTTCAGCCGCGTGCTGTTCGGTAGCCAGCAGTCAGTGGGTGTCGGTCTGTTCGTGGCTTTTGCATCCTGTTTTATCGGCGGGTTGCTGGGGTGCTTTTCCGGGGTCATCGGTGGCCGTTTCGACGCATTGATCATGCGCCTGATGGACATCATGCTGTCGGTGCCATCGCTGGTGCTGATCATGGCCTTGGCGGCTGCGTTGGGCGCGAGCCTGTTCAACGCGATGCTGGCAATTACGCTTGTACGAATTCCTTCCTATGTCCGGCTAGCCCGCGGCCAAGCCTTGAGCATCCGCGAGATGGGTTATGTCAAGGCCGCCCAAACCTTCGGGGCAGGGCGCTGGCACGTGGTGCACTGGCACGTGGCACGCAACGCAATGCCGCCATTGCTGGTGCAGTTGAGCCTGGATATCGGCAGCGCGATCCTCATGGCCTCGGCCTTGGGTTTTATCGGCCTGGGGGCGCAGCAGCCTACGGCCGAGTGGGGCGCGATGGTCGCCACCGGGCGCAACTACATCCTCGATAACTGGTGGTATTCGACCTTTCCAGGCCTGGCGATTCTGATCACGGCCACCGGGTTCAACTTGCTGGGCGATGGCGTACGCGATCTGCTCGACCCACGGCAACAGGGGAAATGACCATGCATGCGTCGAGTCCAGTATTGTCCATCGACAACCTGAGCCTGGAATTCCCGGCTTACAAAAACAACGTCAAAGCCCTGAACGGCGTGTCGCTGCACGTCAATCCGGGGGAAATCGTCGGCGTCGTCGGCGAGTCCGGATCGGGCAAGTCGGTCACGGCCATGCTCAGCATGCGATTGTTGCCCGAGCGCAGCTATCGCATCACCGCCGGCAGCCTGAGCATGCTCGGTCGCGACATGCTGGCAGCGCCTGAAAAGGAGTTACTGACGATTCGTGGGCGCGATGCCGCGATGATTTTCCAGGAACCGATGACAGCCTTGAATCCGACCCGGCGCATCGGTAGGCAAATGCTCGATGTGATCATCCATCACCAGAAAATCAGCGCCGCCCAAGCCCGTCTCAAGGCGATCGCACTGTTGCGCGACATGCACATCGCCAGTCCGGAACAGGTATTGGAGAGCTATCCTTTCGAGCTGTCTGGCGGCATGCGCCAGCGGGTGATGATCGCGCTGGCGTTCTCCTGCGAACCTCAATTGCTGATCGCCGACGAGCCGACAACGGCCCTCGACGTGACCGTGCAACGCCAGGTGCTGTTGCTGTTGCGAGAAAAAGCCAGGCAGCGGGGCACGGCCATCTTGCTCATCACCCATGACATGGCATTGGTTTCGCAGTTCTGCGACCGGGTCTACGTCATGTACACAGGGGCAGTGGTCGAGGAGGGCCGCACGGCCGATGTCATGGGAAATCCGCAACATCCCTATACGCAAGGTTTGCTCAGTGGCCTGCCGGAAATGGTCGAGCCGGGCCAGCCGCTGCTGACCATTCCCGGTCAAGTGCCGAACCTGGCCTCTTTGCCCGTGGGCTGTACTTTTCAGGAGCGGTGTACATACGCCATGCCGGTTTGTAGCAAACGCCCGAATCTCAACACTATCAACGGTAATGACCAACGTAAAAGCGCGTGCTGGTTACCGGTCAAGGAGCTTTCGTGATGAACAGTGCCGTCCTTCAACCCATCACCCAAGCTCCCACGATTCTTCAACTTGACGATGTTCATGTTCGTTTCCCCGTGAGCAATGACTGGTTGGGGCGACCGCGTGGATATGCCCACGCCTTGAACGGGATTGATCTTCAGGTGCGGGCAGGCGAGACCCTGGGTATTGTCGGCGAGTCAGGTTGCGGCAAGAGCACCTTGGCCCAGCTGTTGATGGGCCTGGTGCCGCCGAGCAGCGGGGAGCTGAACTGGGTCAATCGCAGCGGCGAAGGCCGCAGCAACGTTCAGATTGTTTTCCAGGATCCACAGTCGTCCCTTGATCCGCGCCTGCCTATCTGGAGAATCATCACCGAACCGTTATACGCCCGAGGTCATGTCAGCCATGCGCAGATGCGCGATGTGGCCGCCAGGGTCGCGGCCCAAGTCGGCATCCGCCCGGAGTACCTGGACCGCTTCGCGCACCAGTTTTCCGGGGGGCAGCGTCAGCGCATTGCCATCGCCCGAGCCCTTTCGTCAGACCCGGATATCATTGTCCTGGACGAGCCCACGTCAGCGCTGGACATCTCGGTTCAGGCGCAGATTCTCAACCTGCTGGCAGAGCTGCAAAGTGCCCGCAACCTGACTTACATCCTGATTTCTCATAACGTATCAGTGGTGCGTCATATGGCTAATCGGGTGGCGGTGATGTACCTGGGGCAAATCGTTGAACTGGGCAGCGCGGCTCAAGTGCTCGATCAGCCACGTCACCCCTATACCCGGTTGTTGCTCGAGGCGGTACCACGACTGGGCGTGCCACTGCACGACGAGCAAGTCGCGGCGCCTACCGAATTACCAGGGAACCGCCAACTACCGAGTGGCTGCTTCTTCCGCGAACGGTGCAATCTATGCACCGTTGGCTGCGAGAAGCCTCAGGCCTTGCTGGGGGATGAGCAGCAGTGTGTGCGATGTCATTTACAGGATTGAGTCACTGGCTTCGCAGTTTTCGCACCGGACTTATCAGTGGCCTGTAGCAGGGGCTCCATGATAATCATCTACACTGCCCCTTCATCCTCCTGCCCGGGACTGGCGGCCTATGCGGATATGTTTTTTTGATGGCGCCGATCACATCGAGTTGGGGCCTCGATCCAGCCTTGCTGACGGTCCGTCCATGCAGCAAGGGGGGAGCGGGGCGACCAGGATCGAATTGCGTGAAGCGTGGCAGGCCGACAGCTTTATTCACCGACATTTTGCCGGGACTGACCAGATACACCGTTTGCGCGCGCTGTTATCTGCCCAGGAGTCTCTGGTCCATCTGCTGGACGATCAGGAAGTTCGCCGCCAGGTAGCCAGCAAACTATGGAGCGGGGAGCTGTGTGCTTACGTTTATCCATACCAGCGGCCGATGCCCGTTCGCCTACCGGCTTCGGTCGCTGTAGAAGAGGTTATTGCGCCGGTGTCCGCCGCAGCCCGCAAGCGTCTGCCGGTAAAAGCCTCATCCGAATCCGCCAGTCGACCTGAGCCGGTGGTGGTGCTGACATTCGTGGAGATCGAGTTAGTGGATATGCAGGGGCAACCCGTTGCAGGGGAGTCCTATGTCATTGCCCTGCCAAACGGGACCCAGTACAGCGGTGTGCTTGATGAACTCGGACGGGCGAGGGTGGATGGCCTTGATCCGGGCGACTGTCAGGTGACGTTTCCGGAATTGGATCGGCGTGCGGTGGAGCGCTGGAAGGGCTCATGAATTGGACTTGAGACGGATATGCTGCCACGCGGCGTCCAGATTTGGGGGCATGCCGGCGCGCTTTCGCAGCCCGGTGGCCTTGGGCGTGATCCAGGGTTTCGGTGGAGTTGGCAGCGGAAATGGCAACACTGTTTCGGGGGTATTGCCCATTTTCAGCGTGTCGATGGCCTCGGCAACTTCCGTCAGTGTGACGCGCATGCTGCTGGTGCTGTTGCTCATATCTTCGTTTGCGCAGGCCTGGCACCGACGGTCGAGCTCAGCGGTAAGCAGTTCACCATCCTGACCGATCTTGACCACTTCGCTGCACCAGGGCGCTGTCTGATTCAGGTTTCGATTCTGGGTGAACGCTTGTGTCGCTTGGTTGAGTCTGGCGACGATATGGTTGCAATGGGCAGTGAGGTCTTCTGCGAGATCCGGCCCGTATTCCGTCAGGTTTTGGTTCATCGTGTCTATCGCGCTGCTCCATGTATCCTTGTCGCACTCATAGGTTTCCAGGGCATTCCAGACATCAAGGACATCGCGCTCGTGGCTCAGAAAAGCAGCGACAAAAACCGGGTCGTAACGGGAAAAGCCCTTTTGGTCCTTGTAAAATTGGGCGTGCAGAGCCATGACCTGTGCCAGGCGGTAACGGCAGACGTATTCAATGTGCGTTTGCTCAAAGCCGGCATCCCATAATGGGGCATACGCATCAAGGGTGTTGCGCAACGCTTTCAGCGCCTCCATGTCCGCCTGGTAGGTAGCCAGGATGACCTCATGCAGACCGAGCTGGGGAAGTTCGTGGACGCTGCGGGTGGCCGGGGCATTGCCGCTTTGTGCGGCCTGCAGCTGGGTGATGTGCTCGCGTGACTGCATCACGTGCCTTGCCAGCTCCAGGCTCCAGCAGGCAAAGGCATCCATTGCCAAGGCCGAAAACGGCGCCTGGGGCGTCGTCGAGTAATACAAAAACTCGATAGCCGAGCGGGTTTGATCCTCCGACACTGGGTAAGCGGCGTGGTACTTCACCTGGTAGCGCAATGTCGGCACCGTCAGGGTCTTGAACCACTCGTCTCCACGCTGCCATTTCAGGAACTCGATCGTCAGGTCGAGGCTGCGGGTCATCTCCAGGAACACGCCGCGTAACATCGCCAGGTGCCGCATGCGGGCGAACACAAGCTCCTTGCGGTTCAGGCCGAGGACCAGAATGTTCTTGCCACCCCTGTCGCTCGTGGGCTGCATTTGTTGGTTAAGGTCGTCGAGAGGGGCGGGAACGGCTTCTCCTGTCTCTGAATCGAAGCTGATGTGTTCGCGCGGATTCTCGGTGACAGGATTGATCAATACCGGTTTTTCGACGTTGCTCGGGTTGTTCCACGCGTCGTGTTGCGGTGGGACCAAGCGACCCCATTCGCCAATGGCTTGCCAGAACTCGTCCTCCGTGTCGAAGTCTTCCAGGCTCGGTGGCGGATCCGTCAGGTTGTCCGGTATCACGTCGAAGTAGTTCTTCTTGTAGGTCTCGTTGCACTCCTTGCATGACCACAAGTGGTTGCTCCACTCGTAAACGTATTGAAAATAGCCGAGGTTATCGAGTGCCTGGGCGCCCACGGGGACGAAACCGTCGTGGCGTTTTTTCGGCCGAAAATGCTCGACATCCCCGCCTGCGGTACTCATGAAGCGCGCCTCGCAAAAGGCACATTTGCCATGTTGGTCTACCTTCAGCAGCGCCTTGGCGTGAGGTGGCTTGTACTGATCGTCGTCGATGACGATCTTCACCGCGCCTTTCGGGACACTTTTTGTTTTGGCGGTGTTGGTGCCTTTGGTGCAGAGGACCACCACGGCGCCAGCCTGGACAGCCTGCTGGATGCCTTTTTGCATCTCAGCATGCGAGCGCTGCAGCGCGGGAGGGGCCGTTGGCGTTTTGTGAACCCGGATCATAGGGAGGCCTCTCCGTGGTAGCCGTGGAGCGTCGCGCGTACGGCATCGCTCAGTAACTCATCGTCGTCGGGCAACCCGGCCTGCATCTTGAACGCACCGATGGCCACCTGGGTCGCGTCATTCATCTGACCATCGCATTCGCCGTTGAAGTAGCCGAGGCCACGCAAGCGTTGTTGCACGCCCTTGAGGGTGCTGATCGGGTCGAGCGCGCGAAGCCTCAATTGGTAGTCGCGCAAGAAGCCGTCAAAGGTTACGCGTACGGTGATGTCATCGGCGGTTGGCTCAAGCGGCCAGACGATATCGCCGTTCGCTTCGGCCGTGCCACGCCCCAGCAGCGTGTCGCCACGCAATACTTCGAAGTGGCGCGCCAGGCCTTGGCCGGCGAGTGCATAAGGACGAAACCTGAGCATGGCCGGCGTGTTCAGCACGCGGAAAGTGTGCCTTCGCCCGGTGGCGTTCTGTTCGAAGGTCGCTGTCGTACGCGGGGACACGAACAATAAATCACCCGTCGCAAGCGTCGTTCCGTCCGGGTGTTGATGGCGCAGATCGGCATTGCGTGGGTGATCCCAGAGTGTCGAGCGTGCATGCCCGTAAGCGTAGGCCACGCTGTCGACGCTTTCGGTGGCTCCCAGTGTCAGGACGATGCCGTCACCGCCAGGGTCCGATCTGGCATTCATACTGTTCGTTCCTTCCTTGTTTGTCGCACGGTGGCTGCGCGTAGGAAATCGCGCCGATTCAGCAGGCGATTTAAACCTTAGTACGTTATGTGGGTTTTGGGAGCGTTGAAGAATATCGGCGACTTCACAGTACGGTATTCAGAGGATGGGATTGGCTTCAAATTCAGCCATCAACGGGGGCCGTGGGAATATCTGTTAGTACACATAATGTATATTATGTTAAACGAGATGTTTACGTGTCACCACAATGCTTTAAGTGATTTCGCGTCCGAGGGCTGCACGTATGCCGGAAGGTTTGGTCATCAGACACCTCTATCTGGCGAGCCCTCTCGCCTCATACTCAGCAAATTTCAGCCCTCCAGCATTCATTCCCTGAGCGCATGTCTTTTTGGCTGAAATTTTAGAAGTCCGCTTCTGGCCGACGTCGAGGGTTCAAATAGGTGCTCGGTCATACAGGCCCCTCACGCCCTACGCCTCGGAACGGTCTGTTGAAAATGGTGAACACCAGCCTGAGAAGGTGAACCGTTAGAACGCAATATGGTAAAGCGCCCCTGAGTATGCTCTGTACCAACCAGATATGCCGGAGCTTTGACTATATCGGGAAACAGCACCCATCCCGTAACACCAGCATCAGCCACAGACACAATTCTTGTTGGGGTTTCGATCACTGCTGGATGGGGCATATCGCTGAAAAAATGAGTTTCACAGCACATATGAGACTGGTATTCAGGCCCGTATATGGTTGCCGTATGTACGTTAGCCCCCACTGTTTTCTCAATAGTAGAGGCAAACTTAATAGTGGCCACCATTGCATCTCTTACGTCCGATACATATTGTTCATAAGCACTGAGATCAGGAAGCCCTTGTCTTTCGTGGATTGCTTTCCACTCGGCGTCAAAAAAAGCTTCGGTTTCAGGGCGGCAACCAGAACCAACCATGTCGATACCGCAATTTCCCTTTATGCCAGGGCGTTCTTTGAAACCGACAGGATTAGAGAGTTTCAAAGAACTACGACTCCGGCTAATTTCAATCAGCACCCGCTTCCACTTATCGCGTTTGCGCTTCCACCCGGCAATCACAATCGTCAACCCTGAGCTCAACAATTCGCCTTGAGAAATTCTAGTCAACTTCTCCTTGATCCGTTTTATGACTCCATCAAAGTGAAGTTGCTTTTGCTCACCTAAGCCGCCCAGTTGCATAGCCCAAGGATCAGACCCGTCCGTTGGGATTCTTATACGAGTATCGAGCTGCTCTGCGATCCACTCATCTGTTGGCTTACCCCGCATAAATGCAGCGCCACAATAGCTAATCGTTAAAATGCCATCACTGGCTTCATAAATCAGATTCTTATTTGACTTATCATCAAATTGTTGAGTCTTACCATCAGCCTGAGTCGTTAAAAGACGATCCCCAGCTTGGATAACAAACAGTGGTGATGCAACTGTAATTATCAGCGTCATGCTTACTTCCTATGTCCCTACGGAACCAGTGTGATGCGTCTTGGTCGATCCATGTATGTGCCACTAACTCCTGAGTCTTCGGCGAATGCCCCAACCAACGTCTAAAAGCACAGCGCAGGCTAGCACTATTACTGAACCCAAGCCCCTCGACAATGTTCTCGATGCTGAGCTCCCCTTCCCTCAGCAAATCCTTCGCTTTCATGAGCCTAGCGCGGCCTTTGTTGGTAAGCGTACGGACGCAGGTCAGCACGGCATCCACTGATGCGGCTGCAACAGTTCGATCTCACTGGCCTTCTGCGTCGGCAACCGCGTCAGTACATCCTTGAGGTATGCGTACGGATCATGCCCGTTCATGCGTGCCGACTGGTTCAGGATCATGGTCGCCGCCCGTTTACCACTGCGCAGTGATCCAGCGAAGAGCCAGTTAGAACGCCCAAGCGCCCACGGCCTGATCGTATTTGTATTTTCGACTGCGTTATTCAGGCCCCGCTTCCCTTGAGACCTCCGGGCCTCACAATTGAGGCTGTTAGGAGGTGCCATGAGCAACCAGCTCGGGGACAAACCACACTGCTCGATTCTGAGCCTGCCAGGTTCTACCCAATTCCAACCAGATCCCAAAGCATGGTTTTTGAAAACCAGCATCCATCAGCCTCTGGTCACCGCCCATGCCCTCTTGCCTCCAGCGACCTTCAACGGTCACCCTCTGCATCAGGCGATGGAGCGAACCACGCCACCATCGACACGCATCGCCGCACCGGTGGTTGCGCTGGCTTGAAGCGACGCCAGATAGACCACCAGATTCGCCACTTCTTCGGTCGTCGCCAAACGCTTGATCAGCGAGCTTGCGCGATGTTGCGCGATGAAGCTCTTCTCCAGCTGCTCAGACGGCACGCCTTGTTCTTCGGCCATCTGCGCGAAGAAACCGCCGACACCTTCAGAACGCGTTGGCCCCGGCAGTACCGCGTTGACCGTCACACCGGTGCCGGCCAGCGTTTCCGCCAGACCACGAGAGATTGCCAGCAGCGCGGTCTTGGTGGTGCCGTAATGGACCATTTCAGCCGGAATCTGCAACGCCGATTCACTGGACAGGAACAACACCCGACCCCAGCCACGTTCAGCCATGGCCGGCGCATAGTGACGTGACAGACGCACTGCGCTCATCACGTTGACGTCGAAAAAACGCTGCCAGTCGGCATCGGTAATATCAAAGAAACCCTTGGGTTCGAAGATCCCCAGGTTGTTCACCAGGATGTCGGCATTCAAGACTTTGGAGAACAGTTCCTGCGCGCCTTCCACTGTTCCCAGATCGGCTGCAAGACCGATCAGCCGAGCACCCGGCAGTCGCCTCAGGATGTGCTCGATAGCCTTGCCCACCCTCTCCTCGCTGCGCCCGTTGATGACCACTTCAGCACCCGCCTCGGCCAGACCGAAAGCAATAGCCAGACCAATACCGGCCGTGGAACCACTGACGATCGCGCGCTTTCCATGCAACGATATGTTCATGCTTACTTTCTCCGATGGATGATGTAACGACACAAAAGGCGGACTCAAGGTCCGCCGTAATTGATTCGAAAAGCCTGGCGCCTCAATCAGTGGTACCGGCATCAGCCGTTGCCAGCGGATAAATCGACTGCCAGCCGCCACCTAGTGATTTATATAGCCCAACCATGGCCAACGAGACCGTGGTCGAGCTTTCCACCAGTTGTTCCTGATTCGCCAACAAGGCGCTCTGAACCGTCAGCACGTTGAGAAAATCCACCGCCCCTTCGACGTACTGGCTTTGCGCAGTTTCCAGCGCAATCCGGTTCTGCCGCACCGCTTCGGCCAGTCGGTCACGTCGCAGTTGGCTGGCGTTGTACACGCTCAGCACATCATCAATTTCATGCCAGGCCCGCAGCACCACCTGTTGGTAATCGAGCGCCGCTTCCTGTTGCTGCGCCTCGCGTAACTTGACCATCCCACGCAAACGTCCACCCTCGAAAATCGGCAAGCTCAACTGTGGGCCGATAGCAAATTGGCGCGAGCCCCAGGATCCGAAATCCGATAGCTGCATCGACTGGAAACCAACGTTGCCGGACAGACGAATGCGCGGATAGAAATCACCCTTGGCCACTCCGATCCCAGCCGTCGCGGCATGCAGACGGGCTTCGGCCTGACGAATATCCGGACGCCGCTCGGCCAGCTCCGACGGCAAGCCAATTGCGAAGTGTTGTGGGGTTTGCGGTACTTGCGCCGGTTGTTCCAGTTCGGCCTGCAAGGCTCTTGGTGGCTCGGCCAACAGCAGGCTCAAAGCATTGATCAACTGTGCCTGACGCTGTTCGAGCGACGGTAAGCGAGCTTCGACGGCGGCGACCTGCGCAGCGGCTTCAGCCACATCCAGATTGGTCGCGATGCCATCCGCCAAACGCATCTGCGACAGCTTTAGGCTGTGCCGGGAAACATCAAGGTTCTCGCGAGTGACCGCTAGAGTGCTCTGCACGCCGCGCAGCTGAATGTAATCGCGAGCGGTCTCGGCAAGAATCGACAGCAGGACCATGCGCCGGTCGTTCTCAGCCACCTCGACCGATGCATCGGCCGCTTCCACTTCGCGCTGGACCCGACCCCACAAGTCTAGCTCCCAGGCAGCGGTGAAATCGCCCTCCCAAAGATTGAAGGCAGACTTGACGCCCTTGTCCGAAGGATCGCTCAGGCCCTTGCTGCTATTGCGTGCCCGCTCATAGCCGATACCGGCATCAAGGCTCGGATATTGATCGCCGGCGATGGTCTGGCGCGCCGCTCGACTCTGCTGCAGACGAGCACTGGCGATTTTTATATCGAGGCTGCTGGTGACAACACGGCGAACCAGGGCAGACAACTGCGTGTCGTGAAAGAGGTCCCACCAGCGTTCTTCCACCGGCCAAGGCTCTGGGCGACTGGCGGCAGCCTGGCCTTGCAGCACGGACCACTTTGCGTTGCCTGGCCCCTGAGGCTTCTGAAAGTCCGGACCAACGCTGCAAGCCGAGAGCATCAACACGCTCGACAACAATAATGGCTGAACAGGGAAAGTCCGACTCATCGAAGGGTGACCTCTTTACGTGCGTCGTTGCCCTGCGGGTCCTGCGTCTCGATACTGGCTTCCACCGACATGCCCACACGCAGGCGGTTCGCCAACGGTTGATCGGCATCCAGCGCAATCTTCACCGGTATCCGCTGCACGACTTTGGTGAAGTTGCCCGTCGCATTGTCCGGTCTGACCGAAGCAAAGGTCACCCCGGTCGCCGGCGCAATACTATCGACCCGACCGGTGAGGCTCTCGCCACTGAAGGTGTCGACGCGGATCTTCACGGGCTGTCCTGGCTGCACATGCGTCAACTGGGTTTCCTGGAAGTTGCCAACCACATAGGCCCGATCCAGAGGAACAATCGCCATGATCTTCGCGCCGGGATTGACATAGGCCCCGACACGCGCCGCACGTTCACCGACTACACCATCTATCGGTGCCACAAGACGAGTGTAAGACAGATCAAAACGGGCCCGCTCCAAAGATGCCAACGCATGTTTATGGCCTCCGTCGGCACTGTCGAGCTGGGCCTTGAGGATATCCACCTGCTTGCGCGAAGCGGCCAAGGCCGCGGTCGAGTTGGCCAGGCGGGCGCTGGCTTGATCTACCCGGCTGCGGGCCTGCTGAGCATTTTGCACGGTGCCGGCGCCCTGGCCTGCGAGATGGTTGTAGCGCGTCAGTTCGTGCTCCGCGAATGCTTGCTCAGCTTTGTCGGCAGCCACCATGGCCTGCGCCTGAGCGATCAATGATGACTGGCGTTCCAGCGTGGCTTGCGCGTTTTGAAACTGCGCCTGCGAAACCAGTGACTGTGCCTCGGCCGCCTGGAGCGCCGCCTGATAGTCACGATCATCGATTACCGCCAGCAATTGACCGGCCTTCACCGGCTGGTTGTCCTCCACCAGCACCTGACTAATAAAGCCCGAAACCTTCGGCGCCACCAACGTGTAGTCCGCCGTGATAAACGCATCGTTAGTGGTTTGCAGCGAGCCGGAACCAAACAGGCGCGGCGCTGCCAGGTAGATGACCCCGCCAAGAGCAACCAAGGCAACCGTGTACAAAGCAATTTTCTGGTTTTTACTCGTAGTCATAACGACTTTCTCTCTGAATGGAGCTCTATGCCAGCGCACGAGGTGGATAAATCCGGGAAGGCATCAACGGGATCAACAGAATCAAGGCCAGTGCCAGCAACGCCATGCAGTAGTACAAGTCCGAAGATGTCAGTACGACCGCCTGTTCGTGGATGCGATAGGCAAGCCCTTCAGCGTCGCTGTCTGCCAGAGGCGAGTTGCCCAGGCGATCGACCAGCATGGTTGAGTGGAAATGCAGCCGCGCCGTGGTCAGCACATCCAGCACGCCGGTAGCAAGGACTGCCGAAAAACCTTTGACGGTGTTGAACCAGGCGGAAGCGAACGGGCCGTCTTGCGGCGCCAGGCCACCGGTAGCGAGCATCAGCAACGGGATCACCGCCATCGGCTGACCAAACACCTGGAACAGCTGCAAGATGTAGAAGTTGTCACGAATCCACTCGGAAGTGATTTGCGTGCCGCCAGCACAGGCCAGCGCCAGCAATCCAAGACCGATAGCCAGAACCCATCGGCAGTCGACCCGACGGATGTTGCACAAGGCCGCCACCAGCGGTAACGCCAGCAACTGCGGCAAGGCCACCATCAGCAATACGGGCGCAGTTTGTACCGGGCGATAACCCTGCACCTGAGCCAAGTAGCTGGAAGGGATGATGATCACCGCCAGCAATACGATCAGTACCCCGCCGAGGGTTAGCAACGCGTGCGACAGGTTCAGGTTGGTCAGCATCTGCAATTTGAAGAACGGTAGCGGGTGCGACCATTCATTAATGAAGAACAACACCAACAGCACCATACCGCCACCAAGCAGCCAGCAAATCAGCGTGGACTCGAACCAGTCCAGACGATTGCCCTGGGACAGACCAATCACCAGCGCACAAATCGCCGGGAAACCGAGCAACAGACCACGCCAGTCAAACTGTTTGAAACGCTCAAAGCGCATAGGGTCCTGCGGCAAGCCATATGCAACCGCGACCATCGCCAACAAGCAGGGTGGGACAATCTGCCAGAACGCCCATTGCCAACCGACGTATTCGGTCCACAACGCGGCTAACGGAGTCCCCAGGCTCGGGCCGAAGGTGGCAGTCAACGCGTAACTTGCCAGCCCGTAAAGCTTGACGCCGGGCGGGAGGAAACGCAGCGCGACGGTCATCAGCATCGGCGGCAGACTGCCCCCTGCCAGCCCCTGCAAAGTTCGTAACACCATCAGGCTTTCGAGGTTCGGAGCGAACGGGCAGAGAATCCCAAGCACGGTAAACGCACCGATCGCGCTGAGCGTGAAGCGACGCAGGGAGAAGGTGACTGAACACCAGGGCGCAAACGCCATGGCCGAGACTGAGGTGGCAGCGTAAGTAGCGATCAACCAGGTACCTTCATCCGCGCCGATATACAGCGCGCCACGAATGTCAGGCATGGCCACTTTGGCGACCATCTCGTTGAGACCGGCCACCAATACGGCAATCAGCACCCCGACCAGCCCGATCACAATACGCAGGCCAAACACTGGCGCAGCGGCCGCCGGTGCGGGTTTCGCCACCTCCGGCGCCGGGGCCATAACAGTAGAGGCTGCAAGCGAACTCACGGGGTCACCCGTCGGCCAGCGCCCCGAAAGATAGAAAACAACACAAGGCACATTGCGTCATGACTCCAAGTAAAGGATTTACCTGGATAGTTTATGAAGACGCAATAGTTCCGAAAACTGACATATGGGAAGCTTTAAGCTGCACCCAACGCACGTATCAATGCACAGAAATTATCCAGCTCCAAATTGCCCTTCGGCAGCTGCTTAGCTGCTTCAAACCCGTGGCGAGGAGTACTGGGCGCAGCTCTCTTTCAGCGTCTGGCGCAGCCAGCGATGGGCCGAGTCGTTATCAAAGCGTGGATGCCAGGCCTGCATGACCACCACCGTCTCCAGCGCCATAGGAATACGGAACGAACGCAACGGCAACCCCAGCCGCGAGACGCTCCACAACACATGCTCCGGCAGCGGCAGCAACAGGTCGGAATCGGGCAAGGCGAACATCGCCGAGTGAAAGCTAGGGGTGATCAACGCGACACGCCGCTGCAAGCCCATCCCGGCCAAAGCAGTATCGATCGGCCCGGTTGCACGCCCGCGTCGCGACACGCTGACCTGCGCATAGGAGGCGAAACGTTTGGGCGTGATTTCTTCCTGAAAGATTGGGTGATCCACCCGGGCCAGGCCGACAAAGGTCGTGGTGAACAGGCTCTGGACTTTGATTTCCGGCCCAAGATTGCGCGTCGCACTGATATAAAGATCGATCCGCCCTTCGCGCAACGCGTCATCCTCACCCTCGCCTTCCGGCACGAAGCGCAACACGGTACGTGGGGCCTTTTTGCGCATGATTTCCAGCAACTGCGCACCAAAGGCCGCGACAAATACGTCATTCGCCCGCAAGTTGTAGCAGCGTTCCAGCGTCGTGAGATCGACCTCGTCACCCGAAAGGAACACCTGCGCCGCTTGCTCGACCAAGCTGCGCACCTGAACCCGTAATGCCAGCGCCTTGGGTGTCGGCACCAGGCCACGCCCGGCGCGCACCAGAATCGGGTCACCGACTGCGCTACGTATCCGGGTCAAGGTCCGGCTCATGGCCGCGGGACTCAAGCTCATGCGCCGGGCGGCACCGACCACACTGCCCTCGTCCAGCAGCGCATCCAGGGCCACCAGCAGATTCATATCTGGAAGATGCACAACAAACACTCCTTGTGAAAATCAATTGATCCTGGCGCAATCCTAGCAGTTTCTGAGCAAACCCCAATGGGCGCGAAGCCTGCGCCGTATACCCAGCTGACACGAATCGAACGGTAGAAATGGGTATTTCACCAGAGATGGAAGTCTTTTTCAGAGTTTCCTTAGGCGACAATGCTCGCCGGATAGAGGTGGTAGCCTGACCCCGAACTTCAAGAGGAAACCAAGCTGGTTGCCCTTGACGTAAGGGCGGCCGAACTGCGGGGAAATCAGCTTGGTTTCATGCCCCCATGAGCCGTTTATTTCGCCAGTGGCTAATGCTTGGCGTAAAGGCAACAGCCACTCTCAACAACCATTGTTGTGCCTCGTCGGAGTTACCCTCCTCCCCGCCTACGCTGAGCATCCTTTGATGCAAACGGCTTAAAGCAGTGTGCTTAATTTATGCTGAGGCAGGAGTAAACCTGCCCCTGCATAAATGACTATTTGATTACTACTGGGTTAACCGGTGATCCGGTAGCGCGATGCACTTTAAGCGGTGCGGCCACATAAAGAAAAGTATACTGCCTATCTTTGGCGCAACTTTCAGCCAGCTTCTCCAAATCGCAAATCTCTGTAAAGGCGATACCGAGATTACGCATCAAAGCACAGTGCAAAGGCAGCGCCACTCCTGATACTGGGTCTGTCGTTACTTCATTGGCGATGGTGTCGGTGACAAGATTTGGAATTTCCTTATTATGGAACCATTCAACAAGCTCCTCCGAATACGTAAGGCCTGGTTCGCAGAAACCGTCATAAAACGCCTCGCCCTGTTCATAGAACGCTTGAAGAAAATTAGTCCTGATAATCAGAATGTCGTGCGGCTCGATGGTATGGCCCTGAGCCTCTGCGCATGCCTCAAGATCTATATGAGTGAATGTCTCACCTTTATCCAGCATGCGCTTACCACGATGCCGAGCCATATCCAGTAACACTCCACGCCCGACTACTCCTCGTTCGCCGATAGGTGCAACACTGGCCTTGTCGAGGCCGCCCACAGTTGTTCGCGCATCGTACCCGTTCCATATTTTTCCGCCGTACCAGAGGTGGCCAAGCGCATCATATTGCGTGGACCCTTGCAGGAACGCGTCGATCTTGTCATCCGCGTAGTGCAGGCCCCCGGGATAACAAGGACCATGATCATTGTCCCAACTTGATTCATCGAGAACCATCGTACGTTCTGCTGGGGTACGGCCTGGCCAAACTGGGTCGCCTGCAGGATTACCGATCATTCGTTGTAAGGTAAATACGCTTCCCGTCTTAATGTGTGCAACCCCACGCATGACTTCTTGCGCCGTCAGGTAATTCAGAGAGCCTACTTCGTCTTCCGCTCCCCATCTGCCCCAGTTAGAAGGAGTATTCTTCAATAAATCTTCCATTGTAGGAACTGCAGTATTCATGATTTTTCCTTTTCTTAGTTGCAGTGGTGATTAAGGCGCACAACAAATGTGCCTTGTATCCGTATCAGTCAGGACATACAAAATATCGAATAAAATGGCGCGCTCAATGACCAAGCGTCTTTAGACGGGCAATCACGCTATTGAGCGATTAGACCGATCAATCAGCCATAACCTCTTCTACTCCCTGCTTATTAATAGCCGTGGCCGCCCCAGCAGCTTTGGCTGGTTTGGTAGGCGTTATCTTCAAGTCCTTGGCAAATGTCCCATCCACCTCGCCCTTGAAGAAGTTTTTGCCGTAGATCAGCAAGCACAACACAACGCCAATTCCGAATGCCCAGCTAGCACCTTTGATTGCCAGTACCGCGCCGATCACGCCGGCGATACCCAGGTCGCGCTGGCTACGCGCTTCAAGGATGCCCAGACGCACACTCACATAACCCTGGATCAGCAAGGTCAGCGACAGAGCAACACCGAGAATCGGCTGCACCAGAGTCACTACGGGCAACAACAGCAGACCGGTGTTGGTCCCCCAACGGAACGACCCGACACCGCCGATGATCGATTTCATCGCCTTCGGCCCACCTTTGAAACGTTCGATCACCACCACCAGCATCGCCGCCCATTTTGGGCCGCACATGGCGACATCCGGGCCAAAGATGCTCATGAATGCGTTTCGCGCGCCGAAGATCAGGTGAGCACGATCGGCGTTGTAGTCGACGACTTCATCCGTGCGCACGGTTTCAGCTTCATCGAGGAGCGATTTCGCACTGAGCACATCGCCGAAAACAATGATGTACGCCGCCAACATGGTCGGCAGAGCGGAGATGAACATGGAGAGCGGCGGCATGCCCAGACCGAACACGGTGTAGTTGCTCCACAGACCGGAAAAATCCGGTTTGCTGATGCCCCACTGAATAGTTGGCCACGACGCTTCACCAAACAACGGTGCAATCACCACTGCCAAAAGAATGATCGGCAAAATGCCGAGCTTGGCGAAGTTCCACCAGAAGCGGTTGCGCTGCTTGAGCTCGTTGAAGTGCTGGGAGAAGATCAAATAGAAGGCAATGCCGACCGCAATGGAAATGGTCCAGGGCAGCACATTGAATTTGCCGCCAACCTGGAACACCGCGATCACCGCACTCAAGCCGGCACCGACGATAATCCCGGATTTGATCGCCGAGGGCACATATTCCACCACCTTCTTCGCCATTCCAGTCGCCCCCAGGGCAATTGAAAAGATCCCCAGCATCAATTGGAAAGCAATCAGGGCATGGACACGCTCCGGGCCCATTGGGAACTGAGCGCAGTAAGCCATCAACAGCGGCACCGCCGGGGTGATCCAGCCAGGCACGGTCGGGTCACCGAGCAAATGGTGCGCGAGGTAAAGCAAGCCGTTGAGCATCACGACGGCAAGCGCGACCTCAAATGGCATGCCGAGCAATTCGGTCATCAGCGGAATGGCGGCCAGATCCACGGCACACATCAGCAAGCCTTGGAGGTAGTCCGGGATTTCTATCTTGTAGTGAATAAACGGCAACCGAACTTTGAAAGGACCCAGCGGGATGTACGGGCTTTCGCTCCGCTGCACAGTAGTGTCGGACATTGAGTTCACCTGTTTTATTGGTCTTGTAATGGCGGGCGCACGGACCCGCAGGACGGGAGTCGTGGCTTATCGGGATCAATAGGCGGCGCGATAGATTTTCTCGACATCAGCGGCTGTCAGCTTGCGCGGGTTGTTGCGCATCAAGCGGTCGATCTGGCTGGCCTCCTCGGCCATTGCCGGGATGGCATCTTCAGGCACGTTGAAACTGCGCATACCGGATGGAATATCCACAGTGGCGCATAGATCTGCCATGGCTTTGACAGCCTGATCCGCGGCATCCTTGTCGCTCAGGTGCGCGACACGCACGCCCATGGCTTCGGCGATATCACGGAAACGCTCGACACAGGCGGTCTTGTTCCATTCCATCACGTACGGCAGCAGCAAGGCGTTGCTGACACCGTGGGCAATATTGAAACGCCCGCCCAAGGGGTATGCGAGCGCATGCACTGCGCCTACCCCTGCGTTGCCAAATGCCATGCCGGCCATCAGGCTGCCAGTGGCCATGTCCTCCCGAGCTTGCAGGTTGGATGGATTGGCATAAGCCTTCGGCAGCGCCTTGGCAATCAGTTTGATAGCGCCCAACGCGATGGCATCCGTGATTAGCGAGGCGTTGAGCGAAAGATAGGACTCGACCGCATGCACCAGCGCGTCGACACCACTGGCTGCCGTCACACTGCGTGGGCAGGTCAGTGTCATGGTCGGACAAACCAGCGCCACGTCGGGTAGTAGGTAGTCACTGACAATGCCTTTCTTCAACTGCGCTTGCTTGTCAGAAAAAATCGCTACGTTGGTAACCTCCGAACCCGTGCCAGCGGTCGTTGGGATAGCAATCAACGCAGGGCCTTTACGTTTCACCAGGTCGACACCAAACAGTTCGGTCAGCGGACCTCCATGACCGGCATACGCCGCGACGCCCTTGGCGATATCGATAGCACTACCACCGCCCACAGCAATCAAGCCGTCGTGGCTGCCCTCGCGATAGGCGCGGGTACAGTCCTCGACGATGGCAATTTCCGGCTCAGGTTTGACCTGATCGAAAATGCCGTAACGGCGACCGCCCATTTGCGCCAGCGCCAGATCAACAGTGCCGGACTTCAACAGAATGACGTCGGTGACGATCAGCGGGTTTTGGACATCCAGGCGAGTCAGTTCAGCTGAAAGCTGCTCGATAGCGCCTTGTCCAGTGATCAATTTGTTCGCGATTTTGAAAGCAGAGATGTTCATCGGGCTCGTCCAGTTGATGTTGTTTTATTGGAAGACGTGCCATACGAGTTAGCGAAAGACGTGCCAATACCCGCAAAGCCCCGTGGCGTGGGCCTTTACGCGATTCACACGAAAGAAGGAGGTTTTTTACCGGTCAGTCCCGATTAGTTTTCTGATCGATTTAATCGGGGCTGATTAGAATCCTAATCAGAATGTTCCCAGCGTTTCATTTTCTGCACCACGGTCGCCTGACTCACGCCCAAGGCCTTGGCTGCAAGGCGCGTGGTCTTGTGCGCACGCAGCGCGGCACGAATCGCATTGCGCTCGGCGTTTTCCAATACCTTGCGCAGCGGCAAGCCGGTGTCATTGGTATTCAGTGGATTGAGGTTGAGGATCTCCTCAGGCATATCAAGCGCCTCAATAGTCCCAGTCTGATTGGTCACCACCAGGCGCTCGACTATGTTGATCAATTCACGGATGTTGCCAGGCCAGTCGTAGTCGCACATCAGGTCGAGGGCTTCGAGCCCCCATTGAACCTGGCGTTCATAACGGACATTGAATCTGTCCAGGTAGTAATGCAGCAGCGGAGCAATCTCCTCCCGGCGCTCGCGCAGTGCCGGAATGTTGATCGGCACCACGTTGAGCCGGTAATACAGATCAGCCCGAAAACGACCTTCTGCCACCAGCTTTTTGAGGTCACGGTGGGTGGCGCTGATGATGCGTACATCGACCTCCTTCAGCTCCAGCCCCCCGACCGGAATGAAACGATTTTCTTCGATGACTTTGAGTAACTTGACCTGCACCGGCAGCGGCAAATCACCAATTTCATCGAGAAACAATGTTCCGTGATGCGCCAACTCCAGCAGGCCACGCTTGCCTTTAGGACCTGCACCTGTGAACGCTCCGGGCGCATAGCCAAACAACTCGGCTTCGATCAGATTCTCGGGCAGCGCACCGCAGTTGAGGGCGAGAAATGGCTCGCTGGCACGCGGACTGGCGTTGTGGATGAATTGCGCTACGAGGGTCTTCCCGACGCCGGTTTCGCCCTGGAGCAAAACCTTCACCGAACTGCTGGCTACCTGCCGGGCCAGCGAGAAGACACGGCCGGAAACCTCCTGATCGGCCATAAGCGGAGAACTCAGGAGTTTGTCTCGTTGGCCAGCATGAAGTTTGGCGGTGCTGCTGCGCAGTTGCTTAAGCTGTTGCAACTCATCGCGCTCGTGTTTCATGCGCAGCAGTTCTGTCATGTCGCGTACGGTACTGACAACATATGAAATCCGGTTTTCAGCGTCGAGAATCGGCGTGGCGCTGACGAGCAATTTCTTGCCCTGGCTCAGGCTCTGCATCACCGACACAGGCCGACCTCCCTGCAATACCCGCAGCGTGGCCGATTGCGAGATAACGCCCTCCTTCACCAGCTCCTGCATAGGTCGACCGATGAGATCGCCACCACTGAGTCCGCTCAGGCGCTCATAGGCTTGATTGACTTTCAGCGTCTTGCCGTCGCCATCAGTGATGTAGACGCCGTCATGTAAAGCGTTGAGCAGTTCTTCGAAACTGGCGTCGTTGACATTCACCGGGAACGTTCCTTCGAGGGTGGGGAGCCGTTAAGTGTAAAAGTTGTGCAGAAGAAAATCGTCACCCCACTCACTCCTTGCTCGATTTGGGTATCGCAATACGGCTACTGGTCTTGACCTCGCGTAACGCCAGGCTCGACTGAATGGATGCAATGCCCACCTGGCGCCTGAGCACCTGCTCGATAAAATCACTGTAGCTATCAAGATCCTCTGCCAACACTTGCAGCACGTAATCGGCATCCCCGGTGATCTTGTGACAGGACAGCACTTCAGGTAGTTGCGCAATCACCGCCTCGAAGGCGTCGGGAGCATGATCGGCGTGAGTGGAAAAACGGATGTGCACGAACGCCATGATATCCAGCCCCAGCATGCGTCGATCAAGGTTGGCCTGATAGCCCTTGATCACGCCCGCTTCCTCCATTCTCTTACGCCGGCGCCAGCAAGGTGTGAGGCTTAACGACAGGCGTTCACTGAGCTCGGCGTTGGAAATGCTCGCATCCTCTTGCAGCAATGTGAGTATCGCCAAGTCCGTCTCGTCGAGGCTGATGCGTTTGGATGATTTTTTCTGCATTTCGCAATTCCTGAGTAAAAACGCCCGAAAAATCTAGCAAGCCACGAATATAAAGCAAAGAAAGCGCATCCAGTCCAGAACAGAATATTTGCACTGGCTCACATTAACGGATGCGCAGAATGTTTACAGTTTTCAGTGATTCCCACCGTTTGCACCACGGCACCGAATTGAAGGACGGCGTGCTCAAGCCGTCGTTCGAACAGCCCAGCCGGGCCGATACGGTACATGATCGAGTTAAGCAGGTAGGCCTTGGCCAGATCGTCGAACCACGGGTATTTGACCGGTCGTGTTACGTCAATGCGCACAGCGAGCGCTACGTCAGCTTCCTTGAAAGCGCATGGTCAGAATGGTGTGCGATCGGCCGTACCCACGATGCCTTGCCGCTGGTATGGCCAGTGCGCGATTTGTCCAACGATCAAGTACCGACTTTCATCGACGGAAAGCTCGGTTTCTTCGCCATGGATGCCGGTTCTCCGATTACCGCGACCACATGGCAAGCCGTAAAGACCAGCGCAGACATCGCCCTCACCGGCCTGGCACTGATCGATGAAGGCCACGACAGTGCCTTCGCCCTGTGCCGTCCGCCCGGCCATCACGCAGCGCGTGAATACATGGGGGGTTATTGCTATCTCAATAACGCCGCCATTGCCGCACAACAGGCCATCACTCAAGGCGCGAAACGTGTCGCGGTACTGGACGTCGACTTCCATCATGGCAACGGCACCCAGAACATCTTTTACGAACGCAGTGACGTCATGTTCGTGTCGCTGCACGGCGAACCTGCGGTGTCTTATCCGTACTACTCAGGCTTCAGTCACGAAGTCGGCGCCGGCCATGGCGAAGGTTACAACCTCAACTACCCGTTGCCGAAAAACACCACTTGGGAAAGCTATCGCAATGCCCTGCTCCACGCCTGCAGGAAACTCCAGCAATTCGCCCCTGAAGTACTGGTTATTTCACTCGGCGTCGACACGTTCAAGGACGACCCTATCAGCCACTTCCTGCTGGAAAGCGAAGATTTCATCGGCATCGGCGAGCTGATAGCGGGTGTGGGCTGCCCCACTCTGTTTGTGATGGAAGGTGGCTATATGGTCGATGAAATCGGAATCAATGCGGTCAATGTGCTGCATGGTTTCGAGAGCAAACGCAGCTGAGCCGTCCCCTGCCCCGCAACGTTGTTACTACTGAACCGGAGAATAAAAACATGACTCTTTTCATAGACGTCGATCATGCCGCACGCCTGTTCGCCACGGTGGGCATCCGTCGCGCAATCCGCGAAATGGCGGATTACATCGAAGCTGATTATTCACGTTGGGCGCAGTTTGATAAGTCGCCTCGCACCGCCAATCATTCGGCCAAGGGTGTGATCGAGTTGATGCCGACCGACGATGGCCAGCAGTACTCGTTCAAATACGTCAATGGCCATCCGGACAACGGTCAAAGCAACTTGCTGACGGTCATGGCCTTCGGTGTCCTGGCCGATGTCCACAGCGGCTATCCAACCCTGCTCAGTGAACTGACGCTGACCACCGCTGTGCGCACTGCGGCGACCTCCGCCTTGGTCGCGAAGTCCTTGGCGCGCCCGGATGCCCGCATCATGGCAATCATCGGCAATGGCGCCCAAAGCGAATTTCAGGCCCTCGCCTTCCACGAAATGCTATCGATCAAGGAACTGCGCATATTCGATATCGATCGTGACGCCTCGCTGAAGTTGAAGCGCAACCTGGCCGCGTTCCCGGATCTTGAAGTGATCCTGGCCGGCTCGGTGCAAGAAGCGGTCAAGGGCGCAGACATCGTCACCACGGTCACCGCAGATAAAGCCTACGCAACGATCCTGACGCCCGAGATGATCGAACCCGGCATGCATATCAATGCCGTAGGGGGTGACTGTCCGGGGAAAACCGAGCTGCACGCCGAGATCTTGCGCAATGCCCGGGTCATCGTTGAATTTGAACCTCAGACCCGGATTGAAGGTGACATCCAGCAATTGGAAGCCGACTTTCCCGTCGTCGAGTTTTTCCGGATTGTTCAGGGTGAAATCAAGGGCCGCGAGAACGACGCGCAGGTCACCGTGTTCGATTCGGTGGGCTTTGCCCTCGAAGACTTTTCGTCATTGCGCTACGTGCTAGACCTGGCGCAGGAGCATGCAATCGGTGAGCACATCCACTTGGTGCCGAGGCCTGCCAACATAAAAGACCTCTACCAGATCCTGGATCAGCAGCCAGCAATCATCCCCTCACGCCTGCGCACAGTGAGTTGAAAAAACCATCAGTGATGCCCCTGAGCAAAGTGCCAAGGGGCTACGCACCACTGTGGGTACGCGGCAAATCTCGCTCTGCAAAAACAACCACCGTCAGTAGCCGTTGCATCTCTAACAAATACGCAAGACACCACTTTTCTGCCAAAACTCAAAAACATAAAATCAAGAGGTTTTGTAATGAAATCGACTCCATCAGGGCTGATTGAACAGCCCGCGCTGCAGCGCACCCTCAGCAATCGTCACATTCAGTTAATGGCCATGGGAGGCGCCATCGGTACCGGTTTGTTCATGGGTTCCGGGAAGATCATCGCCCTCTCGGGCACGTCGATCATCCTCATCTACATGATCATCGGTCTGTTCGTTTATTTCGTCATGCGTGCCATGGGCGAAATGCTGCTCTCCAACTTGAACTTCAAGACTTTCGCGGATTTTGCCGGTGCCTACCTCGGCCCGCGCGCGGCATTCTTTCTTGGCTGGTCGTACTGGCTGAGTTGGAGCGTGGCGGTGATAGGCGATTGCGTCGTGGTCGGCGGATTTTTTCAGTATTGGTTCCCCGATGTACCCGCCTGGATACCGGCTATCGGTATGCTGATGACACTGTTCGCCTTGAATGTGCTGACGGTCAGGCTCTTTGGTGAAGTGGAGTTCTGGTTCGCGATCATCAAGATCATTGCCGTCATCACCCTGATTGGCGTCAGCATGGTGCTGATTGCCAGCTCCTTTGTCTCACCCAGCGGTGTTACTGCTTCGCTGAACCACCTGCTGGATAAACAAGCGGCCTTCCCCAACGGCCTGTTCGGTTTCTTTGCCGGTTTCCAGATGGCGATCTTCTCATTTGCCGGCACCGAACTGATCGGCACCGCCGCCGCCGAAACCCGCAACCCCGAGAAGACCCTGCCGAAAGCCATCAACTCGATTCCGCTGCGAATCATCCTGTTTTATGTGCTGGCACTGGCCTGCATTATTGCAGTGACTTCGTGGCAACAGGTATCGCCCAACAAGAGCCCTTTCGTCGAGCTGTTCCTGGTTGCAGGTTTTCCCGCGGCAGCCGGTATCGTCAACTTTGTGGTGCTGACGTCTGCCGCTTCCTCGGCCAACAGTGGTGTATTTTCGTCTAGTCGCATGCTGTTCGGACTGGCCAACCAGGACAACGCCCCGGGGATTTTCCGACGTCTGTCGAGTAATAGCGTGCCTCTGCTGAGTCTGGCCTTCACCACGCTGTTAATGCTCGTGGGTGTGTTGTTGCTTTTCATCGTTCCAGAAGTGATGACCGCCTTCACCATTGTTTCCACTGTATCGGCAATCTTGGTGATTTTTACTTGGTCGACGATCCTTGCGTCGTATATTGCCTACCGCAAAAAGCGGCCTGAGCTGCATGCGAAATCGGCCTACAAAATGCCTGGCGGCGTGCCAATGGCCTGGTTTTCCCTAGTGTTTCTGGGCTTTGTTCTTTGCCTGCTGGCGTTGAGACCTGACACCCGTATTGCGTTGATGGTCATGCCGGCGTGGTTCATCTGGTTGGCAATTGCTTACCAGTTGACCTGTTCCAGAAAGCCTAGAACCGCTGCTGGATCTGCCAGCCAATACGGCTGAGATGTTTGGGTGCAGCATAACCCTCAACTCATCCTTGATAGCTTAAGGCCGTCTGTCGATAATCACGCCTTCTAAAAAAGCACATAAGGATTTGCTGTGAAGAAGCTCTACTTGGCTCTACCGTTCTGCGCGCTGCTGCTACAAGGCTGTGGCGTGACCATGACCCGCTATGAACCCAATTTTCAGAACGTTCAGCAGCTCAAGAAAAATGCACCCATGCAGCCCTTGCGCGAGACGCAGGTGAATGCGGATTCAGGTCAAGGGTCGCTGATGGTGCGCCTGAACCCGATTTCGTCGCCCGAGGGCAGCGTTCCACTGCACATCCAGGCCGCGATCAACGATGAGCTCCGCCAGGCGGGTCTGTTGGACCCTCGGGCTGACCGGCAGTTGCAGGTTCAGTTGGTCAAGAGCCAGCTCACCGCAGGCATGAGCAGCGGCCATGGCGAAGTGGCTGCGCGCTTCACGCTGCGTAAAGGTGATCAGGTTTTATACGAAACCACTAAAGACGTGCAGCGTGATTGGGATAGCAGTTTCTTCGGTCCGATCGCCATTCCGGCGGCTGCGAACAACTACAACCCTATGCTGCAAGACTTGCTCAAGAGTTTGTACAGCGACCCGCAGTTCACTCAAGCGTTGAAGTGATCAAAAAAAAGAGCCGCGATTGCGGCTCTTTTTCTATCGGTGTCAGCCCCGTGGAATGCGGGTGTCGACAGCGGAGTATTTTATGCGGTTGTTGTCGACCCAGTTCTTCAACAGCGCATTGACCTGACGGTTGAAGGTGTCGGTGATGGCCGCCTTGGGCGTATTACCTGCCAGGGGCAGGAACCAGATGCCCATCCAGGTGTTGACCGCATCATGATTGCTGGTCTTGCCCAACGGCTGGCCCTGCTCGTCCAGGGTTTCCAGGCTCATGGTGTACTGGTCGGTCGCCAACGCAGGAATGATCGTGAACGTGAAGCCACTGATGAACGCCAGGACCATTTGCCCACCGCCTGGCGCATGGTTGTAGACCTTCAATCGAAGACTGTAATCGCCTGGTTGCTTCTGGAATTCGTCAAAGACCACGCGCCCAAAAAGTCCTGATTCATCGAAGGTTCGCTTCAGGTCGGGCTTGAGCATGTCGCGAGCCTGCGGCACCTCGGTGGCCTTGGCATTGTCGGGGTCGCCCTGATAGAAATCGAAATCGACATAGACGTTCGGCTTGTTCGAGTAGCTGGCCATTGAAGGCAGATTCACGGGGGCAACTTCATCTTTGGTGAAACTGGCGCATCCACTCAGGCTCAAGGCCAAGGCGAGGCCTATGGCTTTTGCAAATTGCATATCGACTTCCTTGCGTAATTTGACTAATGCCGCTCACAGAGAGGGGGACGAATTCTAGCGGGATCCGCTTAAAAGCAAAAGGCTATCATCTAGTAGCCTGTCCTCATTTCCTCGCCCTTGAACAGGCAGGCTGAACGCGTCCTCTTCCTCCCCTGACACCGGCCACCGTTTGGACTTGCGGATTTTCACACCTGCCGTCCACAGGCGGAAGAGCTCCCTCCGGGCGCTATCATCATGCATCTGTAGGATGGCGATCCTCCTTGAATCCGCCGATACTCGCCCCAGGCCCTGCCCCACGTCAAAACGACGTTCCGGCCATCAATGACTTCGTGACGAAAACAATAAAAATGTCGCACAGAGGTACATACGAATGAGCCGTCATGATCATGGTCACGCCCGCCTCCTCGAGGCCTTCAGCGCAATGACACTGGAGCTTCAGCGCCTGGCGCAGGACAAAGACATCGAGCATTTCCACGAAGCAGCACTGAGCTGCATCAGCCAACTGCTGCCCTTCGACAGCGCCTGGTGGGGCCGCGGAGCATTGATTGACGGGTTACCCGAAGAACACAGCTCCTATCTCCATAAACTGCCCCGTAGTTACCTGTCGGACTGGCAGTCGATTCGTCATATCGATGTGACCGTCACCAGGGCTCACGATGTTCCCGGGCAAGCCGTCATTGTCGACATGCGTAACCCTGCCAGCGGCCCTGGGCTCAATTGGCTCGGTGAGACCTACGCCATTGGCGAATTGCTGTGCGTGGTGTACATCGACCCGCAAACCCATCTCAGCGATCACCTCGCGCTCTATCGCGCGACCGACGCGGCACGCTTTACCGAGCAGGACTGCCTGCTGTTGAACAACCTCATGCTGCACCTGGTGGCGGCAGTGTCCGCCAATCAGATTCGCACGCTGGTGGCCATGCGCGAGGCCCTCACTCACCCACGCAATCTCGCTCTAGCCGTGTGCGACCGACGCGGCACCCTGCACTGCGCAGAGCGCGGCTTCGTCGACTTGCTGTTGAGCGAATGGCCGGACTGGAGCGGTCCTTGCCTGCCGGTGGCGATGGACGCCGACGGGTATGAAGGCAAGCACTTGCAGGTCGAGGCCTCGACGGTCGGCGATCTGTTCCTGCTGGCCGCCCGCAGCCGCACGGTGCTGATGCAACTGAGCCCACGGGAAAACGCCGTGGCCCAAGGCTTCGGCGAAGGCAAGACCTACAAGGAAGTCGCCCGCGACCTGGGCATGTCCCCCAATACCGTGCGCCACCACATCCGCGCTATCTACAGCAAGCTCGGGGTCAAGGACAAAGCCCGTATCGCCCATCTGCTGCATGCCCCACCTGACTGATCCGCACCGCTGACTCGCGCTGACTTTTTCGCTGTCGTTTTGACGGCCACGGGACACCTTTGCCCTTTTTTTGCCCCTCTGCCACCTACGGGCGAGCCATTCGCCGCACAACAACTTAAAGAAGAGATGCAATGCCCATGACCAACACCTTCACTCGCAATACAGCGCTGGCCCTGATCGGCGGCTTGTCGAGCCTGCACGCCAGTGCCGCCGACCTCAACGCCCGGGATTTTTTCGGCGCGCCTTCGGGCACCAACCTGGGTTTGCTTTATCTGCCGGCAAGCCGCGCTGACGACTTCCACGGCCCGGCCGACAGCACCGGCAAGGCCGACCTGAAGGTCAACGCCATGGCTTACCGCCAGGTATTTTTCACCGACATCTGCGGCACGCTATGTACGCCACAGTTCATCGTGCCCTTCGCCGACATCAACGCGCGCCTGCCGGGTGCCAGCCAACACACCGGGGAAAGCGGCTTTGGCGACCCTCAGGTCGGCGGCACCCTGTTCTTGATCAATGACCCTGCTTCACGCACTTACAGCGGATTGCTGACGCTGATTACGCTGCCGATTGGCGAGTACCACAACGACAATCCAGATGTATCGCCCGGCGCCAATCGCTGGGGGGCCACCTTCGTTTACAACTACACCCAGGGCATCGGCGAAAAATGGGTGTTGGAAGCCAACCTTGAAGCCCAGCTCTACGGCAAGAACGACGACTACTTTGGCAGCGATCTGAAACAGGACCCGTTGTATCGCCTGCAAGCCTTCGCCTCCTACGACTTTACGCAAAGCACCTACGGTGCTCTGCGGCTGATCCACGCCGACGGCGGCGAACTGCGGATCAACGACCAGCGCATCGATGACACCCACAAGCGCTACACCCAAGTGGGCTTCGAAGTCGGCCACTGGCTGGATAAACAGAACCAGGTGATGTTCGGCCTTTCGCAGAACGTTGCCACCGATAACGGCTACCACGGCACTGACGCACTGCTGCGTCTGGTCCATGTGTTCTGAATTCATTCACCGGAGCTTCCCCATGAACACCCAGACCCAATCGCTGGTGGATGAGCGTGTGCGCGCATCATCTCAACGGGCGCTGCTGGCAGCCATCGTGCTGTTCGCCGCCATCACCCCGACCATTCTCATGACCGCACCGGCCATCGCCGCGCAACTGGCGACTCAATGGCAGTTGAGCCCGTCACAGATCGGCGATCTGTTCTCCACCGAACTTGGCGCCATGAGCCTGGCCACCTTGCCCGCCCTGTGGTGGCTGAAACGTAGCGACTGGCGCCGCGCCGCATTGCTGGCGGGTGTTGTATTCATTGCAGCAAACCTTTTATCAGTGCTTGCGGCTGACTACTCGATACTCCTGGCATTGCGCTTTTGCAGTGCCCTGGCGGGCGGTTCGTTGATGATCATCTGCCTGTCCAGCGCCGCGTCAACAGCCAATCCCGGCCGCGTCTATGGGTTATGGGTGCTGGGGCAACTGGTCGTCGGGGCGATCGGTTTGAGCATCCTGCCTCGGCTCTTCGAACACTTCGGGCTATCGGCGTGCTACGTGATCCTCGCCGGGTTGATGACGGTCTTTTTGCCACTGGCCCGCTATTTTCCGCAAGGCAGCCCATCGGCTGAAACAACCGCCGAGCACGTCGCCATCGCCTCGCTGTGGAAAGCCGCACTGGGCATTCTGGGGGTCTTGAGCTTCTACATTTGCCTGGGCGGTGTGTGGACCTTTATCGGCTCCATCGCCACCCAGGCAGGTATCTCCGCCGAGTCCAGTGGCAAGGTTCTGGCGCTCGCCACGGTGATGGGTATTGTCGGAGCGGGTTGTGCCTCACTGATCGGCGACCGACTGCCACGCTTGCTGCTGTTGCTGCTGGGCTACGCACTGATGGCCGGCTCAGTGCTGTTGCTGCGGGGGCAACCCGAAATAATGCGTTTTGCCGTGGCAGCGCTGCTGTTCAAGTTCACCTGGACTTTCATTCTGCCGTTGATCCTCGCCTGCCTGGCCGACCTCGACCGCTCCGGAAAACTGATGAACGCCTCCAACCTGGTGATCGGCGGTGGCCTGGCTATCGGCCCGACAGTGGCGGGCCGGCTGATCGAAGCCAGCGGCGGTTTCCACTCGCTGCTGATCGGCGGGACGTGCATCACCCTGCTGTCCCTGGCGTTGATGCTCGGCAGCCGCCCAAACGCATGAATGGCCTTATTACCCTAAAGAAAATGGAAAGACGATGAGCCGAAAAAGTGCATTTTTCTTCGACGAACTCAGCCTCTGGCACAGCGCCGGGTTGCATGCCTTGACCTTGCCGGTGGGAGGATGGGTGCAACCACCTGCCGCTGCGGGCCACGCTGAGTCGCCGGAAACCAAACGCCGTCTGAAGAGCCTGCTGGACGTTTCCGGCCTGACCCGCCATTTGCAGGTACGCAGCGCCAACGCGGCGACCGATGAAGATCTGCTGCGGGTTCATACACCCGGTTACCTGCAACGCTTCAAGGCGATGAGCGACGCCGGGGGCGGTGAGTTGGGGCCGCACGCGCCCATCGGGCCTGGAAGTTATGAAATAGCCACGCTTTCTGCCGGGTTGGCCATCGCCGCCGTCGATGCCGTGCTCGTCGGGGAAGTCGATAACGCGTACGCACTGTCGCGCCCGCCGGGCCATCACTGCTTCGCCGACAGCGCCATGGGCTTTTGCTTTCTGGCCAACATTGCCATCGCCATTGAAGCCGCAAAAGCCCGCCATGGCCTGGGCAACGTCGCGGTGATCGACTGGGACGTACACCACGGCAACGGCACGCAATCCATCTTCGAAGAGCGCGGTGACGTGCTGACCATTTCACTGCACCAGGACGGCTGTTTCCCGCCAGGTTACAGCGGTGAAGCTGAGCGCGGCCGCGGCGCGGGGTTGGGCGCGAACATCAATATTCCGTTGTCACCCGGCTGCGGTCATGAGGCTTATCTGCATACGATGGAACGCATCGTGATCCCAGCGCTGGAGCGCTTCGAGCCCGAGTTGATCATTGTTGCCTGCGGTTACGACGCCAACGCCGTCGATCCGCTGGCTCGCATGCTGTTGCACAGCGACTCGTTCCGGCAGATGACCAGCCTGGTGCGCAAAGCCGCCGAACGCCTGTGCCAGGGCCGTCTCGTTCTGGTCCACGAAGGTGGGTATTCCGAAGCGTATGTGCCGTTTTGCGGGCTGGCGACCATCGAAGAACTGGCGGGCGTCAGGACAGCAGTCACCGATCCCATGTTGGAATTTATACAACTACAGCAACCGAAGGAGGCGCTTGCGGCATTTCAGCGGCACTTGATCGATGAGTTGGCCGAAGCGCACCAGGCCTAGCAGCCGACAATGTAGCGGGTCAGTTCCACGGCCCGAGCGTGACGCAAAATCCGATGCCATGACAGGTATCGGATTTTTTTTCGGGAAGACGCTTCGAAATTACCTGACACGCTCAAAAACGATGTGAACCTTCGCCCCATCCGGGCGGCTAAAATCCTCTACCATCCGGTTGCCATCGACCTTCAACTGCAGGTCGTCCCGGGTGCGCACAGCGCCCACCCAGTTCGGGAACGTAGCCCCTTCGACAGTGTTGCCTGTGAACTCACCGTTCGGGTCGACGGTATATCGCCCGAAAAAACCGATGCTCCCCGCCATCGCTGCACGGTTTTCCTCATCGGTGCCTTCGCCACGAACGTTGGATCGAAACGCCGGCACGCGTGGATCCGTGAGTACTTCGACAAACGTCAGCTCTGGCGTGAAGACGAGCCAACCATGAGGATCGGGGCCGTAAGCATCCGATCTACTGCCCTGGCTCTCAACGGTTGCACTGACCATGCGCCATGTCCCGACCAAGGCATTTTCTTTGCCCGCAAACGCTGTGGAGAACGCCGAGAAAGCAACGAGCGCTACGATCGCCAGTACCTTGTTTTTCAGACTCATCCGCTTCACCTTTCCTCGCCGCTACGACGCGGCAGACAATAGAGTGGGTTTCATTCTGGTCCGCATGGTCTTCATGCCCTGGCCGAGATGGTCGCCAAACGTAACTCCCGCAACGTGGCATTATCCGCCCTCCGCCCCAGTTGCCAGCCCAAGTAACCCCACAGCAGTGCGCAACAGGCGCCGATTATCGCGGCCAGACCGGCCCCCTGCCCTAGCAGGTCGAGCAGGCTCTTGGCCCAGCCGCTCATGGCGTCGCCTGCGCGATAAACCACGGTGTCGATGAAGTTCTTGGCCTTGTATTTACTCTCGGCATCCAACGGCGCGAACAGCATTTCCCTGCCCGGTCGGACGAACGCGTACTCACCGATTCGTCGCACGATCATCACCGCCGCCAGCAGAGCGAACCCCGGCGCCAACGCAAGGCCGAGGAAGCCGATGCACATGAGCAGCGGCACGACGCTCAACAAAGCACGCACCCCCAACTTCGGCGCGATGCGGCCGGTGATGAACAGCTGGGACAGCAACGCACCGGCCTGCACGATGATGTCGATGGTGCCGAAGATGCGTACTTGCGCCTGGCGATCCGGATAGTGCTCGGCCACCAGGCGCGCCTGTTCGAAATAGAGAAAGGTGCTGACCGTCGCCAACAGCACCACGAAGCCGGCGATCCCCAGCAAGTAAGGTGACCTGAGCACCGCCGTCAACCCGCTGAACGGATTACCGTGCAATGGCTGTTGGGGGCTTTGCGTCGGCGCGGCGCCGGGACGACCAGCCCCGCCCGTTTCGCGCCACCCCATCAACGCCCGTTTCAACACCAGCGTGGCACCGAGCAACACGGCCGCCAGAAACATCAACCCCGAGGCGCCGAGGGGACCGATGAGCAGCGCGCTCAGGGCCGGACCCAACAGACCGCCGACGCTGGCGCCCGCGGCGATGAAGGCGAACAGACGCTTGGCCTGCTCGCTGTCGAATACATCTGCCATCAGGCTCCAGGCCACTGACACGACGAACAAGTTATAAACCGAGATCCAGACGTAAAAGACCCGGGCCAGCCAGACACTGTCCGGCTGGAACTGGAACAACTCGACGAACATCAGCAGGTTGAAACCGAAGAAGCCGTACACCCAGTCGATCAGGCGCAGGCGCGGCACCCGCGAACTGAGCCAGGCGAACAACGGCACGGCTGCCAGCATGACCAGGAAGGTCGCGGTAAACAGCCATTGCAGATTCTCCACCCCCGCCGCGATGCCCATCGATTCACGGATTGGGCGCAGCGTGAAGTAACCGGTGAAGAGACAAAGGAACAGCAGGAACCCGCACAGCGCCGGACGCAACTCACCGTCGCGGGCGTTCAGGGCGAGACTCAGCCGGTGCAAATAGGAAGGCGCACTCATAAGGAACTCCGGGGAGACGGCAACAAGACAAAGGTCAAGCGCGGGACGGACGCCCGCGCCCAGGGTTGCATCAGCGATAGGTCACGCCGGTCAGTCGCTCGGAGACGGCCCAGAGCCGTTCGGCATCGGCCTGCGTGCTCGCGGCGGGCGGCGTCTTGGCGAATCCCAACGGACCGCGTCTTTCATCGTCAGCGGTCGGGCCGTAATAAGCTCCGCCCACCGCTTGCGCAGCAGTGGCGGCATACAAGGTGGGCAACGCCCCTTGTGCCGCTGAGTGGTACGCGTCACGGTCCTTTGCCCAACGCCGACCGAACTCGCTGTCCAGGCCTGGCCCCCGTGCGACCAACTCGGTGACCGCAACGCCGGGATGCGCCGCCATGCTGCGAATCCCCCAGTTTTCAGCATCACTGCGCCGCTGCAAGGCAAATGCCCAGTGCAGGACGGCCAGTTTCGATTGCGCGTAGGCCGCGTACGGGTCGTACTTCTGCTCGCTCTGAAGGTCATCAAGGTTCATCGCGCCGCGCGCCGCGGCAATGCTGGACAGGCTCACCACGCGGGCATCCTGGCTTTGACGCAAGAGCGGCACCAACAGGCCGGTCAGCGCGAAGTGTCCCAGATAGTTGGTGGCCAACTGAAGTTCAAAGCCATCGGCGGATGTACCCCGCTCGGGCGGTGCCATGACGGCGGCATTGTTGATCAACACGTCGAGGCGCGGCAGCCGTTGATTGAGACGCTGGGCCAGGTCGCGCACCGATGAAAGATCAGCCAGGTCCACGTTCTCGAACTGCACCTTGGCGTCGGGCACGGACTCGCGGATACGTGCGATAGCCTGTGCGCCGCGCTCCGGGTTGCGCGCGGCGATGATGACCTCGGCGCCGGCACGCGCCAAGGCCAGCGCATCCTCGTAGCCCATGCCGCTGGTGCCACCGGTGATCAGGACAATCCGGCCTTTCTGGGACGGTATGTCGCTGGTCGACCAGTCTGGTTTCGGTGTAATGCGATCGGAAGCTTCGATACTCACCGTACTGAGCAGCGCGACGCCCGCGGCGAGGGTTCTCGCCATTCTCGCAAGCCGATTCATGGTGCTCGTGCGGCCAATGGCGGGTGTTGTTCTATTCCACATGGTGATGGTCCCTGTCTGAAGAAATGAACCGGCATCGCCGGACGGTCACTGGTTCGAGCACGCCTGCGCCAACTGCAGAAAGCTGACGTGCTTCTTTATTCCTTGGGTATTCAAATAGGTCATATTGGCTTGCACGACCTCGCATACCGGTGATGTCGCCTCCTCGATATGGATGACCCTGGCGATGTCCAGCGGCATGCCATATTCGTAGGCCGGGAACTGCGTTTGCTCTTTGGCGAGCAGCGGCGAGCCGCTCAAGGAGATGACTGCCAGCAGGCCGGCAATCGACAGGTTTCGAATGTTCATAGTGGGCTCCACGACACTGTCCTCGTTGGGATGGTCGTGGCACTCTAGGCGGGGGCGACTGACGTCAAGGTGACTGCTGGCTGACGGGAAGATGTCAAACGCGGGCGGACTTTACTCGCAGGGGCGACGACTAACGCGCCGTCTGGTTCATCAAGGAAAATCCGAAGGTGTTGAGCCCATTTTCGCTGTGGGCAAACACGCGTCCACCGTGCATGGACGCCACCGCCCGCACGATGGAAAGGCCCAGGCCATGGTGCGCATCGCTTCGCGCCCTGGCGGTGTCGGCGCGATAGAAACGCTCGAACAAACGCTCCAGGTGCACGTTGTCGATGGGCTCCCCGGCATTGGAAACGCTCACCTCGACCTGCATGCCGTGGCTGGCCAGCGTTACCGTGATGGTGCTTGTCGGCACCGCGTATCGCGCCGCGTTCTGTATCAAATTGGCCAGGGAGCGGTGAAAGAGGCGTCGGTCGATGCACACACGCATGTCACCTTGGATCACCACGCTCAGTTGTTTGTCGTGCAGGACCGGCTCCAGATACTCCACCGTCTTCGACGCCTCTTCATAAAGCGAGACATCACTGAGCTCGGTAGCCCGTTGCCCGCTCTCGGCTCCGGCCAGGAACAGCATGTCATTGACGATGGTGCCCATCCGTTCCAACTCTTCGAGGTTCGACTGCAGCAAGTCTTGAAGCTCGCTCACCTCACGCCCGTGGGCCAATGCCACCTGGGTCTGTCCGATCAGGTTGGTCAGGGGCGTTCGCAACTCATGGGCCACATTGGCGTTGAACCCTTCGAGCTGGCACCAGGCCGCTTCCTGGCGAGCCAGGGCGCCGTTGAATGACACCGCCAGTTCCTGCAATTCGCCTGGCAGCGCCTCGGTGTCCAGTCGCTGCTTCGAATCCCCCGGCGGCAGGCTGTTGGCTTGACGGCTCAAACGCCTTACCGGTCCCAGACCAAAACGCGCGATCCAGTAACCGAGCAGCGCAACCAGCCCGATGCCCAACGCCGAGGTCAGGATCAATATCTTGGTGAAGTGGTCCAGGGTCTTCCTGAACGGCGTTGAATCCAGCCCCACGATAAAGCGCAGTTCCGGACGATCGCCCATGGCGGGAATGGTCTTGAGCAACACCATCATGGGCCGCTCTTTCTCAGGCAGGTCGACGGTAAACAGCCCATCGGAGCGCTTCGACCAATCCTGGCCGTCCGGCATCGCCCCGCCGTAACTGAAGGCTGGGTTGTCCACCAGGATCCAATAGCGGACTCGTTCATCCGCAGGCGTCAGGCCGTCGAGCTTCTGGCGCAAACCGACCCAGAACGTCGGCGAATCGTATTTGGCGAGCACCGGGTCGAGCACGGAATGGCGCAGGATCAGCTCATTCTGCATCTGGTCATCGAGCGATTGCTTCAAGGAACAGCGCAACAGCGTCGCGCTGATCGACATGATCAGCAGGACAGCGAGGGCGAACATCAGGGCAAGCCGCTTGGCGATCGATCTTTTCATCAAGGTGTACCCGTTTGCCTGCCATCTGCCTCTCGGCTTTCCAGTACATACCCCATGCCGCGGACGGTATGTAGCAGCTTGCGCGGATACGGGGTATCCACCTTGGCGCGGACGCGCTTGATCGCAACCTCGACGACGTTGGCATCACTGTCGAAATTCATGTCCCAGACCTGCTCGGCAATCATCAACTTGGAAAGGATCTCGCCCTGATGCCGCGCCAACAGGCTTAACAGGGAGAACTCCTTGGCCGTCAGGTCCAGCCGCAGCCCTCCCCGGGTCACCTTGCGCGCTTGCAGATCGACCTCCAGGTCGTCGATGCGCAAATGCGTCAGGTCAACCGTGTCACCGGCGCGACGACGTATCAAGGCCTGGACACGTGCGACAAGTTCGGCAAACGAAAAAGGCTTGCCCAGGTAATCATCGGCGCCCTCGCGCAGCCCTCGAATGCGGTCATCCACCGTGCCCCTGGCCGACAGCATGATGACCGGGGTTTTCTTGTGCAGGCGCAGGCCTTGCAGCACGTCGTAGCCGTCCTTGCCCGGCAGCATCACATCCAGGATCACCACGTCGTAATCCCATTCCAACGCGTAGTGCAGGCCATCGATACCATTCGTGGCAACGTCGACAATGTAGCCGAGCTCGGTCAAGCCACGATGGACGTAGGAGGAGGTTTTTTCTTCGTCCTCGACAATGAGCAAACGCATCGGGTAACGCCTCTCTTAAAACGGTGCCACAAATTAGGAGACCCAATAGTCGATCCCGATGTTTGGCTGGGTGCTGATGCTTCAAGCCCCTGCACGATCGCCTGGATGTACATTTTCCCCAGTCTAGGCGGCGAAGGTGTCCTCAGGCTGACCGCTTCCTGACATTCTTGTCAGGAAAGCTGCAAGGGCCGAGTCCGTCACTGTTACTGAGTTATTCGAATTTGGAATTACAGTTATAGCTAACGAAACTATGTAGACGACCTTTCGTCACCTATCTTGACGTCAGGTATCCGTCCCAACTGGGGCGATGCTGGAACGTTATCTAACGGGCTCCAGACACACGTTAATCGGCAGGATAAGGATCTGCTCGTACGTTCAGTTTGATTGAAGACCGCAAGACCGATAAGGAGATCCCCCTGTGGTGGATGTGCAGCAATTGTTGGACTCGATTCCCCCTGGCATCCCCTATGGCGACGACTATGCGTGCGACGCCACCTTCTTTACGACGGCCAACTGACGCCCGAACCCGAGCCAAGGAAGCCGCTCATGGCAATTACGCAAAACAACCGTTTGGTACAGGTCGACAGTCCTCTCGGCGGCGATGTCCTGTTGTTGCAAAGCATGGAAGGCAGCGTAGAGCTGGGGCGGTTGTTCCACTACGAATTGGACCTGACCTCCGAAGACCGGGCGATCACGTTCGACCAGTTGCTGGGCAAGCCGATGGGCCTGACCCTGGAGCTGTACGACGGTGGCAAACGCTACTTCCACGGCATTGTCTGCAGCTGCCGGCAACTGACCGGGCACGGCCAGTTCGCCGGTTATCGCGTCAGTCTACGGCCCTGGTTCTGGCTGCTCACGCGCACCTCCGATTGCCGGATTTTCCAGAACAAGACGGTGCCGGACATCATCAAGCAGGTGTTCCGCGATCTAGGGTTTTCCGATTTCGAAGACAGCCTGAGCGGCAGCTATCGTGAGTGGGAATATTGCGTGCAGTACCGCGAAACCAGCTTCGACTTTGTCAGTCGGCTGATGGAGCAGGAAGGCATCTATTACTACTTTCGCCATGAACAATCCCGGCATGTGCTGGTGCTCGCCGACGCCTATGGCGCCCACTCCACGGCGCCGGACTATGCCTCGGTGCCCTTCTACCCGCCCGATCGACAAATGCGCGAGCGCGATCATTTCTACGACTGGCAACTGGCGCGAGAAGTCCAACCTGGCTCGCTGGCGCTGAACGACTATGACTTCCTGCGCCCACGCGCCAGTCTTGAGGTGCGCTCCAGCGTGCCGCGCAACCACACCAACGCCGACTACCCGCTCTACGACTACCCGGGTGAATACGTCCAGAGCAACGATGGCGATCACTACGCCCGTACCCGCATCGAAGCCATTCACAGCCAGTTCGAGCGTGTGCAATTACGCGGCCGCGCCCGCGGCATCGGTTGCGGTCATGTCTTCACGCTGACGGGGTACGACCGTGCGGACCAGAACCGCGAGTATCTCGTGGTGGCCGCCCGTTATCAGATTCGTCAGGATGCCTATGAAAGCGGGCAGTCTGACGTCGACGAACAGTTCGTCAGCGAGCTGGACTGCATGGATGCCAACCAGGCCTTCCGCCCTCTGCCCCTCACGCCCATGCCCGTCGTCCGTGGACCGCAGACCGCCGTGGTGGTCGGCCCCAATGGCGAGGAGATCTGGACCGACCAGTATGGCCGGGTCAAAGTGCACTTCCATTGGGATCGCCATGACCAGTCCAACGAAAACAGCTCCTGCTGGATTCGCGTTTCCCAGGCCTGGGCCGGCAAGAACTGGGGCTCCGTGCAGCTCCCGCGGATCGGCCAGGAAGTGATCGTCAGTTTCCTCGAGGGCGATCCGGATCGGCCTATCATCACCGGCCGCGTCTACAACGCCGAACAGACTGTGCCCTACGCGCTGCCCGCCAATGCCACTCAGAGCGGGACGAAAAGCCGTTCAAGCAAGGGCGGTTCACCGGCCAACTTCAATGAAATCCGCATGGAGGACAAGAAAGGCGCCGAGCAGCTGTTTATCCACGCCGAAAAAAACCAGGACATCGAGGTCGAGAACGACGAGACCCACTGGGTGGGCCACGACCGCAGCAAGACCATCGACAACGACGAGACCGTGCACGTCAAACACGACCGCACTGAAACCGTCGACAACAACGAAACCATCACCATCGGTGTGGATCGCAAGGAAAAGGTCGGCAATAACGAAACCATCTCCATCGGTGTGAACCGCACCGAGGATGTCGGCAGCAACGAGAAAATCACCATTGGTGCCAATCGCACCGAGAACGTGGGCAGTAACGAGACCATCACCATCGGTGCCGACCGCACGGAAAAGGTCGGTGCGAACGAGAAAATCAGCATCGCCAGCAACCGCACCGAAGACGTGGGCGGCAACGAGACCATCGGCATCAGCGGCAACCGTAACGAAACGGTCCAAGGCAATGAAGGCATCGAGATCAACGGCAACCAGAGTACTCAGGTCGGCCAGAACCGCACCACCAACGTCAAGCAGAACGACAGCCTGGATGTGGGAAAGCACTTCTCGCTCAACGCCGGCGACTCGATCAGCCTGACCACGGGCGCGGCCAGCATCACCATGAAGAAGGACGGCACCATCGTGATCAGCGGCAAGAACATTACCATCGACGGCTCCGGTGCCATCAACATCAAGGCGAACAAGAACGTTGTCGTCAAAGGCCAGAAAATCCTGCAGAACTAGCCACGGAGTGGGCGCCATGACCGTTGAATATCATTTCCCCGTTTCCTCCACTGCCACGCCCGCGCGCGTGGATGGCGTCGTGATTGGGGTGCTGCTGGATGTGCCCAGTGCAGATACCCCTGTGGTGGCCTTCCCTGGCTGCCCCGGCGAAACCGGCCTCGCCGCACGCACCACCACCCCGCTCGCCCGTGAAGACATCGGCGCCCAGGTCGCGCTGATGTTCGAGGCCGGCGACCTGAGCCGGCCGCTGGTGATCGGTCGCATCCAGCGCCTGCCACAAACCACCACGCCAGCCGTCGCCCACCTGGACGGCGAACGCCTGGAGTTCACGGCGGAGCGGGAAATCGTCCTGCGCTGCGGCAAGGCGAGCATCACCCTCACCCGCGAGGGCAAGGTGCTGATTCGAGGGACCTATCTTTCGAGCCGATCATCCGGCGTGAACCGCATCAAGGGCGGTTCGGTGCAGATCAACTAGACAGGTAGTCGCACGATGGAGCTGCTCAACGCCAGCAAACTACAGGCTGCCTATACCATGGGGATGGCGAGCGACGGTCGCGAATCTTTGGTGATAGTTGCCAAGGGCTCTTTCGATCTGCCGCTGGACGGTCGCGTCGCGACCCTTGCCGATGTCCAGCAGCCGCTGCTGATGGCCGATACTTTCCTCGGCGAACCGGGCCTCAGCGCCCCGCTGCAGGAAATGGACTTCGCCCCGGTCAAGCCATTCTGCGATGTGCTGGTCCGCGGCAAGGCCTATGCGCCAGGTGGCCGGCCCGTGACGCAGTTGACCGCAGGCATTCGTGTCGGTCAGATGAGCAAAGCCTTTTCCGTCCTCGGCCCCCGACAATGGCAACCGGGGCTATTGGGGGTTTCTCCCGGTTTACCGCAACCCTTTACCGAGCAGGACATCTCCTATGCCCAGGCCTACGGAGGTTCCCATCCCATGGCCAAGAATCCGGATATGCGGCATTGCTACCCGGACAACCCAAGCGGTTGCGGTTGGTTCCCAGGCAGCATCGACAGTGCTGAAGTCGCTTACAAGCCAATGCCCAATACCGAGGAACTGGGCAAGCCGATCGACAGCCCCTCCGGCGACTTCCGCCCCATGGCTCTCGGCCCCATCGGCCGCAGCTGGCCGCAACGCGCACGTTTTGCCGGTACTTACGATGACGCCTGGTTGGGCGACTGCTTTCCATTTCTGCCGCAGGATTTCGACAGCCGCTACTTTCAGGCCGCCCCTGACGATCAGCAGATTCCTTATCTGCGTGGCGGCGAGGACGTGCTGCTGCTCAACCTAACGCCCCAGGAGCGCGCGGGTTTTCGCATCCCTGAAATGGAGGTGCCGGTAACGTTTTTCTTGAAAAAAGGTGGCCATGAGACTGTGCAGGCGGTCATCGACACCCTGCTGATTGATACGGATGCGCTCCAGGTGCAGCTGACCTGGCGTGTCTCCCGTCCGCTGCGACGCAATATGTTCGAGATCGCCCAGGTGCTGGTCGGCACAATGTCCACGGGTTGGTGGCGCGCCCGTGAATTGGGCAAGGATTACTACCCGTCGCTCTCCTCCCTGGTAAAAGCCAGGCGCGCTCCTGAGGAGACGGATTGATGACCGCACTTTGCATCATCGGCTCCGGCATGGTCAGCGCTGTCGGCCTCAGCGCACCCGCGAGCTGCGCAGCGATCCGCTGCGCCATCGACAACTTCCAGGAAACCCGCTTCATCGACCAAGGTGGCGAATGGTTGATGGCCGCCAGCGTACCTCTGGAACAGCCCTGGCGCGGCCGCACCAAGCTGATCAAGATGGCCTCCCGTGCCGTCGCCGAGGCGTTACAGAGCACCCCTGGGGTCGACCCGGAAAAGACCCCGCTGCTTCTGGGCGTGGCCGAAACCGAACGCCCTGGCCGCCTGGATGGCCTCGATAAAACACTGTTGCAGGACATCGGAGCTGAACTGGGCCTGCGCTTTCATCCGGATTCCAACATCATCGCCCGCGGCCGGGTCAGCGCTGCCGTGGCCCTGCTTGACGCGCGCACGCTGATCTACCAGGGCGGCCATCGCCACGTGCTAATCGCCGGTGTCGACTCCTTCCTGTGCGGACCGACCCTGGCCGCCTTCGAAGAACGCGAACGCCTGCTGACCAGCGAGAACTCCAACGGTTTTATTCCCGGCGAAGGTGCTGCGGCCGTGGTACTGGCCGCTCCGGTTGCCAGCGCAACGCCGCAACTGGCCTGCATCGGCCTGGGGTTCGGTGTGGAGAAGGCCACGGTGGAGGCCGAAGACATTCCCCTGCGCGCCGAAGGCCTGACTCAAGCCGTACGCGCTGCCCTGAGCGAAGCCGGCTGTGGGTTGGAGCAAATGGATTATCGGCTCACCGACATCTCCGGCGAGCAGTACTACTTCAAGGAAGCCTCCCTGGCCCTTAGCCGGACCTTGCGTGTGCGCAAGGAGTTCTTCCATCTCTGGCACCCGGCCGACTGCATCGGTGAAGTCGGCGCCGCCATCGGCCCGGCCATGCTCGCCGTGGCGTTGGCCGCCAGCCGCAAGGGCTACGGCGAAGGTCCGAATATCTTCTACCACCTCGGCAACGACGCCGGCGAACGCGCCGTCGCGTTGCTCAGTTACCAGACTGTGAGGGCTGCGTAATGGCGAATGAGGTATACGCCAACAATATGGAAGTTTCCTGCAAGTCGGCGGCGGGCAAGTCGATCGCCTGCTTTCCAGATGTCTGCTTCACCCCGCCCCAAGC
>NZ_MUOA01000044.1:0-315351 GCF_002001065.1 Pseudomonas sp. A25(2017) | reverse complement strand
ATATGGGGATGATCACGTGCGCTTCGCGCTGATCGAAAACCAGGACCGGATTCGCCAGGCTGTGCGCGGGATCCGTGGGATGTTTCGGGCCGATGGGTTGATAAACAAACCTGGCGCCTGACACCAAACTAATGTGAAAGACCAATGTGGGAGCGAGCCTGCTCGCGATGGCGGTGTAACAGTCAACAGAGATGCTGAATGTTATATCGCCTTCGCGAGCAGGCTCGCTCCCACAGTTGAATATTGCTTCAGGTTCAGATCACCAGCGACAACAGCAGGATAAAGATCAACCCCACCACGGACAGGATGGTTTCCATCGCGGTCCAGGTCTTGAAGGTTTCGGCCACGGTCATGTTGAAGTACTGCTTGACCAGCCAGAAGCCCGCGTCGTTGACGTGGGACAGGATCAACGAACCGGCACCGGTCGCCAACACCAGCAGCTCACGGTTCACACCCGGCATCATCCCCACCACCGGCACCACGATTCCGGCACCGGTAATGGTTGCCACCGTCGCCGAACCCGTCGCAATCCGAATCACTGCCGCCACCAGCCACGCCAACAGGATAGGCGAGATCTGTGCGCTGACCGCCATGTGGCCGATCACATCGCCCACGCCGCTGGTCACCAGCATCTGCTTGAAGCCGCCACCGGCACCGATGATCAGAATGATCGCGGCAGTCGGGGCCAGGCTTGCGTCCAGCCATTTGAGCATCTGGCTGGAGCCAATGCCCTGCTTGTAGCCGAAGGTGTACAGCGACAGCAGCAACGCCAGCAGCAAGGCCGAGATCGGGTGACCGATCATGTCCATCCAGGCACGGAAGATGTTGCCGTCCGGCAGCGCCACGTCGGCGAAGGTCTTGAGCAGCATCAGGAACACCGGCGACAGCACGGTGATCAGGGTGATGCTGAAGCTTGGCAGCTCGGCGGAGTTCGTCTCGCGGGCCAGTTGATCCACCAGCTCCTGGTTCGGATGGCCGGGGATGTGCTTGGCAATGAACGTACCGAAGATCGGTCCGGCAATGATGGCCGTTGGCAGCGCCACGATCAGGCCGTAGAGAATGGTCTTGCCGATGTCAGCGCCAAATATGCCGATCGCCAGCAGCGGCCCCGGGTGCGGCGGCACCAGGCCGTGGACCGCGGAAAGGCCGGCCAGCAGCGGGATACCGATCTTGATGATCGACACGCCGGTACGGCGCGCAACGATGAACACCAGTGGGATCAGCAACACGAAGCCGATTTCGAAGAACAGCGGGATGCCCACCAGGAACGCGGCGAACATCATGGCCCACTGCACCTTGTCCTTGCCGAAGGCGCGGATCAGGGTCTGGGCGATCTGATCGGCCCCGCCCGACTCGGCCATCATTTTGCCGAGCATCGTGCCCAACGCCAGGATGATGCCGACAAAGCCCAGCACGCCACCGAAGCCGTCCTGGAACGCCTTGATGATGGTGCCGGTCGGCATGCCCGACGTCAGGCCGAGGAACGCGGCGGCGATGGTCAGGGCAATGAACGGGTGGAATTTGAACTTGGTGATGAGGATGATGAGTCCGATCACCGTGACCACTGCATCAAGCAGCAGGAACGTCTCGTGGGACATGCCGAACATGGGAGGTGTCTCCTGATTTGTTGTTGTTATTGAAGCAGTTATTGGTTAGCCGTCGGGGTAGCGCTATCTTTCTGACGCAAATTTTTTGAAACTCAGCTGGCAAGCTTCAAACCATGGTCCAACCACCAGACGTAAGCCTGATGCGCCAACTCTTCAACGCTGTGGCTGGACGCGTCCAGAGTCAGGGTCAGGGGCTCGCCAACAGGGGATTGAAGGGTGGCAAACTGGCTGTCGATCAAGGTCGACGGCATGAAATGACCGGGACGATGGGAAACGCGGTCGGCGGCCACTTCGGGGGTCAACTCAAGGAATACGAAGCCCAGGCCGGGCAAGGCGCTGCGCAAACGCTCGCGATAACTGTGCTTGAGGGCCGAGCAGGTCAGCACCGGGCGCTCGCCCGTGGCGTCGACACGGCGCAACTCGTCGCACAGGCTGTCGAGCCAGCCGGCACGGTCGTCGTCGTTCAAGGGAATACCGGCGCTCATCTTCTGGATGTTGGCCGCGGGGTGGAAGGTGTCGCCTTCGATGGCGGTGGCGCCGCTCAATTGGCACAGGGCCTGGCTGACGCAAGTTTTGCCGCAACCGGCAACGCCCATGATGACCAGGGCGGTGATGGGATTGTTCATGTAACACCTCAGCGCGCAGACAGCGCTACCTTTGCCAGTTATGACACCGCAGCAAAAGCAGAAGTTGCCGACGCCTTCTTGTCATTTTTGTGGTTGCAGCATGTTCGTTCACGACACCAACGGACGGGGGATCAGGCAACCCCCATTCACGCATTTGCAGCGGCGTCGAGACAGCGCTACCTTAGTACCTTGATTTTTGTTTGGCAAGCCGCCCTGATGACCGTCCCTAAAAACGATAAGAATACTCGCACCACTGGTCGCCCCACGCTCAATGAAGTCGCACGCCTGGCCGGTGTCAGCCCCATCACCGCCTCCCGTGCCCTGCGCGGCGTCAGCACCGTTGCCTCGGAACTGGTGGAAAAAGTCCGCCAGGCCGCCGTGGAGCTCAACTACGTCGTCAACCCCGCCGCCCGCGCCCTGGCTTCGGCCCAGAGCCATTCGGTGGTGGTGCTGGTGCCGTCGTTGTCCAACCTGTTGTTCATCGACACCCTGGAAGCCATTCATCGGGTGCTGCGGCCCAAGGGCTTCGAAGTGGTGATCGGCAACTACCACTACTCCCGGGACGAAGAAGAAGACCTGCTGCGCAACTACATGGCCTATCAGCCGCGCGGTTTGCTGCTGACCGGTTTCGACCGCACCGAAAGCGCCCGGCGCATGATCGAGGCCAGCAACATTCCGTGCGTGTACATGATGGAGCTGGACCCCGGCGCGGGACTCAACTGCGTCGGCTTTTCCCAGCTCAAGGCCGGCGAAACGGCGGCCGAGCACTTGATTTCCAAGGGCCGCAAGCGCCTGGCCTATATCGGCGCGCAACTGGACCAACGCACCCTGCTGCGTGGCGAAGGCTTTCGACGCGCCCTGCAGAAAGCCGGCCTGTATGACCCGGACCTGGAACTGCTGACCCCACGCCCATCATCGGTAGGCCTGGGCGGCGAATTGTTCCTGCAGTTGCTGGACAGCCACCCGGACGTCGATGCGATCTTCTTCGGCAACGACGACCTGGCCCACGGTGCCTTGTTCGAGGCCCTTCGCTGCGGCATCAAGATTCCCGAGCGGGTTTCGGTGCTGGGCTTCAACGACCTGCCCGCCTCGGCCCACATGGTGCCGCGCCTGAGCAGCATCAGCACGCCAAGGGAAGCCATCGGCCGTCGCGCCGCCGAGCAAATGCTGACCTTGATGGCCGGCAACCGCATCGCGCAGCCGGTGGTGGACATGGGCTTTGAGCTCAAGGTCCGCGAAAGCACCTGAGTCGGCCCGCCACACACCAGTGCGGTCGATCCATGCCGTCCGCCGGCAAGGGTTGGCCGCCCCGCTCGCCGCGTTCCTGCCCACAAGCCTTGGAATAGAGGCCTTGCGGCGACGGCATGGGAATTGCTCCTGCCCATCGCTCAGCCATTACCCACAGGTGTTCATCATGTTGGTCAGTGCAAAACAGCAAGCGATGGTCTTGCCGCTCAAACGCCCGAGCGAGGATCCCACCACCGAAGCCGCCAGCGGCCTGCAAAGCGCCGCGTTGCAGGCCTTGCGCGATAACGTCCAGGCGAAGGCCAGCCAGGGCAGTACCCAGGTCCAGGATTCCTTCACCCAACAAGCCACGCAACAGGTCAACGCCGCCACCGCCATCAGCGACAAGGTGGACGAGGCGTTCGCCAAGACCCGTGTGCACTTGCAGGCCGTGGCTTCACCAGCGTCCGAAGAAACCACGACACTGGGTGGTTCTGCGACGGCAGAATTCAAGGACTACATGAGCAAGACGCCCGAAGAGCGCCTGCGCGACAGCATTCTCGAAGAGATGGGCATTACTGAGGAAGAGTTCGAAGCGATGCCGCCCGAGAAGCAGATGGCGGTCAGCCAGGAGATTGCCCAGCGCATGCAGGACAAGTCGGCGATCGCCCAAGTGGAAAAGGCCCAGCAGAGCCGCACCGACGACAAAGCCTCGGCCACGGACATGTTTCTCGCCTCGCTTTAAGCCTCGGCACATCGCGCAACGTTTGAGCTGGGGTTAGCGCCCCAGCTCAAACCTGAGGCCAACCGAGGCAGTATCGGCTCAATGACCGAACAGGTTCACCTTCTTGGTTTTTTTGTCGGCGCGCTTTTCATCGGCAGTCTTCGCCGGTTTTTTCTTTGCCGCTTTTTTTGAATCCATGCCTTTGGCCATGATACGTACTCCACTCATACGGGATGTGAAGTCAGGTATACACCTATCGCCGCACCTGCGTTCTTTTATAATCGCCTTCCCCTTATCGCCCACGACCCTGCCATGTCCGAAATCCATTACGCAGCGCTCGAAGCATCGCTTTGGCCGCTGATGAACAAGTTTTATCGCGCCCACCAATCCTCGATGAAAGCCGTGCGTGACGCGCAGCTTTGGGTGGCGCGGCGCGATGAGATCGTCGCCGCCCTGTGCCTGCGGCCGGTGTCGGGCGGGCATTGGTTGACAGGGTTGTTCGTCGACCCGGCGTACCGCGTACAAGGCATCGCCGCACGGTTGATCGCCGAAGCGGTGAACGGCGTGAATGAGCCGGTGTGGCTGTTCTGCCACCCGGACTTGCGTGGTTTTTATGAGCGGCGTGGTTTCAGCTTCGACCCCGAACTGCCCTATGCGATGGCCGAACGCCTGAGCCGGTATGCGCGTAGCAAGCCGATGATTGCGATGGGGTTTGAGCCAAAAATACGCTTCTGAAACTCAAGACAATCCACTGTGGGAGCGAGCCTGCTCGCGATTGCGGTTTTACATCCAGCAGATGAGTTGGCTGATACACCGCTATCGCGGGCAGGCTCGCTCCCACAGGGGATGTATGTCGATCATGGGTTAGTCGTCGGCCGTGGGGTCCAGGTCCGGGAACATCACTTCGGTAAACCCGAACTTGCTGAAGTCACTGATGCGCGACGGGTACAAGCGCCCGATCAAGTGATCGCATTCATGCTGCACCACCCGCGCATGAAAGCCCGACGCGTAACGCACGATCGGCTCGCCCTTGGGATCGAAGCCTTCGTAGCGGATGTCCTGGTAGCGATCCACCGCCCCGCGCAGGCCCGGCACTGACAGGCAACCTTCGAAGCCCTCTTCCATCTGCGGGCCCAGCGGGGTGATCAGCGGGTTGATCAGGATGGTCTGGGGCACCGCCTCGGCGTCGGGGTAACGCTCGCTGTGCTCGAATCCGAAGATCACCAGTTGCAGGTCCACGCCGATCTGTGGCGCCGCCAGGCCGACGCCGCCGACGCTTTCCATGGTCTGGAACATGTCGTCGATCAATTGCCACAACGCTGGGCTGTCGAACATTTCGGCAGGCACCGGCGGGGCAATGCGCAGCAGGCGGTCGTCGCCCATTTTCAGGATTTCACGGATCATGGTCGGGCTTCGTCAGGGTGGGGATGAGGGATGGAATGGTCGCGGCCCAGGCCCGACACATGCTGCTTTTCGTGCTCGCCCGCGCTCTTTTCGCCCGGGTTCTTGCCTTCAGTGGACATGTGCTCGATGACCGCATTCATCTCTGCACCGAGCAACAGCACCGCCGCAGAGATATAGAAATACAGCAACAACACGATGATCGCACCGATGCTGCCATACATGGCGTTGTAGTTGGCAAAGGTCTTGACGTAAAACGCGAAGCCCAGGGAGGCGATGATCCACACCACCACCGCCAGCACCGACCCCGGGGTGATGAAGCGAAACTCTTGTTTGACGTCGGGCATCACGTAATAGATCAAGGCCACGGCGACCATCAGCAAGATCACAATCACTGGCCAGCGCACGATCGTCCAGAGCGTGACAATGAACTCCTCCAAGCCGACCTGGGCCGCGATCCAGCCCATCACCTGTGGCCCGAGCACCATCAGCGCCGCAGCGGCCAGCAGCATGCCGGCGATGCCGACCGTGTAGAAGATCGACAGCGGAAAACGCTTCCAGGCCGGGCGGCCTTCCACCACATCATAGGCGGCGTTCATCGCGCTCATCATCAACCGCACGCCCGCCGAGGCGGTCCACAAGGCAATGACGATACCCACCGACAACAACCCGCCCTTGGATTGCTGGAGCTGGTCGATCACCGGGTTGACCTGCTCCAGGGCCTGGGGCGGCAGCACCAGTTCCGATTGCAGGCGCAGCCAGGAGAAGAAGTCCGGCAGGTGCAGGAAGCCGATCAAGGCGATCAAAAAGAGGATGAAAGGAAACAGCGAAAACAGCATTTGGTACGCCAATGCCGAGGCGTAGGTCGACATCTCGTCGTCGAGAAACTCGGTCACGGTGCGCATCATCACACGATGCAAGGGTAAGCCTTTCAAGGCCGGGAACATCATGTGCGTCTCCTTTCGCCGCAAAAAAGGGGGTCGCTTGGCGACTCAAGGGCCGTTATCACAACAAAGTAGCCTGTTTGGCGACTTCGGATCAATTTCGTCTTTCATGCCCGACGCTGAATTGACCGGCGATTGCCGAGCCAAGTTTCATTGTTCCTACAAGCGGGGCTTTATGTTTGCCCGGCAACCACCGAGAATGCCCCACGTATTCAGGCTGCGGCCTGAAGCTCCAACCCCGTAGGAACGTTATGAAACTCGATAAAAAGCAGGCCATCGCCCGCAGAAACCAGGATCTGGGCGGCGCCGTACTGGGCGTCAACAACTGCCACTTCAGCGAATTGAACCGTAACCGCAACATCTTCTGGTTCGATATCCCGGTGGGGCGCCTGGCCATCGGTCAATACGAATGGATTCACCTGCTGCTGCACACGCCGGCCACCGATGAGCTGCTGCACCTGAAAGTGCCGACCGTGTTCCTGCGCGAAAAGATGGAAGGCCTGGAAGTGCGCAACCAGGGGAAACGCAAGGCAGCCTTGAGTCTGGAACTGAGTGCTGACAAGGACTCCTATCTTCAGGACATGCGGCCCGGTGGCACCAATCTGGATTTTGCGCAGTTCAGGTTGTAATGCGATTTCCTAGCTTTGGTGTGTATATCCGTTTTTTGCGTAACGGCGGCTTATGGTTCCGCCCTTACGGCGGGTCACTTTTGGAAGAGCCGGGAGCCGGACCAGCCAAAAGTAACCAAAAGCGCTTTGCCCCACCACTCGGTGCCTCGCCTAGGCTCGGCATGCCCTCACTCCGGCATTGCTCCGTGGGCCCGCCGCGAAGGGCCATCCATGGCCCAGCGCGGCTATCCCGGCATCCATGCCGGGATGCCCACTGCGCAATGCCTGCGTTCGGCCAGCGTGGTTTAACGGGCGTTCAGATCAAGATCCAAAGCAAGAGCAAGAGCAAGAGCAAGAGCGGGCACATGCCGGCATCTATGTGGCTGAGCCACCGCTATCGCGAGCAAGCTCGCTCCCACATAGGATCTTCAGCAGACAGAAAACCCATACACACCGCAAAACCTGTGGGAGCGAGCTTGCTCGCGATGACGTCGGCACATCCAACATCACCGCAAACTGACACACCGCCTTCGCGAGCAAGCCCGCTCCCACAGGAGAAACGCGGTCCCACCAAGAACCAGGTCGGCTATAAGGCCGCCTCGCGGTGGACGTTGATCTCGGGCGCCCCGTTAACCACGATGGCTGAACGAAGGTGTTGCGCAGTGGGCACCTCGGCATGGATGCCGAGGTAGCCGCGCTGGGCCATGGATGGCCCTTCGCGGCGGGCCCACGGAGCAATGCCTTCGTTCAGGCATGCCGAGCCTAGGCGAGGCACCGAGTGGTGGGGCAAAAGCGTTTTGCTTACTTTTGCGCTTCTCAAAAGTGAGCCGCCGTAAGGGCGGAACCATAAGTCGACGTTACCGAAGAAACGGATATACACCCCGTCACCCGAAACGAAGCCAAAAAAAAAACGGCGCTTCCCATCTCTGAAAGAAGCGCCGTTTCTTTAAGTGAAGAGCATTACCGCATCAGCGGGGCTCTTCATTGGCAACGGTCTTACTTCTTCAAACCCAGCTTCCTGAGCTCTTCATCCCGCAACTCGCGCCGCAGGATCTTGCCCACGTTGGTCGTCGGCAAGGCATCACGGAACTCCACGGCCCTGGGCACTTTGTAGCCGGTGACGTTGGCACGCATGTGTTCCATCACCTGTTCCTTGGTCAACGTGACACCCGGCCGTGCAACGATGAAGATCTTGATCGCCTCGCCAGACTTCTCGTCCGGAATGCCGATGGCCGCGCACTGCAGCACGCCCGGCAGGGTTGCCAGCACGTCTTCCAGTTCGTTGGGGTACACGTTGAAACCGGAAATCAGGATCATGTCTTTCTTGCGATCGACGATGCGCATGTAGCCGTCCGGCTGGATCAGCGCAATGTCACCGGTCTTGAGCCAGCCTTCGCTGTCGAGGATCTCGTCGGTGGCGTCCTGGCGCTGCCAGTAGCCCTTCATGACCTGCGGACCTTTCACACACAATTCGCCGATTTCGCCCAATGGCTGTTCGACGCCCGCGTCATTGATCACCTTGCACAGCGTCGACGGCACCGGAATGCCGATGGTACCGACCTGGATCTTCTGGATCGGGTTGACGGTGGCCACCGGGCTGGTCTCGGTCATGCCGTAGCCTTCGCAGATCGGGCAACCGGTCACCGCCTTCCAACGCTCAGCCGCTGCCAGTTGCAAGGCCATGCCACCAGACAGGGTGACTTTCAGGGCTGAGAAATCCAGCTTGCGGAAGGCTTCGTTGTTGCACAGGGCCACGAACAGGGTATTGAGGCCGACGAAACCGCTGAACTTCCACTTCGACAGCTCCTTGACCATCGCCGGCAGGTCGCGCGGGTTGCTGATCAGGATGTTGTGGTTGCCGATCAGCATCATCGCCATGCAATGAAAGGTGAAGGCATAGATGTGGTACAGCGGCAGCGGCGTGATCAGAATCTCGCAACCTTCATTGAGGTTGGAGCCCATCAGCGCCTTGCACTGCAACATGTTCGCCACCAGGTTGCGGTGGGTGAGCATCGCGCCCTTGGCCACGCCGGTGGTGCCGCCGGTGTATTGCAGCACGGCGACATCGTCGCTGGTGGGGTTGGCTTCGCTCACGGGCTGGCCGTGGCCTTTGCTCAGCACGTCGTTGAACTTGACGGCCTTGGGCAAGTGATAGGCCGGGACCATCTTCTTGACGTACTTGATCACGCTGTTGATCAACAGGCGCTTGAGCGGCGGCAGCAGGTCGGCAACTTCGGTGACGATGACGTGCTTGACGCCCGTCTTGGGTACCACGGTCTCGGCCAGGTGCGCCATGTTCGCCAGGCACACCAGCGCCTTGGCCCCGGAGTCGTTGAACTGGTGTTCCATTTCCCGCGCGGTGTACAGCGGGTTGGTGTTGACCACGATCAGCCCGGCGCGGATCGCACCGAACACGGCCACCGGGTACTGGAGAACGTTGGGCAGTTGCACGGCGATTCGATCGCCGGGCTGTAAATCGGTATGCTGTTGCAGGTACGCGGCAAAGGCACCGGACAACTCGTAGAGTTCACCGTAGGTGATCGTCTTGCCGAGGTTGCTGAATGCCGGCTTGTTGGCAAAGCGTTGGCAGGACTGCTTCAACACCGCCTGAATATTCGGATACTCGTCTGGATTGATGTCGGCAGCAATCCCAGCTGGGTACTTATCCTTCCAAAAGTCTTCAATCATGGAAGCCCACTCCTCAGCAACGCGAATTCTCACCGCATTTGATGCGATTATTATTGGTGTGTGTTTATTGGTGAATCTGGCTTGAATCAAGGCCGAGAAGTCACAAAAGCGCGCCGAGAGTAGCAGCTTTGCCGAGGGCCGCCTAGAGCCAAAAGCAGCCACCACAGTCACAAACATGACTCACGAATACTTTATGGTCACTTTTAGAGTAAAAAACCTACGCCCTATTAAATCTCTCTGAATCAAACAACTGTGGGAGCACAGCTTGCTCGCGATGGAGGTATGTCAGCCAATACAAATGAGGCTGTTCCACCGCTATCGCGAGCAAGCTGTGCTCCCACAGGTTTTCGTCAGGACAGATACCCCGGCGGGCCTCAGGCGATATCCCGCAACTCCCGCCGCAGAATCTTGCCCACCGGGGTCATGGGCAACGACTCCCGCAGCACGATGTGCTTGGGAATCTTGTAGCCGGTGAAGTTCTCCTTGCAGTAGGCCTTGAGTTCTTCAAGGCTGACGCCGGTTTCGCGCGCCACAACGAACAGCTTCACCGCCTCCCCCGAACGTTCGTCCGGCACGCCGATCACTGCGCAGTTGGCCACCTTGGGATGGGCCATCACCACGTCTTCGATCTCGTTGGGGTACACATTGAAACCCGAGACGATGATCATGTCTTTCTTGCGGTCGACGATCCGCACGAAACCGTCCGGGTCGATCACCGCGATATCGCCGGATTTGAACCAGCCCTCGTGGTCCAGCACTTCGGCGGTAGCCTCAGGCTTGTTCCAGTAGCCTTTCATGATCTGCGGGCCCTTGATGCACAGCTCGCCGCGCTCGCCCAGGGGCTGCTCGACGCCATCGTCGTTGATCACTTTCATCAGCGTGCCCGGCACCGGCATCCCCACCGTGCCCAACCGGGACTTGCCACCATAAGGATTGGCACTGGCCACTGGCGAGGTTTCGGTCAAACCATAACCTTCGGTGATGCCGCAACCGGTGATCTGCTCCCAACGTTCGGCGGTGGCCTTGATCAGCGCCGTGCCACCTGAGTTGGTGACCTTGAGGTTGGAAAAATCCAGGGTCTTGAAATCCGGATGGTCCATCAATGCCACGAACAACGTGTTGAGTCCCAGCAGCAGCGAGAAACGCCAGTTCTTCAGTTCCTTGATGAAACCACCGATGTCCCGCGGATTGGTGATCAGCACGTTGTGGTTGCCGGTCACCATCATGCACATGCAGTTCGCCGTGAATGCATAGATATGGTACAGCGGCAGCGGTGCGATCATGACCTCCTGGCCTTCGCGCAACAGTGGATGGCCGTCATCGCCGAGCTGCCCCAGGCAGGCCCGGGCCTGTTGCATGTTGGCCACCAGGTTGCCGTGGGTCAGCATTGCGCCCTTCGCCAACCCGGTGGTGCCGCCGGTGTACTGCAACACCGCAATGTCATCGAGGCTGACGTTCAGCGGCTTGATGCCCTGGCCGCGTCCCAGGCGCAAGGCGCTCTTGAAGGAAATGGCCTGGGGCAGCGAATAGGCCGGGACCATTTTCTTGACCTTGCTCACCATCGTGTTGACCAGCCAGCCCTTGGCGGTGGGCATCAGGTCGCCCATCTTCGCTTCGATCAGGTACTGCAGGTCCGTATCGGGCAACACCTCCTGGACTTTCTGCCCGAACATATTCAGGTACACCAGCGCCCGGGCACCGGAGTCCTTGAACTGATGACGCATTTCCCGCGCGGTGTACAACGGGTTGGTGTTGACCACGACCAGCCCGGCGCGCAAGGCACCGAACACGGCGATCGGGTATTGCAGGATGTTGGGCATCTGCACTGCGATTCGATCACCTGGCGCCAGGTCGGTATGGGCTTGCAGGTAGCCGGCGAAAGCCGCGCTGTAGCGCTCGAGCTCGGCATAGGTGAGCGTCACCCCCATGTTGCTGAACGCCGGACGGTCGGCAAATTTCTTACAGGAACGTTCGAACACCTCGATCACCGACTTGTAGGCCCCAAGGTCAACATCCAGGGGCACGCCGGTCGGGCGCTTGTCATTCCAGAAATCAGGCTGCATTGTTTTTGTCCTCTTTACCTGAGCATGTCCGGGCCGCCTCTGTATCGCTTGCAGAGGTGGAACTCCTGGGACACTAGCAGCTATGGCCAATCAGGCAAATATGGCAACCTGCGTCATAGATTGTGTGAATCTTCTTGCCTAGGTGTGGCCTGATCAGGCGAGACGCAAAGGATGCGCTATACAATGCAGCGACGCTGCACAAAAGGAATCGCCATGATCCACCAAACGTTCTGGCTGACCGCGACCGACCATAGCCGCCTGTTCGTCAACCAGTGGCTGCCTGAAACCGCCCCGTTGGCGGTGATCATGCTGGCCCATGGCATGGCCGAACACAGCGGCCGCTACGCCCGCCTGGCCCAGGCACTGTGCGACGAGGGCTACGGTGTCTGCGCTGTGGACCTGCGCGGCCATGGCAAGACGGGCGAGGAAGCGATTCTCGGTCACTTTGCCGATGAGGACGGTTGGCTCAAGGTCGTGGGCGACCTGGCCAGCCTCAACCACCACATCGTCCAGCAATATCCCGATACCCCCATCCTGCTGCTGGGCCACAGCATGGGCAGCTACATCGCCCAGGGTTATTTGTTGCATCACAGCGCCAGCCTGCACGGGGCGATTCTCAGCGGCTCGAACTTTCAGCCGGTGACGCTCTACCGCAGCGCTCGCCTGATCGCCCGCTTCGAACGCTGGCGCCAGGGTGCCACGGGGCGCAGCGCGTTGATCGAGTGGCTGTCGTTCGGCAGTTTCAACAAAAAATTCAAACCCACGCGTACCCCCTTCGACTGGCTCAGCCGCGACCCGGCCGAAGTCGACAAGTACGTCCACGACCCACTGTGCGGCTTTCGCTGCACCAATCAACTGTGGGTCGATCTGCTCGGTGGCTTGCAGCAAATCAGCAAAGCGTCCAATCTCGCCCAGATCGATCCGGGCCTGCCCCTGCTGGTGATCGGCGGCGAATGTGATCCGGTGAGCGAAGGCAAGCGTCTGAAGGATCTGGCCGACGCCCTGCGCGACGCCGGCAGCCAGCACCTGCAATTGACGATTTACCCACAGGCCCGGCACGAATTGTTCAATGAAACCAACCGCGATGAAGTGACCGCCGACGTGCTGGCCTGGATTGCCCAGGCCCTGAGCCACAAGCGGCCGCCACGTAGCGAGTAGGCTTGCCGCGTTTTTCCTTTACCCCGTCACAGGATTTGAAACAGATGACCCAGGTTACCAACACCCCTTACGAAGCCCTCGAAATTGGCCAGACCGCCAGCTACAGCAAGACCGTCGAAGAGCGTGACATCCAGCTGTTCGCGGCGATGTCGGGCGATCACAACCCGGTGCACCTGGACGCCGAGTTCGCCGCAGCGAGCATGTTCAAGGAGCGCATCGCCCATGGCATGTTCAGCGGTGCGCTGATCAGCGCGGCGGTGGCCTGCGAGCTGCCTGGGCCGGGCACCATCTACATCGGCCAGCAGATGAGCTTCCAGAAACCGGTGAAAATCGGCGACACCCTGACCGTGCGCCTGGAAATCCTGGAAAAACTGCCGAAGTTTCGTGTACGCATCGCCACCCGCGTGTTCAACCAGCGCGATGAGCTGGTGGTGGACGGCGAAGCCGAAATCCTCGCACCGCGCAAGCAGCAGACCGTGACTTTGCCGACGTTGCCGGCGATTACTGTGGGTTGATTACCGCGATCTAAAGTGAATGACTTGTGGCGAGCCATAAATGTGGGAGCAAAGCTTGCTCGCGATGCAGGCGCCTCGGTTCCCTGAGAGACTGAGTTATCTTCATCGCGGGCAAGCCTTGCTCCCACATTTAAGGCGAGTCTTCGCGCACCTGCACGCTCGCCGTCATCCCCGCGCTCAGGTTCACCCCCTCCGGCACCTTGTCCAACTTGATCCGCACCGGTATCCGCTGGGCCAGGCGCACCCAGTTGAAGGTCGGCTCGACCTCCGCCAGCAACTGTGCATCGGGGTTGGTGTTGCGGTCGGTAATGCCACGGCTGATGCTCTCGACATGCCCCTCCAGTGCATGACCGGCGCTCATCAGCCAGATCTTGACCGGATCGCCTACGCGAATCCTCGGCAACTTGGTTTCTTCGAAATAGGCCTGCACATAGAACGTCGAGTCGTCGATCAGCGCCATCACCGGCTGCCCGGCATTCACGTAGTTGCCTTCGGCCAGGCGCAGGTTGGTGATGTGGCCGTTGCGTGGGGCCAGGACCTGGCTGCGCGCCAGGTTCAGTTCGGCGACCTTGGCCTCGGCCTGGGCTTCGCGCAGTTCGCCTCGGGCGATGCCGGCGTTGATCTGGGCGTTTTCCCGCAGTTCGGCGCTGATGGCCTGGGGCCCAAGGGCGGCGCGGCGGCTGGCTTCGTGTTCGCGCAGGCTCAGTTGCTGCTGGCGCGTCTGCACCACCGCCCGAGCCTTCTCCAGCGCCGCCTCGAAACGCTCACGGTCGATACTCAGCAACACATCGCCGGCCTTGACCTGCTGGTTATCCACCGCCTTGAGCTCGCGCACCCAACCCGACACGTCGGGGGCAATCACCACCACGTCGGCGCGGATCCGCGCATCGCGGGTCCAGGGTGTGAGCATGTAGTACTGCCACAAGTGAAACCCGGCGAAAATCGCCACGGCCACCATGCACAGCGTGACGGCGACACGTACGGATGTACGCATGTTCAACTCCTATAGCGGCCCGAGGACCACGGTAATAACGGTCAGGACACAGACATACAGGGCGCAGTCGAACAAGGCTTCATGCCAGATCCAGCGCCCGGCCGGCACCAGGCTGAGCAACAGGCGCAACGCGCCGGTCACCAGCAACGCCAGCACCACATAAATCAGGAACGGGCTGAGCAACACCCCGCCAATCGACCACTCACGCAAGCCCATGGCTGTGCTCCCGTCGTTCAGGTTCGTGCTGGCGGCACCAGGCGCGCCAACTGTTTTGCAATTGCACCACCGCGCCCTGGGCCAGCTTCAATGCGTCACCGGGCGACTGGCTCGACAACACCTTCAGGAACTCGGCGCTTGCCGGGGCCAGCGCATCGGCCTGGTCACCGGTCGGGCCGTGTTCAAGCACCTGCTCCAGCGCTTCGAAATAACGGCGCTGCGCCCGGGTATCAGGCACTTGGGCGACGGCCAGGCTCAGGCGCAAATGCAATAGTTCATCGCCGATGTCCAGGCCAAGCAAACCATCATCCCAACGGCTGCGCGCCTGCACCGGCAATTCAGGATAATGCCGCGCCAACTGCAACAGCCGGTCGGCCATGCGCCCGCCGAACCAGCTCTCGGCGCCACGCAAGCTGCGATGGGTCAAACGCACCAGATCGTGGAGGGTCGCGGCCAGCAGCCGGCGGCTGTGCCAGGCCGGGTTGCGCAAAATCAGCAGATTGAAGGCCAGCACCGCCGCGCCCACGCCGATCATCATGGCCTGGGCGTTGTTGAAGAACGCCGCGACGTCGTACTTCATAGCATTGAGCGGTGAAATCAACACCACAAAATGCAGGCAGAACGACGTCGCCGTGGCGAAGATCTGCGGCTTGGCCATACCCAGCGCACCGAAAAACAACGGCACGCCCATGGCCATGCACAGCATCGCAAAGCTGCTCCATTGCGGTAGCAAAAGCTCGCCAATCACGAACGCCGTCGGCACGGCCAACAGAATGCCGCGCAGAAAACTCATGCCGATCTGCGCGCCGTTTTCGCGACTGGCAAACAGGCTGCACACCACGCACGTCAACAGCATCGCGCCCGATGCGGCGGGCCAGGCGGTCGCCAACCAGAAACCGGCAACGACCAAGAACGCCAGGGCGCTGCGAGCGCCGAAGACCATGGCCAGGGACAGATCACGATGAGGCGCCAGGGTTCGCGGTGGATCCGCCGCCGCCCTGCCCTCCTGCACCGCCGTCAAGGCCGCGCAGGCGGCCAGGGCGGTATCGAGCAACAAGGCGAACCGCGCCAGGCAGTAACTTTGCGCCGAGCTGATCTGCGGGTCGTGAGACGCATCCCATACCCGGGGGCGCAAGGCTTGCAGGGTTGCACTGTCGGCATCGAGGGCTTGCTGCACCTCGTTCATCCACGGCTGGAGGGCCTCGGCCTCCTCGGGGTCGAGCTGTTTCCACTGCCGCCGCACCGAGCGCGAAAGGCGCAGCAGCATCAGCAATTTCTGGCTCAAGCCGCTGATAGCCCGGGCGCGCTGTCGGCCACGGCTGCCTTCGAACCAGGCATGTTCGCGCTGGGCATCCACCGCGACGATCCTGCCCAGGATTTCCAGCAACCCTTTACGGGCCTGGGCATCGCCAGCCAGGGTGGCACGGGCAGCCTGCATACCGCTCTGCCAGGCAGCAAACGCCTGACCGGCCAATTGCCGCTCGACCCGCAACGGCCAGAGCAAGGCACTGGCCGCCGTGGCGCAGACGATGCCCAGGCTGATCTCGGTGCAGCGCGCCACCGCCTGGTCGAATATACCCAACGGGTGGGAAATGGCCGGCAAGGCAATGATCGCCACTGTGTAGCCGGCCAACACGAATGAATACGACCAGGCACTGCGCAGCAGCGTCGAACAGGCTGTGCACAACCCCAGCCAGAGCGCCAAGGCCAGCAGGAACAACCAGGGCGCCTGGGCAAACAGGCCCATGAACACCACCGACATGACGGTGCCCACCAACGTGCCGAGCAATCGCGCCAAGCCCTTTTGCACCACCATCCCGGACAGTGGCTGGGCGACGATGATCGCGGTCATCAGCGCCCATGACGGCTGCTCCAACCCCCAGCGCAACGCCAGCCACAACGCCAGCCCAGCGCCAAGCACGGTCTTGATGGCGAACTGCAAAGCGAGACGGTCAGGGGCAAACAAGGCCTGGAAGGTTATGGGCACGCGAAAAACTCTTTGGGGGACGCCAGTAACAATAGATGCAATGCAAGGGATCGGCGGCGCAATTATTAGCTAGCTATCTATTCGAGTCCAGAGCTGATTATTGATGGATTTAACAACACACTTTTTCTGTTTGATGCTGAGTGAGTTGAAATGCCATCTCCCTCACTCGCCCTGACCTTGTGGCGAGGGGATTTATCCCCGCTGGGTTGCGAAGCAGCCCCGTGTTCAGGCTGACACGGCGCAGTGATACTAGGGGTTGGGGCTGCTATGCAGCCCAGCGGGGATAAATCCCCTCGCCACAACAGTGTTCACCTTAGATCTGAGTCGTCGCCACAAAAAAACGCCAGGCATGCTGGCGTTTTTTTCGATCAGGACGCGTTGTTTAGCTGGCGCGCGCCTGGTTACGCAGGGCCTTGACCTGGTCATGGTTGCGTTGCACGCCGTGGTACTGACGCTCAACCAAATCACGGATACCCACCAGGTTGTGCTTGCTGATTTTCTCCAGCGCTTCCTTGTAGGCCTTGAGCGCATGGTCTTCGCCACGCTCGGCTTCGTTGAGCACCGCTTCTTCATCCTTGCCGGTGAACATGGATTTCACGTCCACCCAACGACGGTGCAGGTCACCAGCGACGCTGGTGGAGGTTTCCGGATTGCCGCCCAGGGAACGAACCGCCGCTTGCAGCTCGGCCGCAGCGGTCGCGCAATCCGCAGCACGTTGAACGAACAGCGCCTTGAGTTGTGGGTGCTTGATGTCTTGAGCGCAGGTCTTGAAGCCTTCCTGGCCATCTTTGCTGGTCTCGATCAGGTCGTTCAAGACGGAGATGGATTCTTTGTTGATGTCAGTCATTTTTCAGTTCCTTTGCTGGGTGAATAGAAAACCTGCAAGGAATATTGCATCGGCCATGCCAGCCCAAGAACCTGATAAATTTAATTAAAAATCAATTAGTTATCAAAAAATCAGAAAACTGTATCCGCGTTATTTGCATGATCTGTCATTTGGCCTGCATGCAGAATGCCTGTATTTTCGAAGCAGATTTGAATCAAGACGATTGCCATGAACCCGGAAAAGCTCGAATTGCTCATCACGCGTCAAATGCCATTCGGCAAATACAAGGGTCGAATCCTGGCTGACCTGCCCGGTCAATACCTGAACTGGTTCGCCCGCGAGGGTTTTCCTCACGGTGAACTGGGTGGTTTGCTGGCACTGATGCAGGAAATCGATCACAACGGGCTGTCGGACCTGCTCGATCCATTGCGTGCCAAACACGGCAAACCCAAGCCTCGCCCCTGACCAGTTGAGCCCCGTCATGCCCGAAAACACGCTACGCGCCCATGATGAAGCTTTCTGGCAGACGTTTGTCGGCCGCTACGACGTTGATCCCGCCGGGCCACTCAATCTGGAAAATGGCTACTTCGGGCGCATGTCCCGCACCGTGGTGGAGGAGTACCAGCGCAACATCGAATTCATCAACCGGGGCAACTCGGTGTACGTGCGCCAGCATTTCGACCGTGAACACGGCGAAGCCATTCGTCGACAGGTAGCCCGGCTGATCCACGCATCCCCCCAGAGCGTGGCATTGGCCGGTAGCGCGGTGGACGCCTTGCAGACGCTGATTCGCAACTACAACGGCCTCAAGCCGGGCGATCAAGTGCTGATCTGTGATCTGGAATATGCCTCGGTCAAAAGCGCCATGCGCTGGCTGGCCCGCCAGCGTGGCGTGGAGGTGATCGAAATCGTCCACCAGCACCCTGCCAGTTTCGAAAGCCTGGTGGGCACCTATCGCGAAGCGTTCATTCGCTACCCGCGCCTCAAGCTGATGGCGCTGACCTACGTCAACCACCTCACCGGGCTGGTGATGCCGGTCCAGGCCATTGCCGAGAATGCCCGCGAGTTTGCCGTCGACATCATCCTCGACGGGGCCCACGCCCTGGGCCAGATCGATTTCGACCTGAAGAAGCTCGGGATCGAATTCGCCGGGTTCAACCTGCAGAAGTGGATCGGCGGGCCCCTCTCCCAGGGCTTCCTGTACATCGCCCCGCAGCGCTTGGCCGACATTGACCCGGACATGGACGAAGACAGCTACCCCGCCACCGACGTCCGCTCACGTACGCCCCACAGCACGCCCAACATCCCTGCCCTGCTCACCCTGCCGCTGGTCTTCGAAGAACACCAGGCCCTGGGTGGCGCCTCGGCCAAAGGCGCACGCCTCTGTTATCTGCGCGACCTATGGGTGAGCGCCGTGCGCGATGTGCCGGGCATCGAAGTCATGACCCCGGATGACCGGCGTCTCTATTGCGGGATCACCGCGATGCGCTTCACCGCCCAGGCCGATCAACAGGCGATGGCCGATCGATTGCTCCACGAGCATGGGATCTTCACGGTGGTACGCCACACCAGCGTCGGGCCGTGCATTCGCATTACCCCGGGGCTGATAACCTTGGCGAGTGATATCGAGCGGTTGACCAAAGCACTTATTCACCTGAGCCGAATGTAGTTGTGGCGAGGGGATTTATCCCCGCTGGGGCGCGCAGCGGCCCCAAAACCTGACAACTCGGTGCGTCAGATAGGTTGAGTCAACCTTGTTTGGGGCTGCTGTGCAGCCCAGCGGGGATAAATCCCCTCGCCACAAATTCAGTGTTCATCCTGCTTGGTGAGATAAAACCCAGGCAAAAAAAAACGGCGCGCCGACCAAGCGCACCGTAAAACCGTAGAACACCCAACGAGGTTCGGTAAAACAATCAGTCCAGCAGCGCCAAGGCCTCGGCGGTGCATTCCTGAATGCGGGCCCAGTCGCCGTTCTTGATCCACTCAGGATCAAGCATCCAGCTTCCGCCCACGCACATCACGTTTTTCAACGCCATGTAGCTCTTGATGTTGGCCGGGCTCACGCCGCCGGTCGGGCAGAATTTCACTTCGCCGAACGGACCACCCAAGGCCTTGATAGCCGCGACGCCGCCGCTGACTTCGGCCGGGAACAGTTTGAAGCGACGATAGCCCAGGCTGTAGCCTTCCATGATGCCCGAGGCGTTGCTGATGCCAGGCAGTAACGGGATAGAGCTGTAGACGCTGGCCTCGAGCAGATCACGGGTGATGCCCGGAGTGACGATGAACTGCGAACCGGCCGCCTCGGCGGCGTCCAGCATGTGGCGGTCGAGCACCGTGCCGGCACCGGTCACCAGTTCCGGACGCTGCTCGCGCAGCACCTGGATAGCCTTGAGGCCGTATTGGGAACGCAGCGTCACTTCCAGCGCCGTCAGGCCACCGGCAGCCAGGGCATCGGCCAGCGGCAGGATGTCCTGTTCACGGGCGATGGTGATCACCGGCAGGATCCGCGCCTTGGCGCAGAGGCTGTCGATCAGGGCAACTTTGTCCGCCATGGAAACGGTCGGGGATGGGTTTGTCATAGCGGCTGATCCTTGGTTCATGGGCACCAGTAAATCTCTAACGTAGGTTGCAAAAACGCGCGGATCGGCATTTCGGCGACATCGTCACCCGCCACCGCAGCGTTCAAGGTGGTCAATTTCGACTGACCGGAAATCGACAGCACTTTGTGTTGCGCCGAAGCCAGCAAGGCGCGGCTCATGGTCAGGCGCTGGTGCGGCACGGTCGGCGCCAGCATCGGCCAGCAGCGACGTGTGCCATTGGCGTCCAGGGCCTGGGCCAGGTTCGGGCTGTCAGGGAACAGCGAGGCGGTGTGCCCGTCATCGCCCATGCCCAATACCAGCACGTCGATCGGCGGCAACTCGGCCAACAGACGATCGGCCTGCTCGGCAGCCGCTTCCAGATTGGCACTGGCGCTGTAAAGGCTCAGGAACTGGGCCTTGGCTGCCGCGCCTTGCAGCAGGTAACGCTTGAGCAGGCCGGCGTTGCTGTCGGCGTGTTCAACCGGTACCCAGCGCTCATCGGCCAGGCTGACCACCACGTTGGACCAGTCCAGCGCCTGCTTGGCCAGGTGCTGGAAAAACGCCACCGGGCTGCGGCCACCAGAGACCACCAGGGTCGCCGCACCGCGCGCCTCGATTGCGTTGCGCAACTGCTCGGCCACGTTCAGCGCCAGGCCTTCGGCCAGCACCACCGGGTTCTTGAATTCATGGGCGCGAACGCCCTGCGGCAGTTTCAATTCAGATATCGCCATACCATGACCTCCCATCCCGCGTGATCAGTGCAATGGAGCTCATCGGCCCCCAGGACCCAGCCGCATACGGCTTGGGCGCATCGCCGGATTTCTTCCATCCGGCGATCAACTGGTCACACCACGTCCACGCGGCTTCAATTTCATCTTTACGGACAAACAGGTTCTGATTGCCGTTCATGACTTCCAGCAACAACCGCTCGTAGGCATCGGGAATCCGTGCGCTGCGATAGGTGTCGGAGAAGTTGAGTTGCAACGGACCGCTGCGCAATTGCATGCCCTTGTCCAGGCCCTGCTCCTTGGTCATCACTCGCAAGGAAATCCCTTCGTCCGGTTGCAGGCGGATGATCAGCTTGTTGCTGATCTGCAAGCGCTGCTCGGGCGCGAAGATGTAGTGGGACGGTTCCTTGAAGTGGATGACGATCTGCGACAGCTTTTGCGGCATGCGCTTGCCGGTACGCAGGTAAAACGGCACCCCGGCCCAACGCCAGTTGCGGATGTCGGCGCGCAGGGCGACGAACGTCTCGGTGTCGCTCTGGGTGTTGGAGTTGGGTTCTTCGAGGTAGCCAGGCACTGCCTTGCCTTCGCTGTGGCCGGCGATGTACTGGCCGCGCACCACCTGGGTGGTCAAGCCTTCCGGGCTGATCGGCGCCAGGGCCTTGAGCACCTTGACCTTCTCGTCACGGATGCTGTCGGCGGACAAGTCGGCCGGTGGGTCCATGGCGATCAGGCACAGCAACTGCAACAGGTGGTTCTGGATCATGTCCCGCAGTTGACCGGCCTTGTCGAAATAGCCCCAGCGGCCTTCGATACCGACCTTCTCGGCCACGGTGATTTCCACGTGGGAAATGTAGTTCTGGTTCCACTGGGTTTCGAACAGGCTGTTGGCAAACCGCAGCGCGATCAGGTTCTGGACCGTCTCTTTGCCCAGGTAATGGTCGATGCGATAGGTACGGTTTTCCGGGAAGAACTGCGCCACGGCGTCGTTGACCTTGCGCGAAGACTCCAGGTCCGAACCGATGGGCTTCTCCAGCACGACACGGGTGTTTTCGCTCAAGCCGACCTTCGCCAGGTTCTCGCAGATCGCCCCATACACCGCCGCTGGGGTGGCGAAATAGGCAATGACCTGCTGGGTTGAGCCGGCCGCTTCGGCCAAGGTGACGTAATCGTCGGCCTTGAGGAAATCCACGTGCAGGTAAGTCAATCGCGCCAGGAAGCGCTCGAACACGGCTTCGTCCAGGTCTTTTTCACCGACGTAGCGCCGCAGTTCGGCGGCGATGAATGCCAGGTGCTGCTGCTCGCCGCCGGGTTCACGGGCCAGCGCAATGATTCGCGTGTCCTCGTGCAACAACTGGGCGCCATCGAGCTGATAGAGGGCAGGAAAGAGCTTGCGCAAGGCCAGATCGCCCAACGCGCCAAACAAGGCAAAGGTGCACGGTTCAACCGTAATCGAAGGCATGATGTTTGTTCTTTTATCAAGTTAAACTACAAATACCTTTTTTCAAGGCATCACTCAAGGAAAAATGTAGTAATAACCACAACATTTTTCGAAAATACCGATTCCGAGTGGTGGTCCGTCGGAGCCATCAGTAGGATAGGCCACCGCAAAGGGTCGTATCAAAGACCCGTCTTCCTAGGAATCTTGTATGGACCGCGTGCGAAATTTACTGGAACAGATCCAGAGTCGCCTTGAAGACCTGAACAAGGCCGAACGCAAGGTGGCCGAGATCATCCTGCTCAACCCGCAGCAGGCGACCCGCTTCAGCATCGCTGCCCTCGCCCAGGCGGCTTCGGTCAGTGAACCGACCGTCAACCGTTTCTGCCGCTCGTTCGGCGTCAGCGGTTACCCGGAGCTCAAGCTGCAACTGGCCCAAAGCCTGGCCAGCGGCGCTGCTTATGTGAGCCGTGCGGTGGAGGCCGACGACAACCCGGAAGCCTACACCCGAAAAATCTTTGGCAGTGCCATTGCCTCATTGGACAGCGCCTGCCAGGCCCTTGATCCCAATTTGATCAGTCGCGCGGTGGATCTGCTGATCCAGGCCCGGCAGATCCACTTCTTCGGCCTCGGCGCCTCCGCCCCGGTGGCGCTGGATGCCCAGCACAAGTTTTTCCGCTTCAACCTGGCGGTGACCGCCCACGCCGACGTACTGATGCAGCGCATGATCGCGTCGGTGGCCCATACCGGTGAACTGTTCGTGATCATTTCCTACACCGGTCGTACCCGTGAGCTGGTGGAAGTGGCGCGCATCGCCCGGGAAAACGGCGCGTCGGTGCTGGGCCTGACCGCCGAAGGCTCGCCACTGGCCAAGGCCAGTACCCTGAGCCTGAACATCCCCCTGCCCGAAGACACTGATATCTATATGCCGATGACCTCACGGATCATCCAGCTCACCGTGCTGGACGTGCTCGCCACCGGCATGACCCTGCGTCGGGGCGTGGACTTCCAGCCGCATCTGCGCAAGATCAAGGAAAGCCTGAATGCCAGCCGGTATCCGGTGGGGGATGAGTTCAACTGATTCGGCCTAGAAGCTTCGGTGTCTGATAGTCCGTCTTCGCGAGCAGGCTCGCTCCCACACTGGATCTTTGGCGTTCACAAAACCCTGTGGGAGCGAGCCTGCTCGCGAAGGGGCCATTAGTCTCGCCCACTAACCTGAATCAAGCCCCCACCCACGCCTGCAAACTCAAATGCGCCCGCTCCCCCGGCGCCAGGCACAGGCTGTCGGTGCCGCCACTGGCCGCTTCGACGCAGACGAATTCGCTGACTTCATCCCAACTCACCCCCAGCAACGGCCGTGCGCCGGGATGCCAGACCACGGTGTCGGCGCTGTCGCCGGTGTCGATGCACAATTCGCGCTGCCAGGCGTGGTCCTTGAGCTGCAATTCGCCCTCATGCTGGAACACCCGCTGGCAGCCACCCTCGACCCGCAACTCGCCTTCCTGCTGGCAAACCGCACGGCTCAACTGGTCGTAGCCCTGGGCGCCTTCGAGACCAGACAGCGCTACCTCACCGACGTCACCGATACGCCAATAGGCGTGCAAGGCCTGGCTCAACTGGCATGGCAGGCTGTCCTGGTGCTCGGTGCTCAAGCGCAGCTCCATGCGTTCACCCAAGTCTGCATGTAGGTCCACTTGCCAGTCGCACAATTGCAGCTGCCAGTGCAAATGCACACCGTCGTCATCACTGCGGCTGTCGAGCAGTTTCCAATCGATCAAGCGCGCCCAGCCGTGGGACGGCCAGGCGTTTTCGCTGGGATGGCGGCCATACCACGGCCAGCACACCGGCACCCCGCCGCGTATCGCACCGACTTGCGGCCACTTGGCCGCGCACCACAACCAGGGTTTCTGGCCTTTGGGCTGAAAATGCAGCAACTGCGCGCCCTGGCGACTGAACACCGCCTGGCACAACGGGTGGTCGATTACCAACACATCGCGCTGCCGATAGCGCTCCCACGCGAACACCGGGCGTTCGCGCAAGGATCTGAAAAAGCGTTGTAGCGGATGCTCATGCATGGGCCGCGGTCCTGGAAATCATTGAGTTGCTCATCTGTTTGCAACGCTTGTTGCGGCAAGGCGATTTATCTGTGGGAGCAAAGCTTGCTCGCGATGCAAGCGCCTCGCTTCCCTGGGAGACCGCGTTGTCTTCATCGCGGGCAAGCCTTGCTCCCACAGGTTCTGTGCCAGCCACCTTGCAAAAAAAAGCGGACAGCCTTGGCCGTCCGCAAATATGCGCACATAGAGAGGAGCTTATCGCAACAGCGTTAGAACACCGACTGAATTTTCAGGCCGGCCACCAGCGCGTTGTCGACTTCATCCACACCACCTGGGTGGGTGATGTATTGCAGGTTCGGACGCACGGTCAGCCAGTTGGTCACGTGGAAACCGTAGTTGATCTCGTAGTTGTACTCAGTGCTGCGCAGCGGCGAGAACAGCGGATCATCGTAGTCGCTGACGTCATTGGCGGCGTTGACCAACTCGGCGTTTTTCTTCACGTCTTCGTTGACATGGATACGCGAGAAACCGATCCCGACATCGTCTTTCGGACGCGCATCGAACGGCCCCTTGTACACGAACATCAGCGACTGGTAGTTGTCGACGACGTTGGTTTCCTTGTCATGGAAGGTGGCGTTGGCCGCGATGTTCAGGCCGCGCGAAGCGTCACCGTTGTGGGTGGTGAGCTGTTGCTGCGCGACGAACCAGTAGCCGTCCTTGCTGCTGTGGCTGCGGTAGGCGTTGCGGGTGGTGGCGGCGTCGTTGCCATCTTCGTCCTCACGGACGTCATCAGCCTTGGCCGTACTTTTGTAGTAACCGACACGGTATTCGCCCGGCAAGTTATTGATCTTGGGGGACCAGACCAATTCGACCGGAATAAGGGTACCCTTGGTACCGCTGCCGCTCAGCTTGTAGCGGTTCTTGTTTTCCAGTTGCGAAGGGTTCTGGTTGTAGGCGCCGATTTGCGCATAGAGCTCAGGCGTGAGGTTGTATTTGACGCGAATCGCCGCCTGCATGATCGGCCAGTTGTACCAGATGCCGGTCGCCCAGTTACCCGCTTGCGAACCGCAGAACGCCAGGTTCTGGAACTCGCACGGGAAGGTGTTGAAGTCTTCGCCCTCACCGAAATAACCGGCTTTGACATCCAGTTTGCTGTCGAAGTACTTCTGCTTGATCCACAACTGGGTCAGACGCGTGGTTTGCCCACGGCCCCAGACTTCCTGGGAGGAACTGAGGGTACCGGCACGTGGATCACCGATACGGTCGTTGGAGATGTTGCGACCGTCACGCCGGGTGAACTGGATCTTGGCTTCCGTATCACCCCAGCCCGCCAGTTTTTCCAGGTCGAGGGCGACCCCAAGGCCAAACTGCTGGGACCAGCGCGCGGTCTTGTCATCGTTGTAGCCGCCGTGGAGGTTGGCGCCCATCTCGCCGACGAAGTCAGCCTTGATATCGATACCTTGCTCGATCAGCTTGGTCCGTTCGCCACCCCAGTCACCCGTCATCCACTGCGAATCGGCGCTGAACGCGTCGGCAGCGTGTGCGCTACCGGCCAGCATCATCGCCGCAACGGCTGACAACTGGCAGATAAGCTGGGCGTTATTTTTCTTCTTCATCCCTACATCCTCGTCTTTATTGTTATTAACTGTTTTTATCTAACGCGGTTTACAACGATTACGGCGGATGGTCCCCCACTCACCGCATACTCCTTCCTGTGGGAGAGAGCTTGTGTGGGAGCTGAGCTTGCTCGCGATGAAAGCGCCTCGGTCTTTCGAATGACCGCGTTATCGTTCATCGCGAGCAAGCTTTGCTCCCACAAGCCCCCTCCCCCATTTGTTCATCGACCTTTGAACTGCGCCACGTTCGCCGATCGGGCATCGGCTTGCGGCTGGCCGGCCACGCCCAGGCGTTCGCCGGACTTGGCGTCGAACAGCAACACTTTCGATGGATCGAATTGCAGCGTCAGGGTCTCCCCGACTTGCGGCGCCACGTCCGGCGCCAGGCGGCAGCAGACCTTGGTGTCGTTGAGGTTGACGAACACCAGGGTGTCCGGCCCGGTGGGCTCGGTGACCTGGACTTCGGCGCGAATGGTCGGCAAGCCATTGGGCTCGCTGCCGGCCAGCATGATCTGCTCCGGGCGCATGCCCAGGATCACTTCGCGGTCTTCCAGGCCCGCGTCCTGCATGCCCATCGGCAGCTCGCAACGGGCCTGGCCGCTGTCGAGCAGCGCCAGCAGGCGACCGTCCTTGCGTTGCAGGCGCAGCGGGATGAAGTTCATCGGTGGCGAACCGATGAAGCTCGCCACGAACAAGTTGGCCGGGTTGGTGTAGATGTCTTTTGGCGTGCCGAACTGCTGGATGATCCCGTCCTTCATCACCGCCACTTTGTCGCCCAGGGTCATGGCTTCGATCTGGTCGTGGGTCACGTAGACCGTGGTGGTCTTCAGGCGCTGGTGCATCAGTTTCATTTCGGTACGCATCTCGACCCGCAGCTTGGCGTCGAGGTTGGACAGCGGTTCGTCGAACAGGTAGATCTTCGGCCGCCGCGCCAGCGCCCGGCCCATGGCCACGCGCTGTTGCTGCCCGCCGGAGAGCTGGCCGGGCTTGCGATTGAGCAGGTGCTCGATCTGCAGCAGCTTGGCCACGCGGTTGACTTCTTCGTCGATGTCCGACTGTTTCATCTTGCGGATTTTCAGGCCGAACTCGATGTTCTCGCGCACGCTCATGGTTGGGTACAGCGCGTAGGACTGGAACACCATGGCGATGTCGCGATCCTTCGGGCTCATGCCGCTGACGTCCTGGTCGCCGATCATGATCGCGCCACCGGTGATGGTCTCAAGGCCGGCGATGCAGTTCATCAGCGTCGACTTGCCGCAGCCCGAAGGCCCGACGAGGATCAGGAACTCACCGTCCTTGATCGACAACTCGATGTTCTTCAGGGTGTCCGGCAGGCCGGCACCATAGGTCTTGTTTACGTTGCGAAGTTCAAGCGTTGCCATGATTACCCCTTGACTGCGCCGGCCGTCAGACCGCGCACGAAATACTTGCCTGCGACCACATAGACCAGCAGGGTCGGCAGCCCGGCGATCATCGCCGCCGCCATGTCCACGTTGTATTCCTTGGCTCCGGTACTGGTGTTGACCAAGTTGTTCAGCGCCACCGTGATGGGCTGCGAATCACCGCTGGAAAACACCACGCCGAACAGGAAGTCGTTCCAGATCTGGGTGAACTGCCAGATCAGGCAGACCATGATGATCGGGGTGGACATCGGCAGGATGATCCGCCGGAAGATGGTGAAGAACCCCGCACCGTCCAGCCGCGCCGCCTTCACCAGTGCATCGGGAATGCTGACGTAGTAGTTGCGGAAGAACAGCGTGGTGAATGCCAGGCCGTAGACCACGTGCACGAACACCAGGCCCGTGGTGGTACTGGCCAGGCCCATCTTGCCGAGGGTGAACGAGGCCGGCAGCAGGACGGTCTGGAACGGCAGGAAGCACCCGAACAGCAACAGGCCGAAGAACAACTGCGAACCGCGAAAACGCCACATCGACAGCACGTAGCCGTTCAAGGCACCGATGGCGGTAGAGATCAGCACCGCCGGGACGGTGATCTTGATCGAGTTCCAGAAGTAGCCGTCGACCGTGGCCCAGGCCTTGACCCAGCCGATGCCGCTGACCACGGTCGGCCAGCTCAGCAGATTGCCGGTGCTGATGTCTTCCGGCGTCTTGAAGCTGGTCAACAGCATGACCACCAACGGCACCAGGTAAAGCAATACAGCGAGGATCAGCACCGCGTAGATCGCGATGCGACTCAGGCTGAGGGAAGGTTTGGCAGCGAGACTAGTCATGACGCTTGGTCCTCAGCTCGGAGTACAGGTAAGGCACGATGATTGCGAGAATCGCACCGAGCATCAGGATTGCACTGGCCGAGCCCATGCCCATCTGACCGCGACTGAACGTGAAGGAATACATGAACATGGCTGGCAGGTCGGAGGAGTAACCCGGGCCACCGGCGGTCATCGCCGCCACCAGGTCGAAGCTCTTGATCGCGATGTGAGCCAGGATCATCACGGCGCTGAAGAACACCGGACGCAGGCTCGGCAGCACCACTTTCCAGTAGATGCGCGGCATGCTCGCGCCATCGATCTGCGCGGCACGAATGATCGATTGATCGACACCGCGCAGGCCGGCCAGGAACATCGCCATGATGAAGCCCGAGGCCTGCCATACCGCCGCGATCACCAGGCAGTACACCACGCGATCCGGGTCGATCAGCCAGTCCAGGCGGAAGCCTTCCCAACCCCAGTCACGCAACAATTTGTCCAGGCCCATGCCCGGGTTGAGCAGCCATTTCCAGGCCGTACCGGTGACGATCATCGAGAGCGCCATCGGGTACAGGTAAATGGTGCGGATGAAACCTTCGCGACGAATGCGCTGGTCGAGGAACACCGCCAGCAACACACCGATCACCAGGGTGATGCCGATGAACAGACCGCCGAACAGCGCCAGGTTCTTGCTCGCCACCCACCAGCGGTCGTTGTCCATCAGCCGGGCGTATTGCGCCAGGCCTGCCCATTTGTAGTTCGGCAGGAACGTCGAAGTGGTGAACGACAGGACGAACGTCCACAAGATATAGCCATAGAAGCCCACCAGGACGATGAACATGCTCGGCGCCAGCACCAGTTTCGGGAGCCAGCGCTGCAATGCATCGAACGGCGAGGCCTTGCTGAACACAGCAACAGAACTCATGGGAAGATCCAAAACAAGGTTACAAGGGCATCCCTTTGTGGGAGAGAGCTTGTGTGGGAGCTGAGCTTGCTCGCGATGAAGGCACCTCGGTCTTTCCAATGACCGCGTTATCGTTCATCGCGAGCAAGCTTTGCTCCCACAGGCTCACTCCCACAAAGGAAGCGGCGCTAATTACTTGGCTGACTGAACCGCTGCGCCGAGTTTCTTGGCAGCATCGGCAGGGTCGGCTTTCGGGTCGTTGATGTAGTTGGTCACCACATCGAAGAACGCACCCTGCACGGCCAGCGTGGTCGCCATGTTGTGCGCCATGCTTGGTTGCAGGCCACCGGACTTGGCGTCCGCCAGGAAGTCCTTGGCAGCGGTCTGGGCACAGGAATCGAAACCGTACTTGGCCATGTCGCCGAGCATGTCGTTACGAACCGGGATCGAGCCCTTGTTGATGCTGAAGACTTTCTGGAAGTTCTCGCCCAACACGACCTTGGCGATGTCCTGCTGGCCAGCCGCAGTGCCTGCGTCCTTCTGCTTGAACACCGCCAGGGAGTCGATGTTGTAGGTGAAGGCCTTGTCGGTGCCCGGGAAGGCCACGCACTGGTAGTCCTTGCCGGCGACTTTCTTCGCCGCGGTCCACTCGCTCTTGGCCCAGTCACCCATGATCTGCATGCCGGCCTTGCCGTTGATGACCTTGGCTGCTTCCAGGTTCCAGTCCTGGCCCTTGCCGTCGGGGTCCATGTAGGTCGCGACTCTCTTCAGCTCGGTCAGCGCCTTGACCATTTCCGGACCGGTCAGGGCCTTGCTGTCCAGGTCGACCAGGGCTTTCTTGTAGCCATCAGCGCCCATGACCGAGAGCACCACGGCTTCGAATACGGTGCTGTCCTGCCAAGGCTGGCCACCGTGGGCGAGCGGAATAAAGCCCGCGGCCTTGAGCTTGTCGCCGGCGGCGTAGAATTCTTCGAGGGTAGTCGGTGCCTTTTCGATGCCGGCTTTCTTGAAGACTTCCGGGTTGATCCACAGCCAGTTGACGCGGTGGATGTTCACCGGCACGGCGACGTAGTCACCTTCGTACTTCACGGTATCGGAGACTTTCTTGTCGAGCAGGCTGTCCCACTTCTCGGCCTTGGCAACGTCTTTCAGGACGTCGCTGTCGAGCAGCCCGGTGGACGCCCATTCCTGGATGTCCGGACCCTTGATCTGGGCGACGCCCGGTGGGTTGCCGGCCACGGCACGGCTCTTGAGCACGGTCATGGCAGTGGAACCGCCACCACCGGCGACAGCGCCGTCCTTCCAGGTAAAGCCGTCTTTTTCTACCTGGGCCTTGAGCACATCGACCGCGGCTTTTTCGCCACCCGACGTCCACCAGTGGACGACTTCCACGGAACCTTTCGATTCGGCGGCAAGGGTAGTGACAGGGAAGGCTGCGACGGGAAGCAAGGAAGCAAGAGAAATGACAGTAGCGAGGCGAGAAATCGCATTCATCTAGAATTACCTTTCTTGTTGTTATGCATGCAAGTCTGGTGCTTGCGCTGCATGGATTCTAATCAGAGGGAATCCCTTCGCAGGTAACGAAGGGACGTGCAAATGTCACGACATGGTTACACAGGCGAAGCGCTGGATAACCGCGCCAGGGCTGACGCCATGCTCGGTGCCAGGGGCAGGCGCGGAATCAAGACCGCCTGCCAGGCGTGATACAGGTCCGGCTTACCCGGCCAGATATCGGCGCTGGGGCAATTTTGCGGATCGAGTTCGTGATGCCAGCTGCCGTTGCAGCGATCGATGAAATGTTTGTCACAGAACTCCCAGAATCGCCGGTACCAGGCTTCGTACTTCGCCTCGTCGGTGCGCTTGAGCAAGGCGCTGGCAGCGGCCGCCGCTTCGGCGTGGACCCAGTGCAGGCGATGGCGAACCACGGCGCGGTTGTCCCAATCCAGGGTGTAGACAATGCCCGGCGCACCATCGACGCCCCAGCCGTGACGGCAGTTCTGGTCGAAGAGTTTTTGCGCGTCCTGGGCCAGCCAACCCGGGGTCAGCATGCCGATCTGGACCCGTGCGGCTTCAAGGTGCAGCAGCAGTCGCGCCCATTCGAAACCGTGGCCAGGGGTGGTGCCGTAGGGTCGGAAACCATCGGCAGGATTGTCCTGGTTGTATTCGCGCAACGGCTGCCAGTGACGATCGAAATGCTCCACCACCAGGTAGTCGTTGGCGGCGGCATGGCCGTGGATCACCCGTTCGACGATGTGCAGCGCGCGGGCCAGCCAGCGTGGGTCGTCGGTGGCATCGGCCAGGGCGAGGAAGGCTTCGGTGGCGTGCATGTTGCTGTTGGCGCCGCGATAGGCCTCTTCCTCGCTCCAGTCGCGGTTGAAGGATTCGCGCAGCGCGCCCTCCTCCTCACACCAGAAATGCTCATCGATGATCCGCACCGCTTCGTCCAGCAACGCCTGGGCGCCGGGACGCTGGGCCACTACCGCGGAACTGGCCGCCAGGGCAACGAAGGCATGCAGGTAGGCCGCCTTGCCCGCGCCGTCTTCATCAGGCCGCGTCGTGGCAAACCAGCCACCGTGCTCGGCGTCGCGCAAGGGGCCGCTCAGCGCCTGGACGCCGTGGTCCACCAGCTCGGCAAACCCCGGCAGGCCCTGGATGTGGGCCATGGCGAAGCTGTGGGTCATGCGCGCAGTGTTCATGGTCTCGGCCCGGGCATCGGCCGGCAGGTGGCCGCGCTCGTCCAGGTTGCCAAAGCCGTCCGCCAGCTTCGACGCCTTGGCGAACGCCAGCAACCGCAAGCCTTCGTCGGCAAGCCATTGCTGGTGGGCAGGGGCATTCAGCCAACTGCTGAAGGCCGGTTGGAAGGTGTCCATTGGGTGGTACCTTTTTTGTTGTTTTGACGCAGGGAGTCTAAACAAGGGATGGCGAGGGGCAGGTAACGAAAGGGGCGAGTTATGTCACCGAGTTGTGACATTTCCTTTGATGATCGTTCCCACGCTCCGCGTGGGAATGCATCAACGGACGCTCCGCGTTCGGCTTTAGATGGGACGCAGAGCGTCCCGGGCTGCATTCCCACGCAGAGCGTGGGAACGATCAGTCAACAGGGCTGGCTACTCCACACTGCGAGGCAACTGCAACGTCACCCGCAACCCGCCTTCACGCAGGTTCTGCAAGCTCACTTCGCCGCCATGGCTGTGGGCGATGTTGCGGGCGATGCCCAGGCCCAGGCCATAACCCTGCTGTTGCCCGGCGAGGCGAAAGTGCGGTTCGAAAACTTGCTCCAGACGCTGTTCCGGCACGCCGGGGCCTTCGTCGTCGACGTGCAGGATGAAGGCGGTTTCATCGTCATCGATGTGCAGGTGGGCGTTCTGGCCATACTTCAAGGCGTTGTCGATCAGGTTGCCGATGCAGCGCTTGAGGGCCAGCGGCTTGCCAGGATACGGCGCCAGCGCCCGGCCATCCTGGGTCACCCGGCCGTTGCCGTTGGGCGCCAGGTAAGGTTCGACCAGGCAATCGAGCACATGGTTGAGGTCCACCGGCTCGATGTTTTCGTGGATGTCGGTGTCCTTGACGCATTGCAGCGCGCCTTTGACCAGCAGCTCCAGCTCATCCAGGTCACGACCGAACTTGGCTTGCAGGTTTTCGTCCTCCAGCAACTCGACCCGCAGCCGCAAGCGGGTGATCGGTGTGCGCAAGTCGTGGGAAATCGCGCTGAACAACTGGCTGCGTTCCGTCAGGTAACGGCTGATGCGTTCGCGCATGGCATTGAACGCGCGCCCCACCTCCACCACTTCACTGCCGCCGCCCTCGGCCACCGGCTCCACCTCGGCGCCCAGGGACATGTCCCGCGCGGCCCGGGCCAAACGCTTGAGCGGTCGGCTCTGCCAGTGCACCAGCAAGCCGATGAACAGCAACAGCAAGCTGCTGGTGAGCACGATGAAACCGACCTGTTGCGTGGGCAGGTCTTGCTCTTCGAGGCTGGTGTAGGGTTCGGGCAACAGCGAAGCGATGTACAGCCACTCCCCCGGCGCCATCTGGATTTGCGTGACCAATACCGGCGGGTTCACCGGTTCCAGGGTCAAGGCGTAGTGAGCCCACGAACGGGGCAGTTCATCGAGCTTGAGCCCGGCGTTGAAAATTCGCAGGTCGTCGGGGCTGACAAAATTCACCGAGATGTCGGCGTTACTGCCCAATGAACGGCGCAGCACATCATCCACCGCCTTGAGCACCGCCAGTTTGCGCGGTGTGATCGGCAGCACGTCCATGCCCAGGGGCTTGTCGTTGAGGGTCACGACAAACCGCGTACCGCCCATGCTGCGCAATTGGTCCAGCACCAATGGCCGGTACGCCACCGGCAGCGAACGCAAATAACTGACGCTGGCGGTCATCGAATGGGCCAGGCTGCGGGCACTGGTGACCAGGCCTTCGAGTTGGGTGGCGCGCAGTTGCGAGACCCAGATCAGGCTGGACAGGGTCTGGGCGAACAACACCACCAGCAAGGTCAGCAGCAGCATCCGGCCCAGCAACGAGCGCGGCACCGGCACGCGTCGGGCGATTTTTTTGATCCAGTCAATGACCATTGCTGGCAACCACACTGGCCGCCAGTTGATAACCGCTGCCACGCACCGTGCGAATCAGCCGCGGTGGCTTGTCGGTGTCACGCAGGCGCTGGCGCAGGCGACTGACCGCCATGTCGACGATCCGGTCCAGGGGCATCAGCTCACGACCGCGGGTCGCATTGCCGATGGTGTCGCGGTCGAGGATTTCCTGGGGGTGATCGAGAAACAACTTGAGCAGGGCGAAATCGGCACCGGAGAGAATCACTTCTTCACCGTCGGTGTGGAACAGCCGATGGCTGACCATGTCCAGCCGCCATTCATCGAAGGCCAGCACTTCGCCGCCGGAGCGCTCCTGGCCGAATTGCGCCCGACGCAGCAGCGCCTTGATGCGCGCCTGCAATTCCCGTGGGCTGAAAGGCTTGCCCAAGTAATCATCGGCGCCCAGTTCAAGACCAATGACCCGGTCGGCCTCGTCGGAACTGGCGGTGAGCATGATGATCGGCACATGGGCCTGGCGCGGGTGCTGGCGAACCCAGCGGCAAAGGCTGAAGCCGTCCTCATCAGGCAGCATCACATCAAGGATCACCAGGTCGCTCGGTGCATCGTTCAGCGCCTGGCGAAACCCGGCGCCGTCGGGTGTGGTCCGCACCTGGAAACCCGCACGGCTGAGGTAGGTGTCCAGCAGTTCGCGAATCTCCTGGTCGTCGTCGACCAACAAAATCGATTTGTTCACTGAACTCACGGGCCTCGTCCTTGTTGTTTGGATGGGGGCGATTATGCCTGATGGACATCGAGTTTTTATCGCCTGTTCGGACCTTATCGCGAGCAAGCTTTGCTCCCACAGTGCTCCCCGCAAGATCAAGCACATCTTGTGGGAGCAAGGCTTGCCCGCGATGCAAGCGACGCGGTCTTAACTTTGCTCCAACGCCACACCCGCGCCCATCAGGCCCGAGTACGGCGCGGTCACCAGCCAGACCGGAATGCCCTTGAAGTAATCGCTCATGCAGCCCTTGTCGGCGAAGCAGCGAGCGAAACCACTTTCGAGGAAGAAATCGGCAAACCTTGGGACCACACCACCGACGATGTAAACACCACCGCGCCCGCCCAGTGTCAACACATTGTTGCCGGCCACGCGCCCCAGCCAGCGGCAGAACTGCTCGAGCACTTCCAGGGCAATCGGGTCGCCGGCCAGGCCGGCGGCGGTGATGGATTCGGGGGTGTCGAGCACCGGCACATGGCCGTCCACCGCGCAAATGGCCCGGTACACCCGAGGCAAACCGCTGCCACTCAGGACGGTTTCGGCGCTGACGTGGCCGATTTCGTTGTAGATGTGCTGCCACAGCTGGGTTTCCCGCGGGCTGCTCATGGGCAGGTCGACATGGCCGCCCTCCCCCGGCAACGCCGCGAAACGACCTTCGCCCAGGTCCAGCAACGTACCAACGCCCAGGCCGGTGCCCGGGCCGATCACCACTGCCGGGCGCAACGGCTCCGGGGTGCCTTCGCACACGACCCGGTATTCATCGGGACGCAAACGGGTCATGCCCAGGGCCATGGCCGAGAAGTCGTTGACCAGCAACAGCTTCTCCACTTGCAAGGTCTGGCAGAACGCCAGGTTGCTCAGGCGCCAGTGATTGTTGGTAAAGCGAAACTCATCGCCGCTCACCGGACCGGCCACCGACAGGCACACCGAACCGATCGCGCCCGGCTTCAGGCCCAGGCCACTCAGGTACACCTGGATGGCATCTTCCGGGCAGGCATAATCCGCCGTTGCCAGCACCTGGATGTTTTCCAGGGTGTGGTTTTTCCACAGCGCAAAGCGTGCGTTGGTCCCACCGATGTCACCGACCAAAGCCAATTTCAATTAAGCGTCTCCAGGGCAGAAGTGAAGGCGCTGGCGCCCTGCTCCGCCGAGCTGAAGGCCATGCGCATGAAACCGAACAGCTCGCGACCGGTGCCGATGTTGTTGCCCAACAGGCCCTTGGCCGGCGTGCGCGCGGCGAATTCCTCGGCGTCCACCTTCAATTCCAAGGTGCCTTTGACGCCATCGACACGGATGATATCGCCCTCCTGCACCCGGGCCAACGCACCGCCGACATAAGCTTCGGGGCTGACATGAATGGCCGCCGGGATTTTTCCCGACGCGCCGGACATGCGCCCATCGGTCACCAGCGCCACTTTGAAGCCACGGTCCTGCAGCACACCGAGGAACGGCGTCATCTTGTGCAGCTCCGGCATGCCGTTGGAGCGCGGGCCCTGGAAGCGCATCACTGCGACAAAATCCTTTTCCAGCAGGCCGGCCTTGAACGCGTCCGCCAGGTCCTGTTGGTCCTGGAAGACCATGGCCGGGGCTTCGACGACCTGGTTTTCCAGGGCCACAGCCGAAACCTTCATCACGCCACGGCCCAGGTTGCCTTCCATCACCCGCAGGCCGCCCTCAGGCGAGAACGCGCGAGCCACCGGGCGCAGGATGTTTTCGTCGAGGCTTTCGATCGGGCCGTCGCGCCACACCAGCTCGCCATCCTCGAGGAACGGTTCCTGGGTGTAGCGGCTCAGGCCATGGCCGAGCACGGTGTTGACGTTTTCGTGGAGCAAACCGGCTTCCAGCAATTCACGGATCAGGAACGACATGCCGCCCGCCGCCTGGAAGTGGTTGATGTCGGCCTTGCCGTTCGGGTAGACGTGGCTCAGGGTCGGCACCACCTCGGAGAGGTCGGCCATGTCCTGCCAGGTCAGCTGGATACCCGCCGCCATGGCGATGGCCGGCATGTGCAGGGTGTGGTTGGTGGAACCGCCAGTGGCGTGCAGCGCAACGATGGAGTTGACCAGCGAGCGTTCGTCGACGATTGCGCCGATGGGCATGAAGTTGCCGCTTTGCTTGGTCATGCGCGTCACCTGGAATGCCGCTTCACGGGTCAGGGCATCGCGCAGTGGCGTATTCGGGTTGACGAACGAGGCGCCCGGCAAGTGCAGGCCCATCACTTCCATCAACAACTGGTTGGTATTGGCGGTACCGTAGAAGGTGCAGGTGCCAGGGCTGTGGTAGGACTTCATCTCCGATTCCAGCAGCTCTTCGCGGGTGGCCTTGCCTTCGGCGTAGCGCTGGCGGACGTCGGCTTTTTCCTTGTTGGAAATGCCCGAGACCATCGGCCCGCCTGGCACGAAGATCGTCGGCAAGTGACCAAAGCGCAGCGCGCCCATCATCAGACCCGGGACGATCTTGTCGCAGATGCCGAGCATCAGTGCGCCGTCAAACATGTTGTGGGACAGCGCCACCGCCGTGGAGAGCGCGATCACTTCGCGGCTCGGCAGGCTCAGTTCCATCCCCGCCTCACCCTGGGTCACGCCGTCGCACATCGCGGGCGTGCCACCGGCGAACTGGCCGACCGAGCCGATCTCGCGCAGGGCTTTCTTGATCTGTTCCGGGAAGGTTTCGTAGGGCTGGTGGGCCGAGAGCATGTCGTTATAGGACGACACGATGGCGATGTTGGCGGCGTTCATCATCCGCAGGTGGTGCTTGTCTTCGGTGCCGCAGCCAGCCACGCCGTGAGCGAAGTTGGCGCACTGCAGCTTGCCGCGCATCGGCCCGTCGCTGGCTGCACCGTGGATCAATGCAAGGTAAGCCTGACGCGTGGCGCGGCTGCGGGCGATAAGCCGTTCGGTGACCTCAAGAACGCGGGGATGCATGTGTAGAACTCCAGGCTAACGGGGTGTGGCGACCTGATTGTCTATGCTGGTCAAAAGCCCGCTGCACGCTGTGTAAAAGGCGAGGCGACAGACGGTTTCTTGACCATTCGGACCAGTTGATTCAGGTCACTCGTTGTAGATAAAACAAAATATTGCCACTAAAAAGGCTTGTTTTCTATTTTTATGCGAATAATCTTGTAATTCCAACAACAAATCGACGGCGGCGCAGTTAATGACTCTTCGAATCGCAATTAATGGTTTTGGCCGCATCGGCCGCAACGTCCTCCGTGCACTGTATACCCAAGGCTATCGCCGCGACCTGCAGATCGTCGCCATCAACGACCTGGGTGACAGTGCAATCAATGCTCATCTGCTCAAGTTCGACACCGTCCACGGCACGTTCGATGCCGATGTGCAGCACGACCACGAAAGCCTGACGGTCAATGGCGACCGCATCTCGGTCAGCGCCATCCGCAACCCGGCCGAACTGCCTTGGGCGGCTGAAAAAATCGACGTCGTGTTCGAATGCACCGGCCTGTTCACCGATCGCTCCAAGGCCGCCGCGCATATCAGCGCCGGCGCCCGCAAGGTGATCATCTCGGCCCCGGCCAAGGGTGCCGATGCTACCGTCGTGTATGGCGTGAACCACGATATCCTGCGCCAGTCCCACCAGATCATCTCCAACGCTTCGTGCACCACCAACTGCCTGGCCCCGGTGGCCCAGGTGCTGCACCGCGAGCTGGGCATCGAAAGCGGCCTGATGACCACCATCCATGCCTACACCAACGACCAGAACCTGACCGACGTCTACCACAGCGACCCGTACCGCGCCCGTTCGGCCACCCAGAACATGATCCCGAGCAAGACCGGCGCCGCCGAAGCGGTGGGCCTGGTGCTGCCGGAACTGGCCGGCAAGCTGACCGGCATGGCAGTGCGCGTACCGGTGATCAACGTGTCCCTGGTCGACCTCACCGTGCAACTCAAGCGCGAAGCGTCGGCCGAAGAAGTCAACGAACTGCTGCGCCATGCCAGCCAGCATTCGAAGATCCTCGGCTACAACACCCTGCCGCTGGTCTCCAGTGACTTCAACCACAATCCGCTGTCGTCGATCTTCGACGCCAACCACACCAAGGCCAGCGGCAAGCTGCTCAAGGTACTGGCCTGGTATGACAACGAATGGGGCTTCTCCAACCGCATGCTGGATAACTGCCTGGCGTTGTGTAACGCCGAGTAACTGACTGCTGGCCAATGTGGAGCGAGCCTGTAAGAGCAAACCTTGGGAGCAGGCCAGTGGGAGCAAACCTGTGGGAGCAAAGCTTGCTCGCGATAGCGATTTCAAAGCCAGCACAGGTGCTGCATATGACGATGTCATCGCGAGCAAGCTTTGCTCCCACAGGTTCGCTCCCCACAGGTTTGCGCTCCTCACATGGGCTCGGCGTGATGAAATGAAGGCTTGACCTGCCGAGTAGATGATAAGCATTATCATCTACTCGAACCGGATCGGGCCCTACCGTGAGTCAATCGCGCTTTCATCTCGTCTTCCTCGCCCAGCGCACGCCGCTGCTGCGCACCCTCGAGCGCATGGTCAGCAACCCCAGTACCGCCGAAGACCTGCTTCAGGAAACCTACCTGCGCGTCACCCGCGCTTTGGGCGAACGCACGGTCGAACACCTCGAGCCCTTTGTTTTCCAGACCGCCCGCAACCTGGCGCTGGACCATCTGCGTGCCCGGCGCATCCAGTCGCGGACCTTGCTCGATGACGTACCGCCGGAGGTCGTCCACAACGTCGTCGCCCCCCAGAGCAGTGCCGAGGACGCCGCCCATGCCCAACAACTGCTTGAGCGCCTGAACGTCAGCCTCCAGGCCCTGAGTTCGCGACAGCAGCAGATCTTCATTCTCAGCCGCCTGCATGGCCACAGTTACCAGCAAATCGCCGAACGCCTGGGCGTGTCCCTGAGCACCGTGCAAAAGGAACTGAAACTGATCATGGCGATCTGTGTGGGTGTGGCTGAACGTAGCCACGGCGAGCAGTGACCCGCCTCACGCTTCAGGCCATAAGCTGCGTACACGCTTGCCACTTGCTGCGTACAGCTTGTAGCTTGAGCCCGTGCCGCTAATACCGAGAACCCACTGTGACGGACAATCACCGCTCTGCCGAGCCCACTGCGACGCAGGAAACCACCCATGCCATGGAGCAGGCGCTGGACTGGCTGATCCGGCTGGACAACCCCAGCGAGGAACAGACGCGGCAGTTCGACGCCTGGCTGGCAGCCGATCCACGCCACGGCGAGGCGTTCGCCCGGGCCCAGGCGATCTGGAACGGCCCGCAGGTGATGGAAAGTGCCCGCCAACTTGCAGCCGCGCCCAAGGTCACCGCGCTGTCGCGCCTGCGCGCCCACTGGAAACCCCTGGCCACCGCCGCCGTGCTGTTTCTCGGCCTGTTCAATTTCAGCGACCTGCCCCTGCGCTTGCAGGCCGACCACCTGACCGTGGTCGGTGAGCGCCAGCGCCTGCAGTTGGAGGACGGCTCCAAAGTCCTGCTCAACACCGACTCGGCCTTCTCCAGCACGTTCAACGAACAACGGCATGTCGCGCGCCTGTACAAGGGCGAGGCATTTTTCGAAGTCCCGGGCAACCGTAACCTGCCGCTGGAAATCGATGCCGGCCCGGTCACGGCCAGCGTCAGCGACACCACATTCGCCGTGCGTTACCTCGACGGCGTGGCGCAAGTCCAGGTGCAGCGCGGCGACGTGGACCTGCGGGCCACCCGCAACGACGCCCATGTGCGGCTGTCGGCCGGCGAAAGCATCCGCATCGGCCCCAACGGCTTCGACCGCCCGGCCCGGCTCGAGGCCAACACGGACCTGGCCTGGGTCCAGGGTCGGCTGGTGTTCGAAAACCGGCCACTGAGCCAGGTACTGGCCGAGCTGCGACGCTATTACCCCGGCTGGATCATCAACAGTAACGAACAATTGGCCAACGTCGCTGTGACTGGCAATTACCGCCTCGACCAGCCGCTGGACGTGGTCCGTTCGCTGGCCCATATCACCTCGGCGCGGCTTCAGGAGTTCCCGGCGCTGGTGATCCTGAACTAAATGAGAATTATTTTTACTCGATAGGCTTCGCTGATTCGTCTCGTTATAGCCAATGCAATTGATTCGCATCCAGCGATGTGAATCTGCACCTATAACAGATGCGACACGGAGCGCTATCGATGTCCTCTCGCCTTACTTGCCGGTTTCTTGCCCCCTCTTGCACGCTGTCACTGCTCACCGCCGCCCTTCTGATGGCCGGCACCGCGCCGCTCGCCCTGGCCGCCACCACCGTGCAACCCGCTGCACGCAACATGGGCGACTACACCTTTGCCATCGCCCGGCAGCCACTGGTCTCGGCGCTGAATGCATTCACCGTGGTCACCGGCTGGCAGGTCGGGATGCCCGCGGAACTGGCCGCAGGCGTCGCCTCGCCAGGGGTGAATGGCTCGCTGTCACCTGAAAAAGCCCTGGAGCGCCTGTTGGTGGGGACCAACCTGAGCTACCGCAAGCTGGGCGACAACAGCATCGTCCTGGAAAAACGCAGCGCCGGCAGCGCGCTGGAGTTGCAACAGGTGACCATCAGCGCCACCCGCCAGGAACAGGACATCACCAGCGTACCGAGCACGGTCACGGTCCACGACCGCCAGGAACTGGATCGCAACAACGTCAATACCCTCAAGGACCTGGTGCGCTATGAGCCGGGCGTATCGGTGGGCGGCGCGGGCCAGCGCGGCGGTATCAGCGGCTACAACATCCGCGGCATCGACGGCAACCGGATCCTGACCCAGGTCGACGGTGTGGAAATTCCCGGCGGCTTCTTCAACGGGCCTTACGCCAAGACCCAGCGCAACTACGTCGACCCGGAAATCATCAAGCGCGTGGAAATCCTCCGCGGTCCGGCCTCGGTGCTGTACGGCAGCAATGCCATTGGCGGTGCCGTCAGCTACTTCACTCTGGATCCGGACGACATCATCAAGCCGGGCGAGGACGTTGGCGCCCGCCTGAAGACCGGCTACAGCTCCGCCGATGAGAGCTGGCTCAAGTCCGCCACCGTCGCCGGTCGCAGCGGGCAGTTCGACGGCCTGTTGCACTACAGCCAACGCGACGGTCATGAAACCGAATCCTACGGCAGCCACAACGGCACCGGCCTGGACCGCACCGCGGCCAACCCGGAAGACGTGCGCGCCAACAACGTGCTGGCCAAGCTCGGCTGGAACTACAGCGATGACGCACGCCTTGGCCTGGTCTACGAGAAATACAAGGACGACCGCGACACCGACCTGAAAAGCGCCTATGGCGGCCCCTACTCCAACGGCCAGCCGGCGATCCCGAACTTTGTGCTGCCCGGCGGCATGTACCAGTGGCGCACCGGCAACGACACCATCACCCGCGAGCGTTTCGGCCTGGAGCACAGTTTCGCCCTCGACAGCCTGCTGGCCGATCACGTCAAGTGGAGCCTGAATCACCAGGTCGCCAAGACCGATGAGAGCACCGCCGAGTTCTACTTCCCCATCACCCGCCAGGTCCTGCGCACCCGGGAGACCCTCTACGAAGAGAAACAGTGGGTCTTCGACGCGCAACTGGACAAGGCCTTCAGGGTCGCCGACACCGATCACGCCCTGACCTACGGCACCACCCTCAAGCAACAGAAAGTCACCGGCTCGCGCAGCGGCAATGGCGTGTGCCTGGCGGTCGGCGTGGGTTGCTCCGCAGTGGGTGCCATCAGTACCCGGGACGTCCTGGAAAAGGTCAGTGACTTCCCGGACCCGACCATCAACACCTACAGCCTGTTCGCCCAGGACCAGATCAGTTGGGACCGCTGGACCTTCACGCCAGGCCTGCGCTACGACTACACCCGGCTCAAGCCGCACCTGACCGAGGAGTTCCTCAACACCGTAGACCCTACCGGCGGCGGTACAGTCAGCGACAAGAACAAGACCTGGCATCGCGTCTCACCGAAGTTCGGCCTGACCTATGCCTTGAGCGATGAGTACACCGGGTACGGCCAGTACGCCGAAGGTTTCCGCACACCGACCGCCAAGGCCCTGTACGGTCGTTTCGACAACCCCGACGTCGGCTACAGCGTAGAACCCAACCCCGATCTGGAGCCGGAAAAAAGCAAGAGCTACGAGACCGGCCTGCGCGGCCGTTTCGATTCCGGCTCGTTCGACGTGGCGGTGTTCTACAACAAGTACCGCGATTTCATCAACGAGGACGCCATCACCCCCGGCGCCGACCAGTTGACCTTCCAGAGCAACAACATCAAGCACGCCACCATCAAGGGCGCCGAGGCCAGGGGACGCCTGGAGCTGGAGGTGTTTGGCGCACCGAAGGGCTTGTACACCCAAGGCTCGGTGGCCTACGCGTACGGTCGTAACGACGACACTGGCGAACCGCTCAACAGCGTCAACCCGCTGACCGGCGTATTCGGCCTGGGCTACGACCAGGACCGCTACGGCACCTTGCTCAGTTGGACCCTGGTCAAGAAAAAGGACCGCGTCGACGACAGCAACTTCAACTCGCCCGATGGCGTGAGCAGCCAGTTCAAGACGCCAGGCTTCGGCATCCTCGACCTGAGCGGTTTCTACAAGGTGACCGACGACGTCACCGTCAGCGGCGGCCTCTACAACCTCACCGACAAGCAGTACTGGCTCTGGGATGACGTGCGCGGCTACGACAGCGTCGGCGAGGCGGCGGTGCTGAGCCCCGCCAACCTCGATCGCCTGACGGCGCCCGGGCGTAACTTCGCGGTGAACCTGATCTGGGATATCTGACTCGGTTGCCCAGGCCAAACAAATACCCGTGACGAGGAGAGTCATGTGGGAGCAAGGCTTGCCCGCGATGAAGGCGATGCGGTCTTTCAGAGATCGAGGCGCCTGTTTCGCGAGCAAGCTTTGCTCCCACAGCCCCTTGCCACACTGTTCCAACTCGAAGGAATTGTTCATGACCACACAACGCCCCACTTCTCGCTCCCAACGCCTGAACCAGATCACCCACGAGCCCCACAGCCGGCTCGACGCGCTGGTCAAGGCCCACGCCCCGTTCGAAACCCCGGCCAGCTTCGCCCGTTTCGTCGTTGCCCAGTACCTGTTCCAGTCGGAACTGGTGGCGCTGTACAACGACGCCGAACTGTCCGCCCTGATCCCCGACCTTCCGGCCCGATGCAGGGCGGAAGCGGCCAAGGCGGACCTTGCCGACCTGGACACCGAAGTCCCTGCGCCAGTGGCCGGTGCGGTGAAGAACCCGACCCAGGCCGAAGCCCTGGGCTGGCTGTTCGTCTCCGAGGGCTCCAAGCTCGGCGCCGCGTTCCTGATCAAGCGCGCCGTGGGCCTGGGGTTGAGCGAAACCTTCGGCGCCCGGCACCTGGCAGAACCTGCCGGTGGGCGCGCCGAAGGTTGGAAATCCTTCACCCGCACCCTCGACGGCCTGGCCTTTACCGAACAGCAGGAAGCCGAGGCGGACAAAGGCGCGCTGGATGCCTTCAACCGCTTTACGGTGCTGTTGGAACAGGCCTATGCGGCCGAGTTGGCCTGATTCACACCACCGTCCCTGTGGGAGCGGGCTTGCTCGCGAAGGCGGTGTGTCAGCCAACATAATCGTTAACTGATACACCGCCTTCGCGAGCAAGCCCGCTCCCACAGAGATTGTGCATGACTGAAAAACACTGATGAACCGCCCCTCGAAAATCACCCAACTGCTCTTCGCCCTGCTCGCCTACACCAGCCTGGCCATCGGCTTGATCGCCATCGTCGTGCCCGGCCTGCCGACCACCGAGTTCATCCTGTTGGCCGCCTGGGCCGCTACCCGCAGTTCGCCGCGCCTGAGCGCCTGGCTGGAGAACCATCGCCTGTTCGGGCCGATGCTGCACAACTGGCGCAACGGCAAGGTCATCCCGCGCCGGGCCAAGGTCGCTGCCACCACCAGCATGCTGCTCTGCGCAGGCTTGATGCTGGTGCTGCTCGACCACGCGTGGCCGGTTTACCTCGCGCTCGCCGGCATGGGCCTGGGCAACCTGTGGATCTGGTCGCGCCCGGAACAGACACAGGGCTCTTGTGGCGAGGGAGCTTGCTCCCGCTGGGCCGCAAAGCGGCCCCCAACGGATTTTTGAACTATGATCGCCCTCTCGTACTGGAGGGCTTTCGATGTCAGATCTGCTCACGTCCATGCAAACCGAACTCGGCTTGCCCACGACCCCAATCACCTTCACCGGCGACGGCGCGCTGCCCTCGGCATTCGCCGTCACGGCGCTGGCCAGCGCCAGCATCGCCGCAGCCGGCCAAGCCACCGCCGAGCTCATCCATCAGCAAACCGGCCGCCTGCCACCCGTCGAAGTCGACCAGCGCCTGGCGTCGTTCTGGTTCTCCACCTCCCTGCGCCCTATCGGCTGGAGCGTTCCACCGATGTGGGACCCGGTGGCCGGCGACTACGCCAGCGCCGACGGCTGGATTCGCCTGCACACCAACGCACCGCATCATCGCCTTGCGGCGGAAAAAGTCCTCGGCACCTGCACCGACCGCGCTGACATGGCGGCCAGGGTGGCCCGATGGAACAAGGCCGAGCTGGAGCAGGCCGTGGTCGACGCCGGCGGGTGCGCCGCCGAGATGCGTTCGTGGCAGGCCTGGCAAACCCACCCCCAAGGCCTGGCAGTCAATGCCGAGCCGCTGGTGCACCTGAGTGAAACGCCTGGAGAGCAGCGCAAACCCTGGCTCGGCTCCGTGACCCAGCCACTGGCGGGCCTCAAGGTGCTGGACCTGACCCGCGTGCTGGCCGGCCCCGTCGCCAGCCGCTTCCTCGCTGGCCTGGGGGCCGAGGTGCTGCGCATCGACCCGCCGACCTGGAACGAACCCGGCGTGGTGCCGGAAGTCACCCTGGGCAAACGCTGCGCCCGCCTCGACTTGCATCGAGCCGATGATCGCGCGGTATTCGAGGCACTGCTCAAGGACACCGACATCCTCTTGCACGGCTACCGTGCCGACGCCCTGGAGCATCTGGGCTACGGCACCGAGCAGCGTCGGCAGATGGCCCCGGGCCTGATCGACGTCAGCCTCAATGCCTACGGCTGGAGCGGCCCGTGGCAGAACCGGCGCGGCTTCGACAGCCTGGTGCAGATGAGCAGCGGCATTGCCGAAGCCGGCATGGGCTGGAAACACACCGACAAGCCGACACCGCTGCCGGTGCAAGCGCTGGATCACGGCACCGGCTATCTGCTGGCGGCCAGCGCCCTGGTGCTATTGTCCCGACGCCTGGCAAGCGGTCACGGCGGCTCGGCACGCATGTCACTGGCACGCACGGCGAAGCTGTTGATCGAACGTGGCGCTGGGGACTCGCCCCCATTGCGGGCCGAAGCCGAGGATGATCAGGGCCTGGTGGTCGAACAGACCCCGTGGGGACCGGCCCATCGCCTGCAGGTGCCCGTGAAAATCACCGGGACGCCACTGCAATGGAGCTTGCCGGCGGCGGAACTGGGCGCGCATCGGGCACGGTGGTGATGGCCCATGCCTGTGTGTCGACGACAGTTCATTGTGGCGAGGGGATTTATGTGGGAGCAAGGCTTGCCCGCGATGGCATCGCCTCGGTCTATCAGCTACACCGAGGTGTTTGCATCGCGGGCAAGCCTTGCTCCCACAGACCCCCTTCAACTCCCCCAAAAAAGGTGACCTTCGCCTCACAACGCCAAAAACCCACTGTACAACCCATACGCCGCGACGCCCGCCCCTGACATCACGCAAGCAAAAATCCCCTTTTCCACGTGGGTGAACAAGGGCTGTCCCTGTTCCCGCTTGGCCTGGGCAAACAGGATCACCCCGGGTGCATACAACAGCGCCGACAACAGCAGGTATTTCACGCCACCGGCATACAGCAGCCACACCGCGTAGCACAGTGCGACGCCACCGATGCACAGGTCTTTCATGCGCTGGGCCGAGCCCTGTTCGTAGGTTTCCCCCCGGGCGCAAAGCAGCACCGCATAGGCCGCCGACCACAGGTACGGCACCAGGATCATCGACGAGGCGAGGTAGATCAGGCTGGTGTAGGTGCCTGCGGAAAACAGAGTGATCAGCAAAAACAGTTGGATCATGCCATTGGTCAACCACAGCGCGTTGACCGGCGCATGGTTGGCATTTTCCTTGGTCAGGAACGCCGGCATGGTCTTGTCCCGGGCGGTGGCGTAGAGGATTTCAGCGCACAACAGCGCCCAGGACAGCAAGGCTCCCAACAGTGAAACCGCCAACCCCAGGCTGATCAGCAACGCGCCCCAAGGCCCGACAATGTGCTCCAGGACGCCGGCCAGGGATGGGTTCTGCAACTGCGCCAGTTCCGGCTGGCTCATGACCCCCAGGGACAACACATTCACCAGCACCAGCAGCGCCAATACCCCGAGAAAGCCGATCACCGTCGCACGCCCTACGTCCGCACGTCTTTCTGCCCGTGCCGAATAGACGCTGGCGCCTTCGATGCCGATGAACACGAACACCGTCACCAGCATCATGTGCCGCACCTGGTCCATCACACTGCCCAGGTCCGGACTCATCGCGCCCCAGATATCGCGGGTGAAAATCTCGGCCTTGAAGGCCACGGCGGCCATGACCACGAACATCAACAGCGGCACGACCTTGGCCACGGTGGTCACCAGGTTGATGAACGCCGCCTCCTTGATCCCGCGCAACACCAGGAAATGCACCGCCCACAGCAACAACGACGCACAGCCGATGGCCACCGGCGTGTTGCCTTGGCCGAACACCGGAAAGAAGTAGCCCAAGGTGCTGAACAGCAGCACGAAGTAACCGACATTGCCCATCCAGGCGCTGATCCAGTAGCCCCAGGCAGACGAGAAACCCATGTAGTCACCAAACCCGGCCTTGGCATAGGCGTACACGCCCGAGTCCAATTCCGGCTTGCGATTGGCCAGGGTCTGGAACACGAAGGCCAGGGTCAGCATGCCGACGGCGGTGATGGCCCAGCCGATCAGCACCGCACCAACATCGGCCCGAGCCGCCATGTTTTGCGGCAGGGAAAAAATCCCGCCACCGATCATTGACCCCACCACCAGCGCGATCAGTGCGCCCAGTGGCAACTTTTCAATCGGCTGCGGCATTTTTGCTCACTATTAAATTAAGTAAATAAAGCGACATAACGTTTTTGAATAACGTCACCCATACAAAGTCCAAAGCCTTATGACTCGGCCATTCTCCAATGGCCCTAATTAAAAAGACCATGCCTCCCCTATTATTATTGTCACGAACGCAGCCTACAAAATAGTTGCGACCCAACGGAAATCAACTAGCGTGAATAGTCCTGCGGCAAGAAAACCTTCACAAACCCTTTGCCAAAGGCCCTGAAGCGGGCCTTTCGAGCAACTTCAAGACGCCAACGGACGGTGTTAACTCCTTCATTAACAATGGAATGTTGTCATGCACTGATCCAGATCAGATATTCAACTTTCAAATCGACTTAGTCTGTTGACTCTCTTCTCCTGCACTGGAGTCTCGCAAATGTCTGATACCCCCGGAAAACTTCGATTGGGTGCGCTGGTTGCACTGGTGGTCGGCTCAATGATCGGCGGGGGAATCTTTTCCTTGCCACAAAACATGGCGGCCAGTGCCGATGTCGGTGCCGTGCTGATCGGCTGGGCGATTACCGCCGTCGGCATGCTGACCCTGGCCTTTGTGTTCCAGACCCTGGCCAACCGCAAACCCGATCTGGATGGCGGTGTGTATGCCTACGCCAAGGCCGGGTTTGGCGACTACATGGGTTTCTCATCCGCCTGGGGCTACTGGATCAGCGCCTGGCTGGGCAACGTCGGCTACTTCGTATTGTTGTTCAGCACCTTGGGCTACTTTTTCCCGATTTTTGGTGAAGGCAACACCGTAGCTGCGGTGATTGGCGCCTCGGTGTTGTTGTGGGCGGTGCATTGGCTGGTGCTGCGCGGCATCAAGGAAGCCGCGTTCATCAACCTGGTGACCACCGTCGCCAAGGTCGTGCCGCTGGTGCTGTTCGTGTTGATCGCGGTGTTCGCCTTCAAGCTCGAGATCTTCACCCGGGACATCTGGGGCACGATGAACCCGGACCTGGGCAGCGTGATGAACCAGGTGCGCAAGATGATGCTGGTCACCGTGTGGGTGTTCATCGGCATCGAGGGCGCGAGTATTTTTTCCGCCCGCGCCGAGAAACGCAGCGACGTGGGCAAGGCCACCGTCATCGGTTTCATCACCGTGCTGCTGTTCCTGGTACTGGTGAACGTGTTGTCCCTGGGCATCATGACCCAGCCTGAACTGGCGAAGTTGCAGAACCCGTCCATGGCCGCCGTGCTGGAGCATGTCGTGGGGCACTGGGGCGCGGTGCTGATCAGCGTCGGCCTGATCATCTCGCTGCTCGGCGCCCTGCTGTCCTGGGTATTGCTGTGCGCCGAGATCATGTTCGCCGCCGCCAAAGACCACACCATGCCCGAGTTCCTGCGCCGGGAGAACGCCAACCACGTACCGGCCAACGCCCTGTGGCTGACCAACGCGATGGTCCAGGTGTTTCTGGTCATCACCCTGTTTTCGGCCAGCACTTACCTGTCACTGATCTACCTCGCCACCTCGATGATCCTGGTGCCGTACCTGTGGTCGGCGGCCTACGCAGTGTTGCTGGCGGTGCGCGGCGAGACCTACGAAGGCTTCGCGGCCGAGCGCCGCAAGGACCTGGCCATCGGCGCCATCGCCCTGATCTATGCGGTGTGGCTGCTGTATGCCGGCGGGATCAAGTACCTGCTGCTCTCCGCCCTGCTCTATGCCCCCGGCGCGATCCTGTTCGCCAAGGCCAAGCGCGAGCTGGGCAAACCGATTTTCACCGCTGTCGAGAAGCTGATTTTCGCCGCAGTGGTCGCAGGCGCCCTGGTGGCGGCCTATGGGCTCTACGACGGCTTCCTGACCTTGTAGTTGGCTGATTGTTCTAACGGGAGGATTTGTAATGACCACGGAAAAAGTGAAATACGGCGTTCATTCCGAAGCCGGTAAATTACGTAAAGTCATGGTGTGTTCCCCAGGCCTGGCCCACCAGCGGCTGACCCCGAACAACTGCGACGAGCTGCTGTTCGACGATGTGATCTGGGTCAACCAGGCCAAGCGCGATCATTTCGACTTCGTCACCAAGATGCGCGAGCGTGACATCGACGTACTGGAAATGCACAACCTGCTGACCGACATCGTCGCCATCCCCGAAGCCCTGGACTGGATCCTGCAGCGCAAGATCACCGCCAACTCGGTGGGCCTGGGCCTGGTGAATGAAGTCGGTTCGTGGCTGCGCAGCCTGGAGCCGCGCCATATCGCCGAATTCCTGATCGGCGGCGTCTCGGCCGACGACCTGCCGGACAGCTTCGGTGGCAAGACCATCCAGATGTTCCGCGACTTCCTCGGGCATTCCAGTTTCATCCTGCCGCCGCTGCCCAACACCCAGTTCACCCGCGACACCACCTGCTGGATCTACGGCGGCGTGACCCTGAACCCGATGTATTGGCCGGCGCGCCGCCAGGAAACCCTGCTGGCCAGCGCCATCTACAAATTCCACCCCGAGTTCACCCAGGCTGACTTCCAGATCTGGTACGGCGACCCGGACCAGGATCACGGCAACGCCACCCTCGAAGGCGGCGACGTGATGCCCATTGGCAACGGCGTGGTGCTGATCGGCATGGGCGAACGTTCGTCCCGCCAGGCCATCGGCCAACTGGCGCTGAACCTGTTCAAGAACAAAGCCGTGGAGCGGGTGATTGTCGCCGGCTTGCCGAAATCCCGCGCCGCCATGCACTTGGACACCGTGTTCAGCTTCTGCGACCGCGACCTGGTCACGATTTTCCCGGAAGTGGTGAGCCAGATCGTCGCCTTCTCCCTGCGCCCTGACGAAAGCAAGCCCGGCGGCATCGACGTTCGCCGCGAGGACAGCAGCTTCCTCGACACCGTGGCCGCGGCCCTCAAGCTGTCGACACTGCGGGTGGTGGAAACCGGCGGCAACAGCTTCGCCGCCGAGCGCGAGCAATGGGACGACGGCAACAACGTGGTGGCCGTGGAACCGGGCGTGGTGATCGGCTACGACCGCAACACCTACACCAACACCCTGCTGCGCAAGGCCGGTGTGGAAGTCATCACCATCAGCGCCAGTGAACTGGGCCGGGGCCGGGGCGGTGGTCACTGCATGACCTGCCCGATCATCCGCGACCCGATCGATTACTAACCTTTGAGCCTGGGCCGGCACCGCTCTGCATCCCACGGCAGAGACCGGCCCCGGGGATAACCTACACCTGAGGAGATCCACATCATGGCGTTCAACATGCGCAACCGCAGCCTGCTGAGTCTGATGCACCACACCAACCGCGAGCTGCACTTTTTGCTGGACCTGTCCCGCGACCTCAAGCGTGCCAAGTACACCGGCACCGAACAGCCGCACCTCAAGGGCAAGAACATCGCGCTGATTTTCGAGAAGACCTCGACCCGCACCCGCTGCGCCTTCGAAGTCGCGGCCCATGACCAGGGGGCCCACGTCACCTACATCGACCCGGTGTCGTCGCAGATCGGGCACAAGGAAAGCATGAAAGACACCGCCCGGGTCCTGGGGCGGATGTTCGACGCCATCGAATACCGAGGCTTCGAACAGGAGATCGTCGAGGAACTGGCCAAGTTCGCCGGGGTGCCGGTGTTCAACGGCCTGACCGCCGAATTCCACCCCACCCAAATGATCGCCGACACCCTGACCATGCGCGAACACAGCGACAAGCCGCTGCATGACATCAGCTACGCCTACCTGGGCGATGCCCGCTACAACATGGGCAATTCGCTGCTGATGATCGGCGCCAAACTGGGCATGGACGTGCGCATCGGCGCGCCGAAAGCCTTGTGGCCGCATCAGGACTTCATCGACCAGTGCCAGGCCTTCGCCGCCGAAAGTGGCGCGCGCCTCACCATCACCGAAGACCCGAAGGAAGCCGTCAAGGGCGTGGACTTCATCCACACCGATATCTGGGTGTCCATGGGCGAGCCGGTGGAAGCCTGGGATGAGCGCATCGAGCAGTTGCTGCCGTACCAGGTCAACGCGCAGATGATGAAAGCCTCGGGCAACCCACGGGTGAAGTTCATGCACTGCCTGCCGGCGTTCCATAACAGCGAAACCAAGGTCGGCAAGGACATCGCCGCCCGTTATCCGAACCTGGCCAATGGCGTGGAAGTGACCGAAGAGGTCTTCGAATCGCCGGCCAACATCGCCTTCGAGCAAGCGGAAAACCGCATGCACACCATCAAGGCGATCCTGGTGTCGGCGTTGGCGGATATCTAGGACCTCGGAGCAGAACTGTGGGAGCAAGGTCTGTGGGAGCAAGACCTGTGAGAGCAAGACCTGTGGGAGCAAGACCTGTGAGAGCTGACCTGTGGGAGCAAGGCTTGCCCGCGATGGCATCGCCTCGATCCATCAGCTACACCGAGGTGCCTGCATCGCGGGCAAGCCTTGCTCCCACAGATCAGCTCCCACAGGTCAGCTCTCACAGGTCTTGCTCCCACAGGCAAGCTTCCACAAGGGAACAGCATTGTTCGTTCCATTTTTGAAAGGACAGCACCATGCGTATCGTCGTTGCCCTGGGCGGTAACGCCCTCCTGCGTCGGGGTGAACCCATGACCGCAGACAATCAACGCATCAACATCCGCACCGCGACCGAACAGATCGCGAAAATCCACCCAGGCAATCAACTGGTGATCGCCCACGGCAACGGCCCGCAGGTCGGCCTGCTGTCGTTGCAGGCGGCGGCCTACACCTCGGTCACGCCGTATCCGCTGGACGTGCTCGGCGCCGAAACCGAAGGCATGATCGGCTACATCATCGAACAGGAACTGGGCAATCTGCTGGACTTCGAAGTCCCCTTCGCCACGCTGCTGACCCAGGTTGAAGTGGACGCCAACGACCCGGCCTTCCAAAAACCCACCAAGCCCATTGGCCCGGTCTACAGCCAGGAAGAGGCGCAGAAACTGGCCGCCGAAAAAGGCTGGGCCATCGCCCCGGACGGCGACAAGTTCCGTCGCGTGGTCGCAAGCCCCAGGCCCAAGCGCATCTTTGAAATCCGCCCGATCAAATGGCTGCTGGAAAAGGGCAGCATCGTGATCTGCGCCGGCGGTGGCGGCATTCCGACGATGTACGACGCCGACGGCAAGCTGCAAGGCGTGGAAGCGGTGATCGACAAGGACCTGTGCTCGGCGCTGCTGGCCGAACAGCTGGAAAGCGATCTGCTGGTGATCGCCACCGACGTCAACGCCGCGTTCATCGACTTCGGCAAGCCGACCCAGAAAGCCATTGCCCAGGCCCACCCCGACGACATGGAAAAGCTCGGCTTCGCCGCCGGTTCCATGGGGCCGAAGGTCCAGGCCGCCTGCGAATTCGCGCGCAACACTGGCAAGGTCGCGGTGATCGGTTCACTCTCGGACATCGACGCGATCGTCCAGGGCAAGGCCGGCACCCGCATCAGCACGGCGACACCCGGCATTACTTATCGATAACAGGAAACTTGCAGGGCAGATCCAGGGTCTGCCCTACTCCCCATGCCTTCTAAGGAGAGTTGCTTATGGCCATGTTCGAACCCGGACACCTGCACATGGAGCGCCATGCGCTGAACAAGGACGATTTCAGCTACAACCTGTGCATCGACTACAAGGTCGATCAGGACGGCAAGGAGGGCACGGGCATGTCGTTCCGGGTGCATGGCACCATCGAGGACAAGACCCTGGACGAGACGTTCTTCCTGGCCAAGGACCAGGCCTTCGACTTCGCCCGCCATGCCACGCGCATCGCCCAGAAATACGGCTTGCCCAAGACCGCCAGCATCGGCTCGATGCACAAGTACTACGACGAAATGTTCGAAGACGTGCGCAAGCAACTGGACGTCAAGCCAGGCGATCCGATGAAGCCGGAGCACCTGGAATAACCCGGTTAAAAGCCCACCCCTATACCCTGTGGGAGCAAGACCTGTGGGAGCAAGGCTTGCCCGCGATGCAGGCACCTCGGTGTAGCTGATGGATCGAGGCGATGCCATCGCGGGCAAGCCTTGCTCCCACCGATCAGCTCCCACAGGCCTTGCTCCCACAGGTCTGCTCCCACCAACAGGGGAATATCAGTGTTCTGAATATCGGGTTACACACAAAGCCTGCCAGGCTGGCAACTCGCCACGGCTGACCTATTCTGAAAGTAGTACCCCCGGGTATTCGTTCAGAGGTCACCGCCATGAACATTAAAACAAGAAGACGCCTCGCCATTTTTGTCACCTGCGCCGCCACGCTAGCGCTGTATGGCACTGCGGCCTATCGGGTCGAGCAGGCCCGGCAACTGCCCCGTGAATACGCCAGTTGCAACTTCGAACGGTGCATCCCCCACAGTGCGACCCTGAACGCCCTGCGCTGAGGCGTGGTCAGTCGTCCTGTTGATCGGTCTTGAGCCGGTCCCGGAACGCCTTGGGCGAGATGCCGACGCGCCGGCGGAACAGCCGGGTGAAGTTGGTCGGGTCGGAAAACCCGAGCATTTCGGAAATCTCGTAGATGGTCATGCCGGTGTAGGTCAGCAGGCGCTTGGCTTCCAGCAACTGGCGCTCATGCATGATCTGCAACGCCGGTTGCCCCGCCAGTTCCCGACAGGTGCCGTTGAGGTGCGACACGGAAATACCCAGGCGATGGGCCAGGTCTTCGACCTTGACGTGCTCGCGATAGGTTTCTTCCACCAACTGAATGAACCCGTTGAGGTATTCCCGAGCCCGTTGCGGGCGCTGGGCCTGGGTGTGGCGCTGCATCACCTGGCGACTGACCCAGACCATGATCACGCTGACCAGCGCATGCATCAGCATTTCCCGCGCCGGTTGATGCCCCACGTACTCATTCTGCAGGGCGCTGAACAGGCTGTTGAGGTACTCGGCATTCTCCAGGGCGGGGTAGCTTTCGGCCTGGGCCAGGACGTTGACCGAATGCCCCAGTTGCGCTTGCAGGTGCGTGACCAGCGGCGCCGCCAGGGTCACCACATAACCTTCCACATCCTCGGAAAAACGAAAGCCATGGACCGACAGCGGCGGCAGGATCTGCACGGCCGGTTCGGTGAGTTGCGTGCGCCGGCCCTCGATTTCCAGTTCCGCCTGGCCCTTGAAGACAAACAACAGCTGGCACAGATCGGCATGCCGATGGGGTTTGATTTCCCATTGATGCTCGCGGCTGCGCTTGGAGATGGTCTCGCAGTGCAACAGGTCCGGCGTCGGCCATTCCTGGCTCTCACCGTAGAGCTTGAACACCGGGATCGAAGGCAGGTCAGGTTTTTTCATAACGTGGATCCGGGCCTGGGGTTGCGGGCGATAATCGCACCAATTGGCGAAAAGAACAGGTATCAGCTCAGTTTTCCCCTTCAATTGACAGCTCCGCAAGCGAAAAATGTAGGCACTCGATTTCTAATAATCAACACCGACCCTGGTCGCGTGCTTCGTGCGAGTCATAAGAACAATGAAAACCCTCAAGACCCAAGTCGCTATTATCGGTGCCGGCCCCTCTGGCTTGCTGCTCGGCCAGTTACTGCACAACGCCGGGATCGACACTGTCATCCTCGAACGCCAGACCCCGGAATACGTCCTGAGCCGCATCCGCGCCGGTGTGCTGGAGCAAGGCATGGTCGAACTGCTGCGCCAGGCCGGCGTTGGCCAGCGCATGGACGCCGAAGGCCTGCCCCATGACGGTTTTGAACTGGTGCTCAACGATCGGCGGGTGCACATCGACCTCAAGGGCCTGACCGGTGGTAAAAATGTCATGGTCTACGGCCAGACCGAGGTGACCCGTGACTTGATGGCCGCCCGCGAAGCCGCCGGCGCCCGGACCCTGTACCTGGCCAGCAATGCTCAACCCCACGACATGCAAACCGAAAACCCTTTCGTGACCTTCGAGCATGAAGGGGAAACCTGGCGCCTGGACTGCGACTACATTGCCGGTTGCGACGGTTTCCACGGTGTGGCGCGACAGTCCATTCCTGCGGAAAAACTCAAGGTCTTCGAACGGGTCTACCCGTTTGGCTGGCTCGGCGTGCTGGCCGACACCCCGCCGGTCCACGAAGAACTGGTCTACGCGCGCCACGCACGCGGTTTTGCCTTGTGCAGCATGCGCTCCAAGACCCGCACCCGTTATTACCTGCAAGTGCCCGCCGAGGAACAAGTGGCCGACTGGCCGGACGAGCGCTTCTGGGATGAACTGAAAAACCGCCTGCCCGCCGACCTGGCCGAAGCCCTGGTGACCGGCCCGTCCATCGAGAAAAGCATCGCCCCGCTGCGCAGCTTCGTGGTCGAGCCGATGCAGTATGGGCGGATGTTCCTGGTGGGCGATGCGGCGCACATCGTCCCGCCCACCGGCGCCAAGGGGCTGAACCTGGCGGCCAGCGATGTCAGCACGCTGTTCAACATCCTGCTCAAGGTCTATCGCGACGGCCGTGTGGATCTGCTGGAGAAGTATTCGGCCATCTGCCTGCGGCGCGTCTGGAAAGCCGAACGGTTCTCCTGGTGGATGACCTCGATGCTGCACCGCTTCGACGACGATGCCTTCAACCAGCGCATCAGCGAAGCCGAGCTGGAATATTTCCTCGACTCCGAAGCCGGCCGAAAAACCATTGCGGAAAATTACGTCGGGCTTCCTTACGAGGCTATCGAATAGCCGCCTATCGACTTAAACTGCGGGCGTCATCCCATTCGCCTCTTCGGCGCAATGCCTGCAGGTTCTGCCGTGACTCAGTTCAATACGCTCCAAGCCCCAAAACCGGCCATCCGCAGCGTGCTGGTGGCCCTGATGCTGGCGATTTTCCTCGGTGCGCTGGACCAGACCATCGTCGCCGTCTCGATGCCGGCCATTTCCGCACAATTCGCCGACGTCAGCCTGCTGGCCTGGGTGATTGCCGGCTACATGGTCGCCATGACCGTGGCGGTGCCGATCTACGGCAAGCTCGGTGACCTCTACGGTCGCCGGCCGCTGATGCTGTTCGGCATGGGCCTGTTCACCCTGGCCTCGCTGTTCTGTGGCCTGGCCCAAAACATGGAGCAACTGGTGCTGGCGCGGATTTTCCAGGGCATCGGCGCTGGCGGGATGATTTCGGTGAGCCAGGCGATCATCGGCGACATCATCGCGCCCCGCGAACGTGGCCGCTACCAGGGCTATTTCAGCAGCATGTACGCGGTGGCCAGCGTGGCCGGGCCGGTGCTCGGCGGCTACATGACCGAGTACCTGTCGTGGCGCTGGGTGTTCTGGATCAACCTGCCGCTGGGCCTGGTGGCCTGGTGGGTGGCTCGACGCAGCCTGGTCGGGCTGCCGGTGCCGCAACGCACGCCGATCATCGATTACCTGGGCACCGTGTTGCTGATCATCGGCCTGACGGCGCTGCTGCTGGGGATTACCCAGGTCGGCCAGGGTCATGCCTGGCACAGCCGTGAAGTGCTGGGATTGCTGGGTTGCGCAGGCGCGGCGCTGGGGGTGTTCGCCTGGCACGAGCGCCGGGCGCGGGAGCCGTTGTTGCCGATGCACCTGTTCGCCAACCGCGATGCGGTGCTGTGTTGGTGCACGGTGTTCTTCACCAGCTTCCAGGCGATTTCCCTGACGGTGCTGGTGCCGTTGCGCTTCCAGAGCGTGACCGGCGCGGGCGCCGACAGTGCGGCGTTGCACTTGCTGCCGCTGGCGATAGGACTGCCGATCGGCGCGTATTGCGCCGGACGCCGGACCTCGGTCACGGGGCGCTACAAGCCGATGATCCTGAGCGGCGCCCTGCTCTTCCCGTTCGCTATCCTCGGCATGGCTTTCACCCCGCCCGCCGCGCTCTGGCTGAGCAGCCTGTTCATGCTGCTCAGCGGCATCGCCTCCGGCATGCAGTTTCCCACTTCGCTGGTGGGCGCGCAGAACGCCGTACACCAACAGGACATCGGCGTCGCCACCAGCACCACCAACCTGTTCCGCTCCCTTGGCGGCGCGGTGGGTGTGGCACTGATATCAGCGTTGCTGCTGGCCTTGCTGCAAGATTCAAGCTTCGCCCAGCTCGCCAGTTCGTCGCTGATCGGTGAAGGGCATTCCGGCAACGTCTTGCTGGACGGCCTGAACGCCGCCCCAGGCGAGGCGCAGAACGCCTTGCGCCAGGCATTGCAGGCGACGTTCCGGCATTTGCTGGTGATCAGCGCGGCGGTGTCGCTGTTGGGATTGGCGGCCGCGGTGACGATGCCCAATCGCCTGTTGCGTGGGCGGGATGAGAAGGCTCGGTAGCACATGATCGTTCCCACGCTCTGCGTGGGCATGCAGCCCGGGACGCTCCGCGTCCCTGCAGAGCCGAACGCAGAGCGTCCGTTGAGGCGTTCCCACGCAGAGCGTGGGAACGATCAATCGCCTTCATCGCGGGCAAGCCTTGCTCCCACAGATGCTGTCAAGCCGTCGCCACAACACCTTCGGGCACCACCACCGCGCTCATCCCGTCCTTCATGCGCTTGGCATCGCGCACAAAACAACGTGACGCCAGGAACAGGAACACCATGGTCAGGAACAGCGCCACCGGGATCAGGTACATCGCATCATGCAGGCCGATGGCCTTGAACGCTTCGGTCATCTGGTCGACCCCGGCCGCGGCCATGGCCGTGCGGGCGAAGTAGTCGGACAAAGCGCCCACCACCACCGGGCCCAATCCGCCACCGAGCAAGTACAGGCCGGCGAAGAACAGCGCCATCGCCGTGGCCCGCAGGCGCGGCTCGACCACGTCCTGGATCGCCGTGTACACGCAGGTATAAAAGGTATAGGCGAACAACCAGCCGACACTGAACACCGCGACGAACACACCGATTTCAATTCGCCCGGCATGCAATGCCCAGGCAGTGGTGAGCGTCGAGATCACCAGGCTGAACGCGGCGAACAGCAAGCGACCGCTGGGCACGCGCTGGTGAATCTTGTCGGCGATCCAGCCGCCAAGGGTCAAGCCGAACAACCCGGTCACGCCCACCATGATCCCGGTCGCCACGGCCGCCTCGTGCAACGGCATCAGGAAATAGCGTTGCAGCATCGGCACCAGGAATGAGTTGCAGGCATAGGTGGCGAAGTTGAAGCACAGCCCGGCCAACACAAGCCACAGGAAGGTGGGGATCGCCAACACTCGACGGATCGGCCGGTCGATCTTTTCCTGGGACACCTGCACGGTTTCCGCCGCGCCGCGCTTGGGCTCCTTGATGAAGAACATGAACACCGCCAGCACCAGGCCTGGCACAGCCGCGATAAAGAACGGCGCGCGCCAGCTGTCGAAGGCCTTGACCATCGCGCCGATGGTGAAGAACGCCAGCAGCAAGCCAATCGGCAGGCCCAGCATGAAAATGCCCATGGCCCGCGCCCGGCGATGGGCCGGGAACAGATCGCCGATCAGTGAGTTGGCCGCTGGCGCATAACTCGCCTCACCGATCCCCACGCCCATACGCACCACCAGGAACGCCCAGAAACTGCCCACCAGGCCGTTGACCGCCGTCAGCGCGCTCCAGGTCGCCAGGCCCCAGCCCATCAACTTGCCGCGCGAACCGGTATCGGCCATGCGTCCCAATGGCAACCCGGCAATGGCGTAGACGAGGGTGAAAGCGGTGCCGATGATGCCGATCTGGAAGTCGCTGAGGCTCCACTCCATGCGAATCGGCTCGATGATGATCGCCGGGATCGTGCGGTCGAAGAAGTTGAACAGGTTGGCCAGGAACAACAGGAACAGAATGCGCCAGGCATTCGCCGCTTGGGTCGAGTTCTGCATGGGTCCGTCTCTTTTATTGTTATGGAGCATTAGCGGAATCTGCAATCTAGACAGCGGCGCGCAGGCTGTCTCCAATCATTCGCAAGGCTGATACCCACCCATGGCGAGCGGCACGTTTCTTGATAACGGTCAATTTCCTGCAACAATTGCCATCATTTCGCCCATTCTTGATTAAAGATCGTCTCCCGGTGGCCGATTCAACCTATCAGGAAAGAATCTCTCGAGCGGCCCCCAGGCTATAGCCCTGGACGCTCGGGCCGACCTTCGCGCCATCCAGGACGCGAGCTCCCATCCGCGATGGTTCGATGACAGCGCTCGTCGAGCCAACCAGTTCAGGCATATGGCGCACAATGACTTCCAAAAAAACAGCCACTGCGGTATCCGATCTGACCCTGAGCCCGGCCGCCAATGGCCCTGAAGCCTCGAAACCATCGAGCAGCTCGCGTCCCCTGTCGACTCAGCAGTATCTGTATTTCACCGAAACCAACACCGACCGGATCCTCGACAACCTCGATGGCCTGCGCGACGCGGTGTTCCCGCGCCCGCCCCATCTGGTAGAGGACGAGAGCGACCGCGCCCAGCAGGAGTTCCCGTCGGTGTGCCTGATCGGCCTGGGTCGCTGCGGCTCCAACATCGCCCTGGACGTGGCGGAGCTGGTGTACAACGCCCGCAAGTTCTACCTCAACGAATTCAACGCCGAAGACAAGGCCTACAGCGACAAGGGCTACAGCCCCGCGCAGTGGATCCGCAACAACCTGCGCCTGGGCAACAGCAAGGCCAGCAAGCCGGTGTTCCTGGTGGAACCGCTGGTGATGCTCGGCGACCTGGACAAGGACATCGCCGGGCGCATCCGTTTCTCGCGCAAGGGCGAGAAGAGCGGCTTTTTGCGCGACTACAGCAAAATGAAGATCATGGACCTGTCGGAAGTCCATGCCGGTGGCGCCGGTAACGCGCCGATCCTGGGCCAGTACCTGGCCAAGATCATCCTGAACAAGGACACCCAGCGGTTCTCCAGCCCCGACTGGAAAATGATCCACTCGTACCTGATCGACAGCTGCGGCATCAAGGCCAACCAGTCGCGCCTGTACTTCTCGATCTTCAGTGCCGGCGGCGGTACCGGTTCGGGCATGGCCTCGGAATTCGGCCTGGCCCAGCAGTACTCGTACATGAACAAGACGTTCGACACCAAGCCGATGGACGAACACGACAGCAAGAGCGGTCACTCCTTCGTCTTCGAACCGATTTTCACCAGCGGCATCTGTGTGCTGCCGAACATTTCCGACCACCGCAGTGAAATGTCCGAGGCGTTGCACATCAACGCCGGACGCCTGCTGTGCAAGTACCTGTCGGAAGAATGGGATTTCTCGTACAACTTCGCCAACGAAGACAGCAGCGAAGCCAGCGTCATGGGCCGTATCCGCCCGTGGAACGCGATGATGCTGATCTCCAACGACATCATGCGCTACGCCGAAGAAAGCGATGACGGCAACATCCAGAACATTGATGTCAATGCCATGGAGAAGCACGCCAACCAGTACATCTCCCAGCAGATCTTCAACATCCTGACGGCCCAGGCGGTCACCACCGACTACGACCAGAACTACTTCCGCCGTGCCGGCATCGACATTGGCGAAACCATTCGCCTGGACGCCAACGACCTGTTCATGAGCCTGGCCGGCCCGGTGGCAATTGCCTACGCCGAGTCCGTCGTCCCGGAAACCCCGGCGCCGAGCGGCGACAAGTTCAAGGTGTTCGAGAAAGAACCGCCGCGCCTGAACATCGACGACCTGTTCTTCCGCTCCATCGACCTGCCGCACTTCAACAAGGTCACCCAGGCCATCGAAGGCATCAGCCTGTTGCCGATCGAATCCAAGCGCTACCGGGCGTCGCTGGAGCAGTACAAGAATTCCGGCTACGACGCCGCCGCCCTGCATGACCTGCACTTCTTCAAGAACTGCTCGTCGGTGGTGTCCATCGTTTCCTTGCCCAAGGACTACAAGCTGTCCTACATGGACCTGAACCGGCTCAAGACCCACCTCAACAGCCTGTTCCCCAACACCACCCTCAAGCGCTACGCGTTGGTGATCGGCGCGTCGGCCAACCTGTCGCTCACCACGCTGATCGCCAAGAGCCCGTGCCTGTCGGATGATTTCCTGACCCTGATCGTGGCCTTCATCAAACGCTGCTTCGCCCGCACCCCGTACCGCTTCGACGACACCCTGGACAACTCGATCCTGGACTTCATCATCAATGAAGACTTCGACGAAGAACGTATCGACGACCTGCTCAACGAATTCGAAAACCCGGCGAAGATCCTCGACACCAACTGGTACGCGATCAAGCCGATGTACGAGAAGAAGTATCGCGAGCTGATCAACGACAAGGACAAGTTCGTCTCGATCAACGACATCCGCCTGTCCCGCGACTGCGTGAAGAAATCCATCAAGTACCTGCGTGAGATCTACCGTCACCGCATTGGCAAGACCAAGGTTATTTCTCTTAATAACCATACTGGCAAGAGTTACTGAGGCTGGCTTTAAGACCCTGTCGCCCCAAATCGCGAGCAGGCTCGCTCCCACAATGGGCCTGCGTTCACAAAGCCCCTGTGGGAGCGAGCCTGCTCGCGAAGGCGGCCTATGCAACACCTCGAAACAACATCCAGAAACAATTGAGCAGCCCAAAGGCTGCTCCATAAACTGTTCCCGTTACGTATACGTCACCCTCCCCTGTGGCGTTTCGCCACGGCAGGACGCCATCACGCTACTCACCTACACACTTTCAGCGGACAAAAAACCTGAACCAACTTGGTGCATCGATCAGTTCGACGCCCTTTCCTGGATCATAATCCAGGGCGAAACCACCACCGCCCAAAGCGGCGGATCGCGCTCCAGAAAATCCAGCGCCCGCGTTTCAGACAGCTTGGCAAGCTGGTCGGCAGCCAGCCAGGCGGCGACTTTGGTACCTTCGTCCTGGGCGACGGCCTCGGCGGCGGCGATCAAATCCAGTGCCGGATCGACCCACAATAGGGCACCCTTGGCAAAGAACGGCTCCAGCTCTTTCCAGGTGATGGATGCGGTTTCACCAAGCAGTTTGGCATAGAGGGTGCTAGGTTCTTGATTCATGGGACCTGTCCGGAAAAGAAATCGGCGCGAATGATAACGTCGGTGGTCTGGCAGAAAAACCCGGTAGCAATTGCGGTACCGAATGAAAAGCGCAGGAAAGCCAAGGATTGCCGATATGACCGGACAAAACCCCGCCGCTATTCTGTCTTTTTCTTTCAATTAAGCGACACCCTCAGGTTTTGCCCCCAAGCGCCAGCTTCCCTTGCCAACAATCGGCGCTCTACACTGTACCGGTACAGTTGCCGGGGGCATTTTCCGCGAGGGTATCCAAGATATCTGACCCGGTTCTGCTGCTACGGCGCCAGGACTATAAAAACTACAACAGCATGAGTGGAGCACTATGACTAAGGCTACTAAGCAGATTTCCAAACTGTTTGCCGCTATGGTTCTGGCCGGGGTTGCCAGCCATTCGTTCGCCGCCGACACCATCAAGATCGGCATCGCCGGCCCTAAAACCGGCCCCGTAGCCCAATACGGCGACATGCAGTTCAGCGGCGCGAAAATGGCCATCGAACAGATCAACGCCAAGGGCGGCGTCGACGGCAAGCAACTTGTCGCCGTTGAATACGATGACGCCTGTGATCCAAAACAAGCGGTAGCGGTCGCGAACAAAGTCGTCAACGACGGCATCAAGTTCGTGGTTGGCCACCTGTGCTCCAGCTCCACCCAGCCCGCTTCGGATATCTACGAAGACGAAGGCGTGATCATGATCACCCCGGCCGCTACCAGCCCGGACATCACCGCTCGCGGCTACAAGATGATCTTCCGCACCATCGGCCTGGACAGCGCCCAAGGCCCTGCGGCCGGCAACTACATCGCCGACCACGTCAAGCCGAAAGTCGTTGCGGTCCTGCACGACAAGCAGCAGTACGGTGAAGGCATCGCCAGCGCCGTGAAGAAAACCCTCGAAGGCAAAGGCGTGAAAGTGGCCGTCTTCGAAGGCGTGAACGCCGGCGACAAAGACTTCTCCTCGATGATCGCCAAGCTCAAGCAAGCCAACGTCGACTTCGTCTACTACGGCGGCTACCACCCGGAGCTGGGCCTGATCCTGCGTCAATCCCAGGAAAAAGGCCTGAAGGCCAAGTTCATGGGTCCGGAAGGCGTGGGTAACGACTCCATCTCGCAGATCGCCAAGGAATCTTCCGAAGGCTTGCTGGTAACCCTGCCGAAATCTTTCGACCAGGACCCTGCCAACATCGCCCTGGCTGACGCCTTCAAGGCCAAGAAAGAAGACCCGAGCGGTCCGTTCGTGTTCCCGTCCTACTCCGCAGTGACCGTGATCGCCGACGCTATCAAGGCTGCCAAGAGCGAAGACGCAGGCAAAGTGGCTGAAGCCATCCACGCCGGCACCTTCAAGACCCCAACCGGTGACCTGAGCTTCGACGCGAAGGGCGACCTGAAGGACTTCAAGTTCGTGGTCTACGAGTGGCACTTCGGCAAACCTAAAACCGAAGCTTCGCCTCAGTAAGGCCTGGCCTGACTGACTGCCAATAAAGCCCACGGCGTGCCGTGGGCTTTGTTTTAAATGTATTGGGCCGCGCTGGCGTGATCCGCCAGTCTCCCCACCTGAAAATCTCAAAACCGTCATCAGCGGTTCGCTGGCAAACCTCGTGTTCGAAGTGGATGCAGATCCACGGGACCCGGGCGGGAAAATGACTCCACCAGTGAAATGCGTATCAGGTTTTTAGGAGCGCTGTAATGCCTGACATCTATCACTTCTTCCAGCAGCTGGTTAACGGCCTGACCGTTGGCAGCACGTATGCCCTGATCGCCATCGGCTATACGATGGTTTACGGCATCATTGGAATGATCAACTTCGCCCACGGCGAGGTGTACATGATCGGCTCCTACGTGGCGTTCATCGCCATCGCCGGGCTGGCCATGATGGGACTCGACAGTGTCCCGCTGTTGATGACCGCGGCTTTCATCGCGAGCATCGTCGTCACCAGTTCCTATGGCTACAGCATCGAACGGATCGCCTACCGCCCCCTGCGCGGCAGCAACCGTCTGATCCCGCTGATTTCCGCCATCGGCATGTCGATTTTCCTGCAGAACACGGTACTGCTTTCGCAAGACTCCAAGGACAAATCCATACCCAACCTGATTCCGGGCAACTTTGCCATCGGACCAGGCGGGGCACATGAAGTGCTGATTTCCTACATGCAAATCGTGGTGTTCGTGGTGACCCTGGTCGCCATGCTCGGCCTGACGCTGTTCATCTCCCGTTCCCGCCTGGGCCGCGCCTGCCGCGCCTGTGCCGAGGACATCAAGATGGCCAACCTGCTGGGCATCAACACCAACAACATCATCGCCCTGACCTTCGTCATCGGTGCGGCCCTGGCGGCCATCGCCGCGGTGCTGTTGAGCATGCAATACGGCGTGATCAACCCCAACGCCGGCTTCCTCGTAGGCCTGAAAGCCTTCACCGCCGCGGTACTGGGCGGCATCGGCAGCATTCCCGGCGCGATGCTCGGCGGGCTGGTGCTGGGCGTGGCGGAAGCCTTTGGCGCCGACATCTTCGGCGACCAGTACAAGGACGTCGTGGCATTCGGCTTGTTGGTTCTGGTTCTGTTATTCCGGCCGACCGGCATCCTGGGCCGCCCGGAGGTTGAAAAAGTATGACTAGGCATCTCAAATCGGCGCTCTTCAGCGCCCTGCTGGTCTGGGCCGTGGCCTACCCGGTACTGGGTCTTAAACTGACCATCGTCGGCATCAACCTGGAAGTGCATGGCACCAGCCCGGCCATCCTGGCGAGCATCGCCGTGTGTTCGCTGCTGATGTTCGTGCGCGTACTGTTCAGCACGCAGATCAGCGCCATGTGGAAGTCCTCGCCCGGCCTGCCGGTGATCCCGGCCAAGGCCAGCAACTTCCTGACCCTGCCGTCGACCCAGCGCTGGATCGTGCTAGGCCTGATCGTCGTGGCCCTGGTGTGGCCGTTCTTCGGCTCTCGCGGCGCGGTGGACATCGCCACGCTGATCCTGATCTACGTGATGCTCGGCCTGGGCCTGAACATCGTCGTAGGCCTGGCCGGCCTGCTGGACCTGGGTTACGTCGGCTTCTACGCCGTCGGCGCCTACAGCTATGCGCTGCTGTCCCACTACTTCGGCCTGAGCTTCTGGATCTGCCTGCCGATCGCCGGGATGATGGCCGCCACCTTCGGTTTCCTGCTGGGGTTCCCGGTCCTGCGCTTGCGCGGTGACTACCTGGCCATCGTGACCCTGGGTTTTGGCGAGATCATCCGTCTGTTCCTGCGCAACCTGACCGACATCACCGGTGGCCCGAACGGCATCAGCAACATCGAGAAACCGACGTTCTTCGGCCTGACCTTCGAACGTAAAGCCGCCGAAGGCCTGCAGACCTTCCACGAGTACTTCGGCCTGGAATACAACTCGATCAACAAGGTGATCTTCCTCTACCTGGTTGCGCTGTTGCTGGCCCTGGCCGCGCTGTTCGTCATCAACCGCCTGCTGCGCATGCCGATCGGCCGCGCCTGGGAGGCATTGCGTGAAGACGAAATCGCCTGCCGTGCGCTGGGTCTCAACCCAACCGTGATCAAACTGTCGGCCTTCACCCTCGGCGCTGCGTTCGCCGGTTTTGCCGGTAGCTTCTTCGCCGCCCGCCAGGGCCTGGTGACGCCGGAGTCCTTCACCTTCATCGAGTCGGCGATCATCCTCGCCATCGTGGTGCTGGGCGGAATGGGCTCGCAGCTGGGCGTGATCCTGGCGGCCATCGTGATGATCCTGCTGCCCGAAATGATGCGTGAATTCAGCGAATACCGCATGTTGATGTTCGGCGCCTTGATGGTGCTGATGATGATCTGGCGTCCTCAAGGTCTGCTGCCGATGCAACGCCCCGAACTTAAACTAAGAGCGGAGCTGCGCAAATGAGCCGCGAGATCCTCAAGGTTGAAAATCTAAGCATGCGCTTCGGCGGCTTGCTGGCGGTCAACGGCGTGGCCCTGACCGTGAAAGAAAAACAGGTCGTTGCGCTGATCGGGCCGAACGGCGCGGGCAAGACCACCGTGTTCAACTGCCTGACCGGCTTCTATCAGCCCACCGGCGGCACCATCGTGCTGGACGGCGAGCCGATCCAGGGCCTGCCCGGCCATCAGATCGCTCGCAAGGGTGTGGTGCGCACCTTCCAGAACGTGCGGCTGTTCAAGGACATGACGGCGGTCGAAAACCTGCTGATCGCCCAGCACCGTCACCTGAACACCAACTTCTTTGCCGGCCTGTTCAAGACCCCGGCGTTCCGCAAAAGCGAACGCGAGGCCATGGAGTACGCCGAGTACTGGCTGGAGAAGGTCAACCTCAAGGAGTTCGCCAACCGTACCGCCGGGACCCTGGCCTACGGTCAGCAACGACGCCTGGAAATCGCCCGCTGCATGATGACCCGTCCGCGGATCCTCATGCTCGACGAGCCCGCCGCCGGCCTGAACCCCAAGGAAACCGAAGACCTGAAAGCCCTGATCGGCGTGCTGCGTGAGGAGCACAACGTCACTGTGCTGCTGATCGAGCACGACATGAAGCTGGTCATGAGCATTTCCGACCACATCGTCGTGATCAACCAGGGCACCCCCCTGGCCAACGGCTCGCCAGAGCAGATCCGCGACAATCCTGAAGTGATCAAAGCCTACCTGGGGGAAGCGTAAATGCTGCAATTCGAAAACGTTTCCACCTTCTACGGCAAGATCCAGGCCCTGCACAGCGTCAACGTCGAAGTCCGCCAGGGCGAAATCGTCACGCTGATCGGTGCCAACGGCGCCGGCAAATCCACCCTGCTGATGACGCTCTGCGGTTCGCCCCAGGCCCACAGCGGCAGCATCCGCTACATGGGTGAGGAGTTGGTGGGCCAGGACTCGTCGCACATCATGCGCAAGAGCATCGCGGTGGTGCCGGAAGGCCGTCGGGTATTTGCCCGACTGACCGTAGAAGAAAACCTCGCCATGGGCGGTTTTTTCACCGACAAGGGCGACTTTCAGGAACAAATGGACAAGGTCCTGCACCTTTTCCCACGCCTGAAAGAACGCTTTACCCAGCGCGGCGGCACCATGTCCGGCGGCGAACAGCAAATGCTCGCCATCGGCCGTGCGCTGATGAGCAAGCCCAAGCTGCTGCTGCTCGACGAGCCTTCCCTGGGCCTGGCACCGATCATCATCCAGCAGATCTTCGACATCATCGAACAACTGCGCAAGGACGGCGTGACGGTGTTCCTGGTGGAGCAGAACGCCAACCAGGCGCTGAAAATCGCCGACCGGGCGTACGTGCTGGAGAACGGTCGCGTGGTGATGCAAGGCACCGGTGAAGCCCTGCTGACCGACCCGAAAGTACGCGAGGCGTACCTGGGCGGTTGAGTCTGCAGCAATAAAAAACGGCCTTCGGGCCGTTTTTTTTGCCCAATGTAGGAGCTGTCGAGCAAAGCGAGGCTGCGATCTTGTCCAGGACAATTGAGTCTAAAGCAAAAGATCAAGATCAAAAGATCGCAGGCTTCGCCAGCTCCTACAGGTCTCAGCGCGAGCTTGCTCCCTCGCCACAGGTTCCAGGATCACTAAAAAAATCATGCGCCCGCTGTAACGCTTTCCCATCTCCCCTCTCTAGTTCAGTAGACCGGCGCTAACGCCGGTTCATTTCCCTGAATGACTGGAGAATCATCATGACTGCTTCGACCCGCACCCTGTCCGCCACCGCCCTGATCCTGGCCCTGGGTTCCGCCCTGAGCATGACAGCCGTCTCGACCGTCCACGCAGCCGACGACACCATGGAAAAATGCTTCGGCGTTGCCCTCAAAGGCAAGAACGACTGCGCCGCCGGTGCCGGCACCACCTGCGCCGGTACGGCAAAAATGGACTATCAGGGCAACGCCTGGAAATCGGTACCCAAAGGCACTTGCACCACCATGGAAAGCAAAACCTCCCCGACTGGTTTCGGCCAGCTCGAAGCGTTCAAAGCCAAGTCCTGATCGCATCTGCCTGAGGCCCGCCAGCATGTTGAATCCCCCCTCCCTCGCCACTGATAGCCGGCTGCCGCCAAGGGCAGGGTTGGGGCTCAAGAGCGAGCATTTTCGTGAGGTGCTCCAAACCCGACCGGACCTGGGCTTTTTCGAGGTGCACGCGGAAAACTACATGGTGGCCGGCGGGCCGCTTCATCACTTCCTGGGGCGGATACGCGAACAGTACCCGCTGTCGCTGCACGGCGTCGGCCTGTCGATCGGTGGGGAGGGGCCGCTGGATGTTGCGCATTTACAGCGCCTGGCCGCATTGGTCGAACGCTATCAGCCCCAATCCTTTTCCGAACACCTGGCCTGGTCCAGCCACGGCCCGGTGTTCCTCAATGACCTGCTGCCCCTGGCCTACGACGAAGCGACCCTCGACCGGGTCTGCGAACACGTCGACCAGGTGCAGTCGAGCCTCAAACGTACGCTGTTGCTGGAAAACCCGGCCACCTACCTGGCGTTCGAGGCCTCGACCCTAGACGAGCCACACTTCATCAGCGAAGTGATCCGGCGCACCGGCTGCGGCCTGCTGCTGGATGTGAACAACGTCTACGTTTCGTGCGTCAACCACTGCCGCGATCCATTGGCCTACCTCGACGCCCTGCCCCTGCAAGCGACCGGTGAAATTCACCTGGCCGGCTTTGCCGAGGACACCGACAGCCTCGGCGCACGCCTGCTGATAGACAACCACGGCGCGCCCATCGACAACGAGGTCTGGCAACTGTATCTCCAGGTACTGGAGCGGACCGGGCCGGTAGCCACGCTGATCGAGCGCGACAACCACATCCCTCCCTGGGGGGTACTGCTGGCCGAGGCGCGCCAGGCCGATCAACTTTTAGCCACCGCCGGCGCCCGGCCATGAGCGGCCAGCGCACATTCGCCGCCGCCCTGCTCGACCCGCGCAAGGCTTGTCCCCCCGGCCTGATCAGCGCCAACGGCGCCGACCCGCAGAGCCGCTTCGCGGTATACCGCAACAACGTGCTCGGCTCATTGATCAACGCCTTGGCCGACAATTACCCGGTGGTGGCGCAACTGGTGGGCGAGGAATTTTTCCGAGGCATGGCTGGGGTCTACGTTCAGTCGGCGCCACCGCAAAGCCCGGTGATGAGCGACTACGGGGATGATTTTGCCGGGTTCATCGAACGCTTCGAACCCGCCGCCTGCGTGCCGTACCTGGCGGACGTCGCCCGACTGGAGCGACTGCACGTGAAAGCCTGGCATGCCGCCGACGCCGAGCCCATGGCCGCAGAACAGATCGTCGAGGCGCTGTCGTCCCCCACACAGACAAGGCACCTGAAGGTCGGTCTGCACCCGTCACTACGGCTGCTGCAATCGCCCTTCGCCGTGGTGACGATCTGGGCCGCCCATCAGCACCAGATGCCCGTGCCATTCGAAGCGTTCTCTGCGCAAAACGCCTTGGTGCTGCGCCACGGTCTCGACGTGGAAGTGTTTGCGATCAGTCACGCGGCCTATGGGTTCATCACGGCCCTGCAACAGGGGGTGTCCCTGACCGCGGCCATTGAAGCCTCGATCGACCTCGACCTCGAACACACCCTGGCCGGGCTCATCCGCCACCAGGCCATCACTCACCTCCTGGCTGAAGAGATATCCCCATGAACGCCCTGATTGCCGGTTCCATCCAATGGCTGGAGAAAATCCCCTACAGCCTGATCTCCTTCATCGCGCGCTTCTCGATTGCCGCGGTGTTCTGGAAGTCCGGCCAGACCAAAATCGAAGGCCTGGCCATCGACTTGTTCGACGGCACTTTCCAGATCGGCCTGCCGCGGCTGGCGGACTCGACCATTCCCCTGTTCAAAAGCGAATACGCCCTGCCGCTGCTGTCGCCGGAACTGGCCGCGTACCTGGCGGCCTCTGCCGAGCATGTGTTCCCGGTCCTGATCCTGTTTGGCCTGGCTACCCGCTTTTCAGCGCTGGCCTTGCTGGGCATGACCGTGACCATCCAGCTGTTCGTCTACCCGGACGCCTACCCGACCCATGGCACCTGGGCGGCGGTATTGCTCTACCTGATGGCCCGTGGGCCGGGGGTACTGTCCATCGACCACCTGATTGCCAAGCGTTACACCCGCTGACTGACCCTGGGACACCTGTGGGAGCGGGCTTGCTCGCGAAGGCGGCGGCAAATCCAGCATTTATGCAAGCTGACCCACCGCCTTCGCGAGCAAGCCCGCTCCCACAAGGGGGTGTCCAATGGTGTCAAATGGCTGGGCTATCGCTGCAGCCGATCCAACGCCTCGCCGCTGCGCTTGAACCAGTCGATCAAGTAGTCGGCGAGCACCTGAGTGCGCTTGGGTAGGCCGCCCTGGTACGGGTGCACCAGGTACATCGGCATGCGCCGGGTCTGGTAGTCGCGCAGCAGCCAGTGCAGGCGTCCATCGGCCAACTCTTCATGCAGCAAATACGACGGCAGCCGGGCGATTCCGGCGCCGGCCAGGGCGGCTTTTTTCAGCAGGCTGTAGTGATTGCTGGCGAACGGTCCCGACACCCGGACCCGCAGCAGCTCGTGTTGCTGGTGGTAAAGCCATTCTTCCCGACCGCTGTAGTGGCTGTTCAGCAAGCAGCGATGTTCGGCCAGGGCCTGGGGCGTCTCGGGTTCGCCATAGTGTTCGAGGTAGGCCGGACTGGCGCAGGTCATTTCGTGCCACGCCAGCAATGGCCGGGCCACCAGCCGCTCATCGATAGCGGCGTCGGAGCGGATCGCCAGGTCGAAACCATCGCGGGTCAGGTCACGGTAACCGTTGTTGAGCTCCAGTTCGATCTGTACGTGGGGATACGTACGAGCGAACTCCATCAGCAAGCCCTCGAAGAACGTTTCACCCAACGAAACCGGAACCGTCATACGCACCGGCCCAGAAATATCGTCCTTCAAACGCGCCAATGCCTGACGTGCCCGTTCCACCTGCACCAACAGCGCCTGGGCCTGGGGCAACAACGCCGCCCCTGCCGCCGTAAGGCTCAAGCGCCGCGTGGTGCGTTGCAGCAACAGCACCGAAAACCGGCTCTCCAACAGGCTGATGCGCTTGGACAACTGGCCCTTGCTGCACCCTAACTGCTGGGCCGCCTGGGTGAAGCTGCCGGCCTCCATCAACACGGCAAACGCCGCCAGGTCATCCATTTCGCTCATTGGATTGTTTCCAAATGAAAACCAAAGGTTTCCTATTAGCATGATTATCAATGGAAAGAACCTCTCTAGACTGAAAACTCATTCAACCCATTGAGGAACAGCTCATGAAAATCCTGTTGATCGGCGCCAACGGCACTATCGGTTCGGCCATTGATAACGAACTGTCGCCGCGCCACGAGATCATTCGGATCGGCCGCCACAGCGGTGACCTGCAGGTGGATATCAGCGACAGCGCCTCGATTCGCGCCCTGTTCGCAAAGACCGGTCGTTTTGATGCCCTGGTCTGCGCCGCCGGCAATGTCACCTTTGCGCCCCTGGCCGACATGAGCGAAGACAGCTTTGCCCTGGGTTTGAAAGACAAGCTGATGGGCCAGGTCAACCTGCTGCTGATCGGTCGCGAATTCGCCAACGACGGTGCATCCTTCACCTTCACCACTGGCGTGCTCAGCCACGATCCGATCAAGAGTGGTGCGTCGGCGGCCCTGGTCAATGGCGCCCTGGACAGTTTCGTGCGCGCCGCGGCAATCGAGTTGCCACGGGGCTTGCGGGTCAACTCGGTGAGCCCGAACGTATTGCTGGAAGCCATGGACAAGTACGCCCCGTACTTTCGCGGCTACAAACCGGTCCCGGCCATCGATGTTGCATTGGCCTACGCCAAGAGTGTCGAAGGCCTGCAAACCGGTCAGACCTTTCACGTGGGCTAGCCGACGCTCTACCCGTAGGAGCTGCCGCAGGCTGCGATCTTTTGATCTTTCGCTTGCGGTGCAAGTGTCTGGGAAAAGATCGCAGCCTCGTTGCACTCGACAGCTCCTACACAGCTCCTACACGGCTCCTACGGGTTGTGATGTGGGATCAGTCTGAGTAACGTGGCGGCACTTGTCTGGAGACCCAATGATGCGTGCCGCCCGCTCCCTGCTGTTTGTCGCCCTCCTGCCGCTCTTCAGCGGCTGCCAATTGCTCGACGCCCCTCGTCAGAGTGCCTCCCACGCCGGCCAGACGCGCATGCAGGGCGAGCTCACGGCGGCCGATGGCAAGCTGGTGTTCCAGCCGTGCCAGGAACAGCGCCGCTACATCGTCAACGACAGCGGTGGCACCAGCGTGCTGCAACAGGCCGCCAGCCTGGCCGATGACCAAGGCAAGCTATTTGCCGATGTGCGCGGTCGTATCGTCTCCAGCGCAGCAGCCGGCACCGACAGCCAGTTGGACCTGGAGCAGTTGTACCGCCTGGAACGCTCGGGCAGCGCTTGCGATGACGGCAATTTCAAACTGCTGGTCTTGCGTGCCGCCGGTCATGGTCCGGAGTGGAACCTCAAGGCCAGCGGCAAGGGCATGGTGCTTGAGCGTGAAGGCCAACCGACGCTGGCGGTGCCCTACCTTGAAGAACAACTGGGCGACGGCCGCTTCAACCTCAGCACCGAAGCCAACGGCCAGAAGGTCGAGCTCTGGCTGGCCGCCCAGCGCTGCGTCGACAGCACCACCGGCAGCGTGCAACACATGAGCGCCGAATTGCGGGTCAACGGTCAGGTCCAGCGTGGCTGCGCCTACTTTGGTGGTGCGCGCAACGACTGATTCACAGCTTTTGGCTTATAATCGCCGGTTCACGCCCTGGTGCAGTTGTGCATCCCGCGAACCGGATCCCACCATGTTACGAATCACCGAACTCAAGCTGCCGATCGACCACCCCGAAGAAGACCTGCGCCCTGCCATCCTGCAGCGCCTGGGCATCGCCAGCGATGACCTGCTCGACTTCACCTTGTTCAAGCGCAGCTACGACGCGCGCAAGAAATCCTCCGAACTGTGCTTCATCTACACCATCGACCTGACGGTGCGCGACGAAGCCAGCCTGCTGCGCAAGTTCGCCGATGACCGTAACGTCAACGAGGCGCCGGATGTCGGCTACAAAGTGGTGGGCCAGGCACCGGCTGACCTGAGCGAGCGGCCGATCGTGGTCGGCTTCGGCCCGTGCGGGATCTTCGCCGCCCTGCTGCTGGCACAGATGGGCTTCAAGCCAATCATCCTCGAGCGTGGCCCGGAAGTGCGCCAGCGCACCAAGGACACCTGGGGCCTGTGGCGCAAAAGCGTGCTCAACCCCGAATCCAACGTGCAGTTCGGTGAAGGCGGCGCAGGGACGTTTTCCGACGGCAAGCTCTATAGCCAGATCAAGGATCCGAAATTCCTTGGCCGCAAGGTTTTGCACGAATTCGTCAAGGCCGGGGCGCCGGAAGAAATCCTCTACGTCAGCAAGCCGCACATCGGCACGTTCCGTCTGACCGGCGTGGTGGAAACCATGCGTGAGCAGATTCGCGCCCTGGGTGGCGAAGTGCGCTTCCAGCAGCGGGTTACCGATGTGCTGATCGAGGACGGCCAACTGGTCGGCGTCGAACTGGCCAGCGGCGAACAGATTCATTCGAAACATGTGATCCTGGCCCTGGGCCACAGCGCCCGGGACACCTTCCGCATGCTCCACAGCCGCGGCGTGTACATGGAAGCCAAGCCGTTCTCGGTGGGTTTCCGTATCGAACACCCGCAATCGCTGATCGACAGCGCACGCCTGGGCAAGTACGCCGGCCATCCGAAACTCGGCGCCGCCGATTACAAACTGGTGCACCACGCCAAGAATGGCCGGTCGGTGTACAGCTTCTGCATGTGCCCGGGCGGCACCGTGGTGGCGGCGACGTCCGAGCCGAACCGCGTCGTGACCAACGGCATGAGCCAGTATTCGCGCAATGAGCGCAACGCCAACTCCGGCATTGTCGTCGGCATTACGCCGGAAGTGGATTATCCGGGTGGCCCGCTGGCCGGGATCGAGCTGCAAGAACGCCTGGAGTCCCACGCCTTCGTGCTCGGCGGCAGCAACTACGAAGCCCCGGCGCAACTGGTGGGTGATTTCATCGCCGGCAAGCCGTCTACGGCACTGGGCAGCGTCGAACCTTCCTACAAGCCAGGGGTGTCCCTGGGCGACTTGGCCCTGGCCCTGCCGGACTTCGCCATCGAAGCGATCCGCGAAGCCCTGCCGGCGTTCGAGAAACAGATTCGCGGTTACTCGCTGCACGACGCCGTGCTGACCGGCATCGAAACCCGCACCTCATCGCCCCTGCGCATTACCCGCAACGAATCGCTGCAGAGCCTGAACGTCAAGGGCCTTTTCCCGGCCGGTGAAGGCGCCGGTTACGCGGGCGGGATCCTGTCGGCGGGCGTGGACGGAATCCGGATTGCCGAGGCGGTGGCGCGGGATATCCTCGGCCTCGAGGCCTGAAGGGCCAATGACTCAGCCTAAGTAGACAGCATGACCCTGTGGGAGCGAGCTTGCTCGCGATGGCGGCCTGGCATTCAACACAGATGTTGACTGATCCACCGCTATCGCGAGCAAGCTCGCTCCCACAAGGGACCTCAGTGATTCAGATATTGGCCCGCAACACACTCTCAGGCAGCACCTCGCCCCGCTCCACACTGGCCGCCACGATGTCCATCAGCTCACTCAACTCATACCCCTGGGCCTTGAGCCACGCCGGGTCGTAATAGGTCGTGGCGTAGCGCTCGCCACCGTCGCACAAAATCGCCACGATCGACCCCGACTCACCCGCATCCACCATCTGCCGGGCCGCCATGAGGGCGCCGATCAGATTGGTGCCGCTGGACCCGCCGACCCGTCGTCCCAAGCGCTGGGCCAGGTAATGCATGGCCGCCAATGACAAGGCGTCCGGGACCTTGACCATCGCATCGATGACTTTCGGCAAGAACGACGCCTCGACCCGTGGCCGGCCGATACCCTCGATGCGTGAACCGCAATCCAGGCGCAGGCTGGCATCGCCGCTGCGGTAATAGTCGAAGAACACTGAACGCTCGGCGTCGGCACACAGCACGCGGGTGCCGTGCTGGCGGTAACGGACGTAGCGCCCCAGGGTGGCGGTGGTGCCGCCGGTGCCGGGGCTTGAAATCAACCAGCTCGGCTCCGGGTGCCGCTCGAAGCGCATCTGCTGGAAGATCGATTCGGCAATGTTGTTATTGGCCCGCCAGTCCGTGGCGCGCTCGGCATAGGTGAATTGGTCGATGAAGTGCCCATCATGCTCGTGGGCCAGGCGCTCGGATTCGGCGTAGATCTGCGTAGGATCGTCCACCAGGTGGCTCTGGCCGCCATAGAAAGCGATCTGTGCGATTTTTTCCCGGGAGGTGGTCGCCGGCATCACCGCAATGAACGGCAGGCCCAGCAACCTGGCGAAATAGGCCTCGGAAATCGCTGTCGAGCCGCTGGAGGCCTCGATCACCGGCGCACCGGGCTTGAGCCAGCCATTACACAACGCATAGAGAAACAGCGAACGCGCCAGCCGATGCTTGAGGCTGCCGGTGGGATGGCTGGATTCATCCTTGAAATACAGTTCGATGCCCGGCAGGCCAGGCAGCGGCAGCGGAATCAGGTGGGTATCGGCGCTGCGCTGGAAGTCAGCCTCGATGATGCGAATCGCTTCGCGCGCCCACTGGCGGTGGTCGTTCATGGTGTTTTCTCACTGGCTCGGTTCGACGCAGGGAAACCTGGTGGTCATGCAGGCGCAACGTGGTCTCGGAAAAACCAGTCGCAAGCTTAGGAAAAAACCTACATCGCGCACAGGTACAGCTAAGGTCCAATATGGCCCATAACTGCCCGACTGCGTGGCGCTGGCGTTGTAACGACATATAACAAAAAAGAATATAACTTTTGTTTTAACAACTAACAGTACGGGTTAGGGTGTGCCATCTTTTTGATTCAATGAATGGAGAGCGATCGTGGCTCTACGCAATTCTCTGACACGTTTTTTCCAACTGGAGGCTGCCAGCGGCCTGCTGCTGATCGCCGCCGCCGTGTTGGCCCTGGCCATCAATAACTCGCCCCTTTCCTGGCTGTACAACGGCCTGCTGGACACGCCGGTGGTCGCCCAGGTCGGCGCATTGAAGATCGCCAAACCCTTGCTGCTGTGGATCAACGACGGCCTGATGGCGATGTTCTTCCTGCTCATCGGCCTCGAGGTCAAGCGTGAGGTCCTCGATGGGCAACTGTCGAAACCTTCGCAAATCGTCCTGCCGGGCGCAGCAGCGATCGGCGGCATGGTGGTACCGGCCCTGATCTACTGGTTCCTCAACCGCGACAATCCGGCCGCCCTCGCTGGCTGGGCGATTCCGACGGCCACCGACATCGCATTCGCCCTCGGCGTGCTGGCCTTGCTCGGCAAACGGGTGCCGGTGTCGCTCAAGCTGTTCCTGATGACCCTGGCGATCATCGACGACCTGGGCGCCATTATCATCATCGCGATTTTTTACTCCGGCGCCCTGTCGACCTTGTCGCTCATGCTGGCAGCCGCCTGCATCACTGCGCTGGTGGCGATGAACCGGATGGGTGTGGTCAAGCTCGGGCCCTATATGGTCATTGGCCTGATCCTCTGGGTCTGCGTACTCAAGAGCGGTGTCCATGCCACGCTGGCCGGGGTGACTCTGGCGTTCTGCATCCCGCTGCGCACGAAAAACGCCGAGACTTCGCCACTGCTAACCCTGGAGCATGCCCTGCATCCCTGGGTGGCCTACGGCATTCTGCCGCTGTTCGCCTTCGCCAATGCCGGCCTGTCCCTGAGTGGCATCACTGTCGAGAGTTTCACCCATGACGTGCCGATGGGCATCGCCATTGGCCTGCTGCTGGGCAAGACCATCGGCGTCTTCGGCCTGACCTGGCTGGCCGTGAAGATCGGCATCGCCAGCCTGCCCGCTGGCGCCAATTGGGGCCAGGTATTGGGTGTGGCGATTCTGTGCGGTATCGGGTTCACCATGAGCCTGTTCGTTGGGTCCCTCGCGTTCGAGCCGGGTGTGAGTGATTACGCCGGCATGGACCGGATGGGGATTCTCACGGGTTCGATCCTGGCGGCGTTGCTCGGTTATGCGGTGACGGCGGCGGCCAGTCGCAAGCAGCCTGCATTGCCAAGCTGATTCCTGGCTGCCAGGAGGGGTGTGCATATCCGTTGCTGCGGTAACGGCTGCTTAAGGTTCCGCCCTTACGGCGGCTCACTTTTGAAAAGCGCAAAAGTAAGCAAAACGCTTCTGCCCCACCACTCGGTGCCTCGCTTAGGCTCGGCATGCCCTCACTCCTGCATTGCTCCGTGGGCCGCCGCGAAGGGCCATCCATGGCCCAGCGCGGCTATCCCGGCATCCATGCCGGGATACCCACTCCACAATGCCTGCGTTCGGCCATCGTGGTTAACGGGGCGCCGAGATCAACGTCCACCACGAGGCGGCCTAGTAGCCGACCTGGTTTTGGGTGAACGTGTTTCTCCTGTGGGAGCGAGCTTGCTCGCGATGATGCCAGCAAGCCCAGCATCCATGTGACTGAACCACCGCCATCGCGAGCAAGCTCGCTCCCACATTCAATCTTCAGCGGACACAAAATTCATATCCAACACAGCCCCCCTGTGGGAGCGGGCTTGCTCGCGATGAGGCCAGCAAATCCAACATCCATGTGACTGAACCACCGCCATCGCGAGCAAGCTCGCTCCCACATTCAATCTTCAGCGGACACAAAATTCATATCCAACACAGACCTCCTGTGGGAGCGAGCTTGCTCGCGATGAGGTCAGCAAGCCCAGCATCCATGTGACTGAACCACCGCCATCGCGAGCGAGCTCGCTCCCACATTGGATCTTCAGCAGGCGCCCTATTCGTGTGCACCCGGAGCCCGCTCCCACAGGAGAAACGCGGTCCCACCCAGAACCAGGTCGGCTATTAGGCCGCCTCGGTTCTGTTTTTGATCTGGGGCGCCCCGTTAACCACGATGGCTGAACGAAGGCCTTGCGCAGTGGGCACCTCGGCATGGATGCCGAGGTAGCCGCGCTGGGCCATGGATGGCCCTTCGCGGCGGGCCCACGGAGCAAGGCCTTCGTTCAGGCATGCCGAGCCTAGGCGAGGCACCGAGTGGTGGGGCAAGAGCGTTTTGCTTACTTTTGCGCTTTTCAAAAGTGAGCCGCCGTCAGGGCGGAACCCTAAGTGGCCGTTACCGCAGCAACGGATATGTACCCAATCCAATCCAACCCAATCCAACCCCAAAAGAAAACGGCGCTTTCCATTCCCGGAATAAGCGCCGTTTTCTCTTACCGACTCAAGCTTAGTGCGATACGCGACTCGTACCATCCACAGTGGAAATACGAACCCGCTCACCCACACGGAATACCTCGTTCTCCTGAACCTGCTGCACATAGGCACGCATGCTACCGTCATCTTCACGCACGGTGATTTCCACACCCTGGGTACGGGTCAAACCTTCTTCAGTAGCAGAACCAATCAGGCCACCAGCTACCGCGCCAATCACAGCGGCGACAATACTGCCACGGCCACCGCCGATGGCGCTGCCGCCAACACCACCGACCACCGCACCAGCCGCACCGCCGATGGGGGTCTTGGTGCCTTCGATCTTGACCGGACGCAAGGACTCGATGGTCCCCATGCGAATCGTCTGCACGCGACGCGCTTCGTCACGGGAGTAGGAGTCACCGGTCAGGCTCGACTGACAGCCAGTGAGCAACATCGCCATCGTGGAAAAGGAAGCAACCAGCAAAACAGACTTACGCATAGCATCAAACTCCAAAAGACAGGGATTCATTAAACTCCGCAGCTTGACGCCTGTCACGGCCTCGCCGGGATAAAATTGTTTTCATTCAGGTGGGATACAGGCGCACCCGAAAAATTCACCAAACAGTAGCGCCAATTTCCGAAACCTGCGTCATCAACCCGGGGATTTTTCATGGATTATTTCATCATCGTCGCGGTCACCGTGGCCGGTTTGTACTTCCACTGGTGGCTGTACGTACGAATCAAACGCTGGATGGACCGCGATCTGGCGCTGTCCCTGGCGGGGCAGGATGAGCAGAAAAAGACCTACATGCTGCAACAATTGGCCCGTGCCCAGGAACAAGGAGTCAAGCGTCGGGACTTGCCGCAATGGCTTAAAACCGCTGCGGCAGGTTACCCCGACACTAAGGCGCCAGACGCTCGCGCGTCCAGTTCGCCCCTTGCAGGCGGTAGTTGAGGCGATCGTGCAGGCGGCTCGGACGACCCTGCCAGAACTCGATGCGCTCGGGCAGCAAACGATAACCACCCCAATGCTCCGGGCAGTGCGGTTGGCTGTCGCTGAAGCGTTGTTCGGTGGCCTTGAGCAAGTCGTCCAGCTCAGAGCGCCCCGAAATCACTCGGCTCTGGGGTGAAGCCCAGGCGCCGAGACGGCTGCCCAGCGGGCGAACCTGGTAATAGGCGTCCGACTCCTGCGCCGTGACCTTCACCACTTTGCCCTCGATCCGCACCTGGCGCTCCAGGGCTGGCCAGAAAAACGTCATGGCCGCAAATGGATTCGCGGCCAGTTGCTGGCCCTTGGCGCTGTCGTAGTTGGTGAAGAACGTGAAGCCCAGGGCATCCAACCCCTTGAGCAGCAGGATCCGGCAGTGCGGGCGCCCTTCTGCATCCACCGTCGCCAGGGTCATGGCGTTGGCCTCCACCGGCGCCTGCTCGGTTTTCACCGCGTCGGCGAACCAGTGGTGGAACAGTGCAAACGGCTCGGCCGGGGCTTGCGCCTCGGTCAAGCCATCGCGGGTGTAGTCGCGGCGCATATCAGCCAGCGGTTGGGTCATGGCGCATTCCTTGTGGTTAGCCCATCACTGCTTGGGGGTGTCGGCGGCCGCAACTTTCTTGGTATTGGTGGCGGCTTTGGCCGGTTGGGTTTTCTTCGCCGCAGTAGAGGCCTTGGCTGGGGCTTTCTTGGCAGGCGCCTTGGCCACGGCTTTTTTGGCCGGTGCTTTTTTGCTGGTCGGGGTCACGGCTTTTTTAGCCGCAGGCGCTGGGGCCGGGGCCGCGGGTTTCACGTCCTGGGCCGCCACCAGCGTCACTGGCGCAGGTGCCGGCATGTTGTATTTGCTCAGCAGCGCAACCATGGTGTTGGCCGGCGTGACCAGCAGTTCCACACGACGGTTCAAGGCACGACCTTCCACACTGTCGTTGGCCGCACGTGGCGCCACTGCGCCCATGCCGCGCAGCATCAGGCGATCACGTTGCAGGCCGCTGAGACGGAAAATCGCTGCCACGGACTGGGCACGCTCCTGGCTGAGTTTCAGGTTCGCGGGTGCGGCGCCCGAGGTGTCGGCGTGGCCGAGGATCAGCACGGCGGTCTTCGGGTCGGCTTCAAGGATCTTCGCCACACGGGTGAACGGGCCGAGGGTCACGGGCAGCAGCATGGCTGGGCGGTCCGGGTTGAAGGAGCCGTCGACCGGCGCGGTGACCACCAGCACATTGTCGCGGCGCTCGAGTTGGAGCTTGCTGTCCTTGATGGCGGTGCGCAGCTTCGGCTCGTAGTCGTCGAGCCAGGCCTGGGTGACTTTCGGATCGGGCATCGGCACCGCCTTGGCGGTTTCCTGATCCTTGCCGCCAAACGGCCACCACCACTTGCCGTTGCTTTCGGCTTCGGCCTTGGCAACGGCCGGTGCCTTGGCTTCGGGCTTGTCTTGAGGCTTGACGGTTTCTTTCTTCGCGACGTCGGCAGCGTCATCGGAAGAGAACGGCCACCACCCGCTCGTGGTGCTCTCGGCCTTGGCTCGCGGGGCGACGGCGGCCGGTTTCAGAGGCGCCGCTGGCGCCGTTTCCTTGGCCACGACCTTGTCGGAAGAGCCGAACGACCACCAGCTACCGCCGCCCTCGGCATCATTTTGTGGGGTTTGTGCGCAACCGGTAATAGCGAAGCACAGCGCCAGAGCGAGGGTTTTATTCGATGACATTGGATATCCACAAAATGATGTAAATGGAAAAACAAAGGCCATGTTTTGGCCGTATAAACAGACGTTTGGAAACTGAAAAGGACACGAGGTTCCGGTGCCCGCCGCCTTCAATGGCGCTTTATAGACAAGTGGCAAGTACCCTCGCAAGGTTCTGCGCGCGCGGGTCCATCAATACGTAAGGCCCGAGCGTGTTGGTCACGAAGCCAAAAGCCACATCATGTTCCGGGTCGGCAAACCCCATGGAGCCCCCGGCCCCCGGATGACCGAACGCCCGTGGGCCGAGGCCGTAGGTCGCATTCGGCACATCCGGCTGGTCGAGCATGCAACCCAGGCCGAAACGGGTCTGGGTCAACAACGTCTTGTCCTCGCCGAAGCTGTGCTGGCGAGTCAGTTCGTCGAGCATTTCACCTTCCAGCAGGCTGCCGTCCAGCAGCCCCGCATAGAACCCGGCCAGGCTGCGGGCGTTACCGTGGCCGTTGGCCGCCGGTTGCTGCATGCGCCGCCATTCCGGCTTGTTGGTACTGGTCATGATCGACGGCGGATTGGTAAAGGCCCGGGTGGTCATGGCCGTCGGCTCGCGCATCGTCACCTGCAGCAGGCGTTGGGCCGCGGCATCGCCGACGTTGCCTTTGCCACGGGCGATGTGGGCCACGCGATGAAACTCCTCGTCGGCCAGGCCAACGTGAAAATCCAGGCCCAACGGCTTGGCAATACGGGCCACGATGGACTCCCCCGGACCGCGCCCATCGACCCTGCGCAACAGCTCGCCGATCAGCCAGCCATAGGTGATCGCGGCATAACCGTGGCCCTCACCCGGCGTCCACCAGGGTGTTTCTGCCGCCAGGGCATCGACCATGGCTTGCCAGTCATAAAGCGCTTCGGGCGGCAGTAATTCACGTAGCGCCGGCAACCCGGCCTGATGGCAGAGCAACTGGCGCAGGGTAATGGATTGCTTGCCGGCGGCAGCAAACTCGGGCCAATAGCGGGCTACCGGGGCATCCAGCTGCAACTTGCCTTCGGCCACCAGTTGCAGGGCGGTGACGGCGGTGAAGGTCTTGGTGCAGGAAAACAGGTTGGCGATGGTGTCGCTGTGCCAGGCTTCATGGCCATCCTTGTCGGCGGTACCGGCCCACAGATCGATCACCGTGCGACCCCCCACCTGGATGCACAACGCCGCGCCGCGCTCCTGGGGATTATCGAACAGCGCCGCGAACGCTTCACGCACCGCCTCGAACTGAAGTTCATAATGGCCTTGAATCTGCACCCGTAACTCCCTTGAAACAAACACTTTTAAGGTGGCTGGCATTGTTTCAGCCATTCAGGTTTTTGGGAACCGTCGCAAGACGGCTGGCTAAGCATGCCCCCGTGGCAAGAAGAACCTGTGGGAGCAAGGCTTGCCCGCGATGAGGTCTGTGAGGTCTTTCTGAGACCGAGGTACCTTCATCGCGGGCAAGCCTTGCTCCCACAAATACATTGCCTCACCGTGAAGTTGCAGCAGCCTCAGGAAATCTCCCGCCGAAACGGCGGCAGCGCGTTGAGGATCGCCTTGCCATAGCGCTGGGTTACCAGCCTGCGGTCGAGCAAGGTGATGGTGCCGCGGTCTTCTTCGGTGCGCAGCAACCTGCCACACGCCTGGACCAGCTTCAGCGAAGCGTCCGGTACGGAGATTTCCATGAACGGGTTGCCGCCTCGGGCTTCGATCCACTCGGCCAGCGCGGCTTCCACCGGGTCATCGGGGACCGAGAACGGAATCTTGGCGATCACCACGTGCTCGCAATAGGCACCCGGCAAGTCCACGCCTTCGGCAAAACTCGCCAGGCCGAACAGCACGCTGGAATCGCCGCCATCGACCCGCGCCTTGTGTTTGTTCAGGGTTTCCTGCTTCGACAGGTTGCCCTGGATGAACACCTGCTTGCGCCAGTCACGGTCAAGGCCGTCGAACACGTCCTGCATCTGTTTGCGCGAGGAAAACAGCACCAGGGTGCCCCGTGAGCCTTCCACCAGTTCTGGCAGGTCGCGGATGATCGCGGCGGTGTGAGCGGCAGCGTCACGCGGGTCGGCCTTGAGGTCCGGCACCCGCAGCACGCCAGCATCGGCGTGATGGAAGGGGCTCGGGACCACGGCGGTCACGGCTTTCTTCGGCAGGCCGGCGCGCATGCGGAAACGGTCGAACGTGCCCAGGGCGGTCAGCGTGGCGGAGGTTACCAGCGCGCCGTAGGCCACGTTCCACAGGTTGCGACGCAGCATTTCCGCCGCCAGGATCGGGCTGGCATTGACCTCGATATCGAACAGCGAACCGCTTTCGGCCAGGGTCAGCCACCGCGCCATTGGCGGGTTGTCTTCCGGGTCCTCGGCGGTGAAGGCCGTCCACAGTTCCCAATTGCCTTGTGAGCGGGACAACAGGCTACCGAACAGCGGGTACCACTCTTCGGCCTGGTTGCTGGCGATACCGATGTTGACCTCACCATCCATGCCTTCCTTGAGCAGGTCGGTCAGGCGCGTGAACAGATCGGTCAGGCGTGCGAAACCTTTCTTGAGCTCTACGCCCATTTCGCGCATGTGCTCGGGGATCACCCCGCCGACAAACCGGTGGCGTGGCCGCTCGCGGCCCTCGACGTCTTCGCCGGGCTTGAAGTCGGCCACTTGCTCGCAAGCGGTGAACATGAACTGCTGGTTCGTCTTGATTTCCCGCGCCAGCTCCGGCACTTGCTCGATGAACTTGCCCAGGTCACCCGGCAATGGATGCTGGGCCAACAGTTTGGTGAGGTTCTTGGCGGTGGTTTCCAGCCAGTCGGCGGTGGAGCGCAGCCGGGTGTAATGGGCGAAATGCCCGATGGCCTTGTCCGGCAGGTGGTGGCCTTCGTCGAACACGTAGATCGTGTCGCGCGGGTCCGGCAGCACCGCACCGCCGCCCAGGGCCAGGTCAGCCAGGACCATGTCGTGGTTGGTGACGATGACGTCGACCTTGCCCATGCCTTCGCGGGCCTTGTAGAAGGCGCACTGGCCGAAGTTCGGGCAATGGCGGTTGGTGCACTGGCTATGGTCGGTCGTCAGGCGGGACCAGTCGGCGTCTTCCAGGGCCGTGGACCAGCTGTCGCGGTCGCCGTCCCATTTATTGCCGGCCAGCTTCTCGATCATGCTGGTGAACAGCTTCTGGCTGGCCTCATCGACTTCGATCTTGAAGCCTTCTTCTTCGAAAAGCTGAGCCGTGGCGGTCTGCGCGTGGCCTTCCTGGAGCAACATGTCGAGCTTGGACAGGCACATGTAGCGCCCACGGCCCTTGGCCAGCGCGAACGTGAAGTTCAGGCCGCTGTTGCGCATCAGGTCGGGCAGGTCCTTGTAGACGATCTGCTCCTGCAGGGCGACGGTGGCCGTGGCGATCACCAGGCGTTTGCCAGCGGCCTTGGCCGTGGGAATCGCCGCCAGGCTGTAGGCCACGGTCTTGCCGGTACCGGTGCCGGCCTCCACCGCCACGATGGCGGGCTCGCCACTGCGCCGGCCTTCGTCGTCGGTGTCGATGTCACCCAGGACTTTTGCCACTTCGGCAATCATCAGGCGCTGGCCATATCGCGGCTTGAGGCTCTTGGCTTCGAGAAAACGCGAATAGGCGCCCTGGATCGTGGTTTTGAGTTCGGTGCTGATCATGAATGGTCGGGCGCAAAAAACGCTGGATAAATTTTCAGTGGTTCGGATCGGCGGCTATCATACCCCGCTAATGAATCCTGCGCAGAACGGAGTAACCCAATGACACCCTTTGCCCTCGTCTACACCCTGCATTTACTGGCGGCCCTGGTCTGGGTCGGCGGCATGTTCTTCGCCTGGATGATCCTGCGCCCCGCCGCAATGACGGCGCTTGAGGGCCCTGCCCGGCTCAAGTTGTGGGTAGAAGTGTTTCAGCGTTTTTTTGTCTGGGTCTGGGTCGCGGTGGTGCTTTTACCGATCAGCGGTGTAGGCCTGATCCATATGCGCTTCGCCGGTTTCGAAACCGCGCCGCGGTATGTGCAAGTGATGATGGGGTTGTATGTGGTGATGACGGCGCTGTTTATCCGCATCCAGGGCCTGCAACTGCCGACATTGCGTAACGCCGTGACGGCGCAGGACTGGCCGGCGGGTGCGGCGGTGCTGGGGAAGATTCGCAGGCTGGTGGGGATCAACCTGTTGATCGGGTTGCTGGTGGTAGCGATTGGCGCGGCGCGGCCGATGTTCTGAAAAAATCGGCGGCATCACACAGAACCTGTGGGAGCGGGCTTGCTCGCGAAGGCGGTGGGTCAGTCAATGCTGATTAACCTGACACGCCCTCTTCGCGAGCAAGCCCGCTCCCACATTAGGTTCGTCATACGTTCAGAACCGCTGCACCGTCACCGTCCCCGCCGCTCCGGCAGGCCCTGGCTGGCCATCGGCGCCCGGACGGCCGCTTTTGCCGCCGTCGGCGGTATAGACCAGGCAGCCCTTGGCCTTGCCCCCCGCCCCAGGCTTGCCACCAGGACCCGCCGTGCCACCCGCACCGCCATCCACCGTCACTTTGATCTGCTCGGCAGGATAGGCGTTGGGCAGTTCAAGGCGTACCAGAGCACCGGCCGCGCCCGGCTGGCCATCGCTGCCATTGCTGCCGTCGGCCCCGCGACCGGCCGAACCCCAGGTGCAGCCCGGCGCCTGGCCGTTGGCACCGTCAAGACCGACGAAACCCGGCGCACCGGCACCACCGCGGGCATCCACCGACAACAGCGGCGCATTCAACGCCTTGAACTGCAGGTTGAGATCACGCCCCCGCCGCGCCGCCTTGGTGTAGGTACCCGGTGCGCCGCGTGCAGTGATCTGGCTGCCCTCGGCCAGCTCAGCCTGGGCCACTTTCATTTCCAATACCTGCTGCGCCGGCACGATGGCGATCCGCGCCTCACGCCCCAGGTGCAATTGGTCGATGGTCAGTTCAGTGACATTGGAAGGCACCAGCAGCGTGCCGTAGTCGGCCACGTCCAGTCGCTCAAGGACCAGGGTGCCGGTGGTGTTGGGCAGGCGCATCAACGAATGGCTTTCTACCTGGACCACCTGGGCCGAAGCCCACGGGCATACGAGTGCGGCGAGCAGACACAATTTACGCATGGGAAGCCTCTGGCGCGGTCGGGAGGGTTTGCAGGTGGAAGATGCCGAACAGCAGCACTCTGAGGCGATCACGGCCAGGCGCGGGGCGGCCACGGAAACGGGCCCTGAACAACAGCAGTTCCAGCAGATGGACCACCAGCAAAAACGCGCCAGCGACATTGACCAGCAGGTGCAGCGGATGGACGAACGGCACGACCAGATTGACCAGCACCACCAGCCAGAACAGCAGGGTCAGCAAGCGCCCCAGCCCCCAAAACACCTTCATACGCCCCCCTGATCGGGAATTATTCTTTGCGCGCACAGTAACGGCTTGCGCGCAGGATAAGCCAGAGGGCCAGGCAAATTTAATCTGACCCGAGCCCCGGATCGCCTTACCGACGACCCGGCAGCCCTGGCCCGTGCTTCAACGCTGGATATGCAGTTCAACCCGACGGTTCTGCGCCCGCCCTTCGTCGGTCTCATTGTCGGCCACCGGCTCGCTTTCGCCTTTGCCTTCGCTGGTGAGTTTGTCGGGGGCCAGCCCCTGCGCCAGCAAATACTCCACGACGCTGCTGGCCCGACGCTCGGACAGCCCCTGGTTATAGGCATCACTGCCGACACCGTCGGTGTGGCCCACCACCCGGATGCTGGCGACATTGGCATGGCCGAGTTTGCTCATCAGCCCATCGAGCTGGCTGCGAGCTTCTGCGGTGAGATCGGACTTGTCGAAATCGAACAGCACCTTGCCGGCGTCGTTGAGGGTGATGACCTCGCTAGCCGGGGCCTGCGGTTCGACCGGTGGCGCGCTGGCCGGGTATTGCGGCATCGGACAGCCGTGATGTTCGACAGGGGTATTGGCCGGGGTATCGGGACAACGGTCGCGGCGGTCGAACACACCGTCGTCATCTTCATCGCCATCCTGGGCGTAGCAGATCAAGCCACCGCCCAGTAGCCCCAACGCGGCGCCACCGGCGGCCCAGCCGCTGCTTTCAATGGCGCCCAACCCGCCACCGACGAGACCGCCGATCAGGCTACAGATTGGCCAGGTGCGTTGGTTGAGAGGTGCGCTACCGTCGCTGTGAGTGGCGCAGCCGGACAACAGACTGCTCGCCAGCAGTACCGGTAAGGCGGCCCTGATTAGAACGTTCATGGTGAAGGCTCCTGTGTCACCGGCCCATACCGGTCACACAGGAGTAAAGACCCGCATCCGCAACTCTACAAGCCGCGAATGGCAAGGGTTTCAGCGGTTTATCCTGATTTCCGTGCGACGGTTCATCGCGCGGCCGTCGGCGGTCTTGTTATCGGCCACCGGCTGGCTCTCTCCGGCACCGGACACCGAGACAAAACTGGCACGCGGTACGCCGTTTTCGACCAGGTATTGCACCACCGAGTTGGCCCGTTTCTCCGACAACCGTTGGTTATAGGCATCGCTGCCGACACTGTCGGTATGGCCGGTGACCCGCAGTTGCGCGGTGGACGTTTCCTGTTTCAGCCGGGTGGCGACCGTGCTCAGCACATCCTTGTCGGCCGGGGTCAGCGTGGCTTTGTTGAACTCAAAGTGCACATCGCGGATCACGATGGTTTCTTCCTTGACCACCACGGCCTCTTCAACCACTGGCGCTGGGACAGGTGGCGGGCAGCCGTCAGCATCGACCTGCACGCCCTTCGGTGTGCCCGGGCACTTGTCGCGGCTGTCCGGCACGCCATCGCCATCTTCGTCGCCATCGCCGTGCACCCAGCAATAAGCTGCCGCCATGCCGCCAACGTACAGCGCGCCGCCGCCCGCCCAAGAAGTACTTTCTATGGCGCCTAATCCCGCACCGATCGCACCGCCGACTGCTGCACAGGTCGGCCAGTCGGTTTTCTGCAAACCTGCACAACCAGTCAACACACTGGTTAGCAGAACCAGGGGTAACGCTGTCCGAACTATGCTCATCGGGTTTCTCCTTGAGAGATCGGCCTTGCGCCGATTCAGGGGAGTAAAGACCCGTCTTCGAATCTGCGCCAGCCTGAGCAATCGCGGGTTTTAGCCCCGTGTTTGCGACGTTTGCGCACATTCTTGGACAAACCGCTCTAGGCCACGATGTCCGGGCAGGCTATCGTGGTGGTTCTGACTGAGGAACTTCGATGACCGTTGCCATTTCTTCGCGTACGCCCCAACAAGCCCTGGCGGCCGTGCTTGACCGTTATGCCCCACAAACACTGCTGCTGATCGGTGCCAGCGGCTTCCCCGCACTCGAAGCATTCCAGCAGGCCCACCCCGACACCGAAGTGATCCACGCCGGCCCCGGCGCGCTGCCGGCGGACGTGGCGGCGCGGCGTTTTGACCTGGCCCTGGCGCTCGATTGCCTGGAGCATTTGCCCAAGCGCGACGGTCTGAACCTGTTGGGCGGCATTCGCAATCTGAACGCAAGCCGCATCGCCGTGCTGGCAGACCTCAACGCCTGCGGCTGGCAAGAGACGGACTTTTTTTCCCTGGCCCTGCAAGCCAGCGAACGATTCCAGCGCGAAGATCAGGTGTTGACCCTGTTCACCTACGATCTGCTTGAATACAAACAAGTCCCCGACTGGCTCAACTCGCGCTTTTGGGCCAACCCGGAAAATTTTGGAAAATATTGGTGGTAACCGTGAACACAAGCCCGCACACACCCATTTGCCCCTGCGGCAGTGGCAACTCACTGGACGCCTGCTGCGGCCACTACCACGACGGTCACCCGGCGCCCTGCGCCGAAGCCTTGATGCGCTCGCGCTATAGCGCCTATGTGCTGGGCCTGGTGGATTATCTGGTCGCCACCACCCTGCCCGCCCAGCAGCAAGGCCTTGATCGTCAGTCGATCAGCGAATGGAGCGCCAACAGCACGTGGTTGGGGCTGGACGTAGAAAGCAGCGAAGTGTTCGGCGGTCAACCGGAACACGCCTTTGTCACGTTCACGGCACGCTGGCACGACGGCCAGGGCGAGCATAGCCACCGTGAACAGTCCTCGTTCGTGCAGAACACCGGGCGCTGGTACTTCATCGACCCAACGGTGCCGGTCAAGACGGGCCGCAACGACGGCTGTCCGTGCGGCAGCGGGCATAAATTCAAGAAGTGCTGCGCCGGCTACTTCAATCGTTGATTTCGCCAATGTCCGACGCTCATCCATCGGCCCAGAGGGCTAGACTGGGGGTAAACCAGAGGCACGGACATGACCGCTCCATCATTCTTGCTACGCATCACCTGCCTGCTGCTCGTCGGGCTCGGCGGCTGCGCGTCCTGGCGAGGTGAGCAAGCGCCTGAACCACAGGTGCATCTGGTCAAGGTCGAGGTGGTGCGGGCCCGACTGCTGGAGCAGAAATTCACGCTGCACTTTCGCGTCGACAACCCCGGCGACAGCGACCTGACCGTTCGCGGCCTGACCTACCGCATCCACCTGGGCGACCTGTTGCTGACCGAAGGTGAGCATGAACACTGGTTCACCGTGCGCCCCCGGCACAGCGCCTATTTCAAAGTGCCGATCCGCACCAACCTGTGGCCGCAGGTGCGGGATGTGGTGAAGTTGCTGGAAAAACCCCGGGAACAGATCCCCTATCGTCTGGAAGGTGAGCTGGAAACCGGATTATTCATCGCCGACTACGTGCACCTGGAACGCAATGGCGTGATAATCGCCGCCGATTTTATTGCGGAGTAACCACGATGACCCAACAACCCCACGTCCATGGCCCTGATTGCAACCACGATCACGACCATCATCACGATCACGATCATGACCACGGCCATGTCCACGGTCCGAACTGCGGCCACGCCCACCAGGAACCGGTGCGCAACGCCCTGAAGGATGTCGGCCGCAACGATCCTTGCCCATGCGGCAATGGCAAGAAATTCAAGAAGTGCCACGGGGCTTGAGGGGCAGGGCGAAAAAGCTTTTCGCCTGTTAGACCGTCATCGTCGGATCGCCGCCCGGAGCAAGCTCGCTCCCACAAGGAAATGCGCCGAAGCGATATCTAACGGTCGCCGCGGAACCGGTGTGGGAGCGGGCTTGCTCGCGAATGCGGTGGGTCAGCTGACATTGACTAACCTGACACTCCCTCATCGCGAGCAAGCCCGCTCCCACAGGGAGGATTGCGCCGAAGCGATATTTACTGATCGCCGCAGAATCAATGTGGGAGCGAGCCTGCTCGCGATGAGGCCGGCACATTCAGCACCTGTCTGTCAGCCTGCCTGCAGAATCCGCTCCACACCCACCACCGTCGCATACTCGCCATGCAAGTTGCCCAGGGACATGGCATGCACCTCGGCAGCCGAACGGGCGTTACCGAAGTAATCGCTCTTGTCGAAGGTAAAGCAGGCATCCTCGACCACCCACGTGTCGAATCCCAGGTTGCCGGCCGTACGCGCCGTGGACTCCACCGAGTTGTGCGTCGCCACGCCGACGATCACCAGTTGCCCGACGCCCGCCCTGCGCAGGTCTTCCTCCAGGCGCGTGCCACTGAACGCATCCGGCACCTGTTTTTGCACCAGCCATTCCCCCGCCAGCGGCTCGAACCGTGGCTGGACCTCCACGCCCGACTGCCCCGGCCAGAACACCGAGTCCGGCGAGCGGGACAAGTGGTGGACGTGAATCACCGGTCGCGCCGTGTGTCGCCATAAAGCCAGTAGCTCCAGCATGCGCAGCTCTGCCTCGGGATTGTTGCGAGGGCCGAGCCTGGGATGAAGGATGCCTTTCTGTTGATCGATGAGGATCAGCGCTGCGTTGTGTTGTAGCTCCATGCCAGTTTTCTCTTGTTCAGTCATTGGGTCCCCCTCCACTTTGAGCATCAGGGCTTCTTTCAAGCAAGTCTTTGGGCAGGCTGCCCCCGTAAACCGGGGTTTCATCGCCAAATCAACAAATAACCCTCGCCCCCGCTTGCGCGGCCCCCGCCTGCTCACTAACGTAGCGCCTTTATTGGTGCCACCCCCCTCCCGCAGGAGCTTTGCCATGGCCTCGCCAGCCTCTACTTCCCTTATTCCCCGGCTCGGCGTTGCCGCCGCAGTGGCCAGTGTGCTCGGTTTGAGCGGATGCCAGACCTGGAATGCCCAGGACACTGTCCCGCCGACTTCCGGCGTGCAGCCGCTCAAGGGGCTGGCGCAGAACGTCTCGGTCCGGCGCAATGCCACGGGCATGCCGCTGATCGAAAGCAACAGCTTCCATGACGCCCTGTTCACCCTCGGCTACGTCCACGCCAGCGATCGCATCACCCAGATGGTCACCCTGCGCCTGCTGGCCCAGGGGCGGCTGGCAGAGATGTCCGGCGCCGAACGGCTGGACGTCGACCGCTACATGCGCGCCGTCAACCTGAAGAAAAACGCCGACGAGCTGTACAAGGCGTCTTCGCCACGACTCAAGCGCTTCTTCGAAGTCTATGCCCGCGGCGTCAACGCCTACCTGTTCCGCTACCGCGACAAGTTGCCGTCGGACCTGGCCGCCACCGGTTACAAACCCGAATACTGGAAACCGGAAGACTCGGCGCTGATGTTCTGCCTGCTGAATTTCAGCCAGTCGGCCAACCTGCCGGAAGAAATCGCCAGCCTGGTACTGGCCCAGACCGTCACCAACGACAAACTCGCCTGGCTGAACCCGTCCTATCCAGACGAACCACTGCCCGTGGCGGAGGCCGACAAACTCCAGGGCTTGCGGCTCAACGGCCAGATTCCAGGCCTGAACGAGATCAGCAAGGCCACCCGCCAGTTGGCCGAGCTGAACCTTTTGAGCGCTGCGTCTTCGAGTAACTGGGCCATCGCGCCGCAACGCAGCCGCAGCGGCAAAAGCCTGCTGGCCAGCGACAGCCATGGGCCGCTGGGCATGCCGGGGCTGTGGAGCCCCGTACAGATCCGCGCGCCCAAGTACCAGGCGGCCGGGATTTCCGTGGCGGGCATCCCGATGATCCTGGCCGGGTTCAACGGCAAAGTGGCCTGGAGCATGACCAGCGTACTGGGGGACAACCAGGACCTGTTCCTGGAAAAAATTCGCCGCCAGGGCAACAGCCTGTCCTATGAAGTCAACGGCAAATGGCAGCCGGCAATCGTGCGCAACGAAACCTATTTCATCAAAGGCCAGCGGCCGATTCGTGAAGCGGTGTTCGAGACCCGCCACGGCCCGCTGCTCAACAGCGCCCAGGGCCCGGCCATGACCAACGGCTTTGGCCTGGCCTTGCAGACGCCAAGCTTCAGCGACGACAAGACCCTGGATGCCTTCTTCGACCTGTCCCGGGCACAGAACGTCGAGAAAGCCTCCGACGCCAGCCGGGAAATCCGCGCCATGGCCGTGAACCTGGTATTTGCCGACGCCAGCCATATCGGTTGGCAAGTCACCGGTCGCTATCCAAACCGCCGTGAAGGCGAAGGCCTGTTGCCGTCGCCGGGCTGGGACGGTCGCTACGATTGGGACGGTTACGCCGACCCCATGCTGCACCCCTACGATCAGGACCCGGCCCAGGGCTGGCTTGGCACGGCCAACCAACGGGTCATTCCCCACGGCTATGGCATGCAGTTGTCCAACTCCTGGGCCGCACCGGAGCGTGGCGAACGCATGGCCGAACTGGCCGGCGCGGGCAAGCACGACACCCGCAGCCTGACCGCCATGCAATACGACCAGGGCACGACCTTCGCGGCCAAGCTCAAGAAAGTTTTCGAGGCACCGGGCATGGCCCAGCCGCTCAAACAGGCGATCGAAGCCCTGCCGGTGGCTGACCGGGCCAAAGCCCACGAGGCCTATACCCGCTTGATGGCATTCGATGGCCGGCTCAGCCCGACCTCCACCGACGCGGCGATCTATGAGCTGTTCCTGCAGGAAAGCATGAAGCAGATTTTCCTCGACGATCTGGGCCCGGACAGCAGCCCGGCGTGGCAGGCGCTGGTTGCCAACGGCCAATTGTCCTACTCGGCCCAGGCCGATCATCTGCTGGGGCGTGAAGACAGCCCGTTCTGGGACGATGTGCGCACACCTCAGAAAGAAGACAAGGCCGTCATCCTCGCCCGCAGCCTGGCCGCCACCATCAGCGCCGGTGAAAGCCAGTTGGGCGGTGACCACAAGGCTTGGCAGTGGGGCCAGTTGCATCGCTACGCGTGGAAGAACAGCAACGGCCACATCGTACGCGGCCCGCTGCCGGCCGGTGGCGACGCCAGCACGCTCAACACCGCAGCGTTCGCAGGGGGGCAGGATTTCAACACCACCCTGGCACCAGCCATGCGCTTTATCGTCGACTTCGGCCAGCCTGAACCATTGATGATCCAGGACGGCGCCGGACAGTCCGGCAACCCGGTCAGCCCGAACTATGCCAATGGCATCGATCCGTGGATCAAGGGGCAGTACCAGAGCTTGCCGTTGCAATCGCAGAATTTTGATCGGGGCTATGGCAAGACGCGGTTGACCCTGGTGCCTGGTAAGTAACAGCAGGCTGTTCATTGCCCTGTAGGAGCTGCCGAAGGCTGCGATCTTTTGATCTTTTGATCTTTCGCTTGAGATTCAAGCGTCAGGGGAAAGATCGCAGCCTCGTTGCACTCGTCAGCTCCTACAGCTCCAACTTGCCTGAATATCGTGATGCCTGGTTTCAGGGTCGCTATGCAGCCCGAGAATCCCCTCGCCACATGGGCTTTGCCCAGTAGAGCCTGCTCTATCCTGGTGCAGCTTTTGATGTACGCTCATCCCCGCGCACCATCGCATTCCGCTGCCTGCCGCCGAAGCTTTTAAAACACTTGTTCGGCACTCTGGTTCGGAAATTGCTACCTTTATGCCGTCATACCGTTCTCGCCTTCACCGGTAACAATACTTACGCGCCACAAGCGCTCATATTGGTTTTAGGGATTGAATAATGAAAAAAGCACTGCTGACCCTTTCTGCACTGGCGTTGTGCATGGCTGCTGGCGTCGCCACGGCCAAGGAATACAAGGAACTGCGTTTTGGTGTCGACCCTTCCTACGCCCCGTTTGAGTCCAAGGCCGCCGACGGCAGCCTGGTCGGTTTCGACATCGATCTGGGCAATGCGATCTGCGAAGAGCTGAAGGTCAAATGCAAATGGGTCGAAAGCGATTTCGACGGCATGATCCCGGGCCTCAAGGCCAATAAATTCGACGGCGTGATCTCCTCCATGACCGTTACCCCGGCCCGTGAAAAAGCCATCGACTTCTCCAGCGAGCTGTTCTCCGGCCCAACCGCCTATGTATTCAAGAAGGGCTCGGGCCTGAGCGAAGACGTTGCCTCGCTCAAAGGCAAGACCGTCGGCTACGAGCAAGGCACCATCCAGGAAGCCTATGCCAAGGCCGTGCTGGACAAGGCTGGCGTCAAGACCCAGGCCTACCAGAACCAGGACCAGGTTTATGCCGACCTGACCTCCGGCCGCCTCGACGCGGCGATCCAGGACATGCTGCAGGCAGAGCTGGGCTTCCTGAAGTCGCCAAAAGGTGAAGGCTACGAAGTCAGCAAGCCGGTGGACAGCGAACTGCTGCCATCCAAGACCGCCATCGGTATCAAGAAAGGTAACAGTGAGCTGAAGGCACTTTTGGATAAAGGTATCAAAGCGTTACACGACGACGGCAAGTACGCCGAGATCCAGAAAAAACACTTTGGCGATCTGAATCTGTACAGCGGCAAATAATGCGCTGCGCCCATCCGGTCTCGGATGGGCGCTTTTCTCCTGCCAAAGGCTTTCTTCCATGTTCGAACAACTCCTACAAAATCTGGGGCTCTCTGCCTTCAGCCTGCAGGGCTTTGGCCCGCTGCTGATGCAAGGCACCTGGATGACCATCAAGCTGTCGGCCCTGTCCCTGCTGTTGAGCGTCTTGCTCGGCCTGTTGGGCGCCAGCGCCAAGCTGTCCAGCGTCAAACTGCTGCGAATCCCTGCCCAGCTCTACACCACGCTGATCCGCGGCGTGCCGGACCTGGTGCTGATGCTGCTGATCTTCTACAGCCTGCAAACCTGGCTGACCTCGTTTACCGACTTCATGGAATGGGAATACATCGAGATCAACCCATTCGGCGCCGGGGTGATCACCCTGGGCTTCATCTATGGCGCGTACTTCACCGAAACCTTTCGCGGCGCGATCCTCTCGGTCCCCCGGGGCCAGGTCGAAGCCGCCACGGCCTACGGCCTCAAGCGTGGCCAGCGCTTTCGCTTCGTGGTGTTTCCACAAATGATGCGCTTCGCCCTGCCGGGTATCGGCAACAACTGGATGGTGATGCTCAAGGCCACCGCGCTGGTGTCGATCATCGGCCTGGCCGACCTGGTCAAGGCGGCCCAGGATGCGGGCAAGAGCACCTACCAATTGTTTTACTTCCTGGTACTGGCGGCATTGATCTATTTGCTGATCACCAGCGCGTCCAACGTCATCCTGCGCTGGCTTGAACGCCGTTACGCCGCCGGCGCCCGGGAGGCGGTGCGATGATCGAACTTCTGCAAGAATACTGGCGGCCATTCCTTTACAGCGATGGCGTCAACGTCACGGGCCTGGCGATGACCCTATGGCTGCTCAGCGCCTCGCTGCTGATCGGTTTCGTGGTGTCGATCCCGCTGTCCATCGCCCGGGTTTCACCCAAGTTCTACGTCCGCTGGCCGGTGCAGTTCTACACCTATCTGTTCCGGGGCACACCGCTCTATATCCAGTTGCTGATTTGCTACACCGGCATCTACAGCATCGCGGCGGTGCGCGCCCAACCCATGCTCGACAGCTTCTTTCGCGATGCGATGAACTGCACGATCCTCGCCTTCGCCTTGAACACCTGCGCCTACACCACGGAAATTTTCGCCGGGGCGATTCGCAGCATGAACCATGGCGAAGTGGAAGCAGCCAAGGCCTACGGCCTGACCGGTTGGAAGCTGTACACCTACGTGATCATGCCGTCGGCGCTACGCCGCTCGCTGCCGTATTACAGCAACGAAGTCATCTTGATGCTGCACTCGACGACCGTGGCATTCACCGCTACCGTTCCAGACGTGCTGAAAGTCGCCCGGGATGCCAACTCGGCGACGTTCCTGACGTTCCAGTCGTTCGGGATCGCCGCGTTGATCTACCTGACCGTCACCTTTGCACTGGTGGGCCTCTTCCGCCTCGCCGAACGCCGCTGGCTGGCCTTTCTCGGGCCGACCCACTAGGGCTTTTGTTCCAGGACACACACGCACATGCGCCACCAGATCCATGACCTGCTGGCCCCGGTACCGGGGACCGCACGCAAGATCCACAGCTTCCACTTCGGCCCGGAAAAAGCCGTCGGCAAAATCTATATCCAGGCGTCCCTGCACGCCGATGAACTGCCGGGCATGCTGGTCGCCTGGCATCTCAAGCAGCGCCTGGCCGAACTCGAAGCGTCGGGCCACCTGCGGCACGAGATCGTGCTGGTGCCCGTCGCCAACCCCATCGGCCTCGAACAAGTGCTGATGGACGTGCCCCTGGGCCGCTACGAAGCCGAAAGCGGGCAGAACTTCAACCGCCGCTTCGTCGACCTGAGCGAAGAGATCGGCAACGAAATCCAGGACCTGCTCACCGACGATCCGCAGCACAACCTGATGCTGATCCGTACCAGCCTGCGCGATGCCCTCGCCCGACAGACCCCAGGCACGCAATTGCAATCCCTGCGCCTGGCCCTGCAGCGGCTGGCCTGCGACGCCGACATGGTGCTGGACCTGCATTGCGACTTCGAAGCCGTGGCCCACCTCTACACCACGCCCGAAGCCTGGCCACAGGTCGAGCCGCTGGCCCGCTACATCGGTGCCGAGGCCAGCCTGCTGGCGACCGATTCGGGCGGCCAATCGTTCGACGAATGCTTCACCCTGCTCTGGTGGCAACTCAAGGAACGCTTCGGCGAACACTTCGAGATTCCCCTGGGCAGTTTTTCGGTCACTGTGGAATTGCGTGGTCAGGGTGACGTCAACCACGGGCTGGCGAGCCTCGACTGCCAGGCCTTGATCCAATACCTGATCCGTTTCGGCGCCATCGACGGCGAACCGACGCCCATGCCCGAGCTGCCCTACCCGGCCACGCCGCTGGCCGCGGTCGAGCCGGTGGCGACGCCCGTGGGTGGGTTGCTGGTCTACAGCGCGCTGCCCGGCGAATACCTGGAGGCGGGGCAACTGATCGCGGAAGTCATCGACCCGGTCAACGATACCGTCACCCCCGTTCATTGCCGTAACGCCGGGCTGCTGTACGCCCGTTCGCTGCGCCGCATGGCCACGGCCGGCATGGTGATCGCCCATGTCGCCGGCACCGAAGCCTACCGCAGCGGCTACCTACTTTCGCCTTGAGGATGCATGCTCCATGTACAAACTGACCATCGAAGGCCTGCACAAAAGCTATGGCGAACATGAAGTGCTCAAGGGCGTTTCGCTCAAGGCCAAGACCGGCGACGTCATCAGCCTCATCGGCGCCAGCGGCTCGGGTAAAAGTACCTTTCTGCGCTGCATCAACTTCCTGGAACAACCCAACGACGGCGCCATGAGCCTGGACGGCCAGCCGATCCGGATGATCAAGGACCGCCACGGCATGCACGTGGCCGACGCCGACGAACTGCAGCGCCTGCGCACGCGCCTGGCCATGGTGTTCCAGCACTTCAACCTGTGGAGCCACATGAGCGTGCTGGAGAACATCACCATGGCGCCGCGCCGGGTGTTGGGGGTGAGCAAGCAGGAAGCGGATGACCGCGCCCGTCGTTACCTCGACAAGGTCGGCTTGCCGGCACGCGTCGCCGAGCAATACCCGGCGTTCCTCTCCGGCGGCCAGCAACAGCGCGTGGCCATTGCCCGCGCCCTGGCGATGGAGCCGGAGGTGATGCTGTTCGACGAGCCCACCTCGGCCCTGGACCCGGAGCTGGTGGGCGAAGTGCTGAAGGTGATCCAGGGCCTGGCTGAGGAAGGCCGGACCATGATCATGGTGACCCACGAAATGAGCTTCGCCCGCAAAGTCTCGAACCAGGTGCTGTTCCTGCACCAGGGCCTGGTGGAAGAAGAAGGCAGGCCGGAAGACGTATTGGGCAATCCCACCAGCGAACGGCTCAAGCAGTTTCTCAGTGGCAACCTGAAATAAATTCCGGACTCCCCTGAAAAGCAGCGCCTGGCGCCAATGCCTGTCAGTTAGGAACAAACGGCATAAATCCTGTGGGAGCAAAGCTTGCTCGCGATAGCGGCAGAGTCGCCAATATCTTAGTCGGCTGGCTTACCGCAATCGCGAGCAAGCTTTGCTCCCACGGGTTTGCGGCTTAACTGACTGGCATTCGGCGCCAGGCGCTGCTTTTGTGGCGAGGGAGCTTGCTCCCGCTGGAGGCGCAGCCTCCCCTTGCAGCGTGTCATCCAGATCCAGGGGGCCGCTTCGCAGCCCAGCGGGAGCAAGCTCTCATGGAACAAATTACAACTTGCTGATTTTTAATAAAAAAATTTCTGCTGAAATAAATCGGCCATGTGTCTCAGGTAGGTAAGAACACTCCCTTTGTGGCGAGGGGATTTATCCCCGCTGGGCTGCGCAGCAGCCCCCAAAACCAGGCAACTCGGTGTGCCAGGAAGATTGAGTTGACTGCTTTAGGGCCGCTGCGCGCCCCAGCGGGGATAAATCCCCTCGCCACAGGGCCTTGTTCCCTGCCCGACAGCGCAGCGTCGAAGACGCGGCGGGGGCTCCCTCGCCACAAAAGCACGCTCGCCACGATATCTTGCATAAGACCTTTCGCATCCCGCCATGGTCGTCACTGGAGAAGGACTTCCAGGACGCACACGGCAGGCATGGCGACATCCAACAACTTCGCAAATCAGTGATTCAGTACCTATTAACGAAATATGGCCCGTGGCCTGAAAAAACAGGCCACGGGCCATGGTTCATCAGGCAACAGGCGCAGGAGGCGGCTCGTCCGGCAGGGTAGGTTCGCCCGGTTCGGTAGGCTGTTCGTTGGGGGAGTCAGGATCGGGTTGGCCGGGGATGCCACCCGCCGCTTCGACAGGATGGGCCAGCAACGACCAGGCCATGACGCCGATCTGGTTGGGCTCAAGCCTTGCCAGTTCGGCACTGATTCGCGGATCGATCTTCATAGAGCAACTCCTGGGCGAAGCCCGTTGCGCTGACGCAAAAACGGGCAGTACACGCAATAGAGTGTCTGCCCGCCCAGGAATTCCAACAGTTCGTCAGAATCAGGTACGCGGCAGCGTCACACCGCGCTGGCCCTGGTACTTGCCGCCACGATCCTTGTAGGAAACTTCACACTCTTCATCGGATTCCAGGAACAGCATCTGCGCCACACCCTCGTTGGCGTAGATCTTCGCCGGCAGGGTCGTAGTGTTGGAAAATTCCAGGGTCACGTGACCTTCCCACTCGGGTTCCAGCGGCGTGACGTTGACGATGATGCCGCAACGGGCGTAGGTGCTCTTGCCCAGGCAGATGGTCAGTACGTTGCGCGGAATGCGGAAGTACTCGACGGTGCGGGCCAGGGCGAAGGAGTTCGGCGGGATGATGCAAACGTCGCTCTTGACGTCGACGAAGCTCTTCTCGTCGAAATTCTTCGGGTCGACGGTAGCCGAATTGATGTTGGTGAACACCTTGAATTCGTCGGCGCAGCGCACGTCGTAGCCGTAGCTGGAGACACCGAAGGAGATCAGCCGGTCGGCGCCTTCGCCACGCATCTGGCGTTCGACGAAGGGCTCGATCATGCCGTGCTCTTGCGCCATGCGGCGAATCCACTTGTCCGATTTGATGCTCATGGCGGTTTCCTGAAATAGCGAGGTGGAAAAAATACGTCCGGCATCTTACCGGGGCGCGGGGCAGGGTTCAAAGCACGGCGCGCAAATCTCGCCGATCCACCTTGATTTCCGGGTCCTGCCGGCCATCGCCAGCGCCGTCAGTCACCAAATAAGAGAAACCTTCGCAAAGACCATTGGCACATTCTGGAAAAAGGGTTAAGGTGGCGCCACTGTGTTGCTTGTGTCACTGAGAATCTCTACACGATATGTTGAATTTCGATCCAACCATCTACAAGAATTTTTCCTGCTCTTTGCACTCAGTCTCGGCCAGGGTTCTTCCTGAGTCGCAGTTATCTTTGTTCAAGGAGTTACACCATGTCTAATCGCCAAACCGGTACCGTTAAGTGGTTCAACGATGAAAAAGGCTTCGGCTTCATCACCCCACAATCCGGTGACGACCTGTTCGTTCACTTCAAAGCTATCCAATCCGACGGCTTCAAAAGCCTGAAAGAAGGCCAACAGGTTTCTTTCATCGCTACCCGCGGTCAGAAAGGCATGCAAGCTGAAGAAGTTCAAGTTATCTAACTTGTCCTTGCTTTAGTAAAAGGCCCCGCCCTCAAAAGCGGGGCTTTTTTGTGCCTGTCAGTTTTGCAGGCACAAAAAATAATGTGGGAGCAGGCTTGCTCGCGAAAGCGGTGAATCAGCAACATGTTCGTTGACTGACACACCACTTTCGCGAGCAAGCCCGCTCCCACATTGACTTGTTGGTCAGCCCGGGGTTACCAGGTCACGCCAAACCCGGCCGTGTAACGCGTCTTGCTCAAGTCGCTGTCTTCGGTGCCCTCGATGACATCCTTCTCTGCCTTGAGATTGAGCGACGCCCAGTCGGTGACCTTGTAGCGCAGCCCCATCTCGGCGTCATAGGCGTAATCCGCCACGCCGGACAGCGGCTTGCCCACTTCGCCATTGGTGAAGAACTCGACGCGCTTGCCAATCAGGTAGCGGTTGTAGTCCCACTTCATGGCCACGGAATAGAAGTTGTCCGTTCCACCGTCGCGGTATTCATAGTCGGTGCGGTTGAGCAGAGAGCCCAACGAGAAAGCCCCCAACTCGTCATCCCAGAACTGGTAGCCCGGACCGGTACCCACCACGCGCTGGCGCGCCAGGTCTTCGACTTTGTCACGTTTGTAGTTCAAGCGGCCTTGCCAGAACCACTTGTCGGTGATGAACCGGTCGAGGGAATACTCCAGGCGCCAGTTATCGGCGGAAACCACATCATCCTGGAATTCACGGTTGTATTCGCCTTCGGCGGTGTGCCGCCATCTGCCGTGGCGCGCCGAGGTCTTGAAATCGACGTCGTAATCGTCGGTGTCTTTTTCCGCACGCTGATAATCCAGCGCGGCATCGATATTGCCCTTCCACACCAGGTCCTCGACCACCGGTTTGGGTTTGAGGATCTGCTGGATACTGGCCAGCTCAACGGTCTTAGGCGCATCACCGTTGGCCAAGGTGACCTTGCCATCCTCGGCCGCCTGCAACGCTTTGGCCTTCTCGCCGGTGTAGGCATCCTGCTTGACCAGGAGCTGCTGGTCACTCTCCAGGGTCTTGACCTGTTTCCAGTCGATGGGAATCGCACCGGCGTAATCGGTCTGGATCAGCAACTTGCCGCCATCGAAAACGGTAATCTTGCCACTGAGTTTGTCCCCATTCTTCAACCAGACAGTGTCGGCAAGCAAGGGCATGGAGGCGCTGGCCACAGCCAGGCATAGCAGGGTTCTAGACAACATAAGCGATAAAGGGCTCAAGTTTGCGGTGAAAAGGCGGCATTATCCCCCAGGATGACACCTCAGCAACGACTGACCTGTGTAGGACTGATGAGTTCATTTTTCAACCAGTCCTGTAGGAATTAATCTACAGACGGACACCCACTCAGGAACCCTCTACGTGACTGACACCCCAGCGGGCACCGAGAACGCCGCCCAAATCCGCCGCACCACCCTTTACCTGACCCTGGCACAAGTGCCGGCAGGCAAGGTGGTCACCTATGGCCAACTCGCTGAAATGGCCGGCCTGGGCCGCGCGGCGCGCTGGGTCGGGCGAACCCTCAGCCAGTTGCCGAACGACACCAAGCTGCCCTGGCACCGGGTCTTGGCTGCCGGCGGTCGGATCAGCCTGCCGGCGGGCAGCGCCTCAGGCGATGAACAGCGCGCCCGCCTGCGCCTGGAAGGGATCAGTGTCCTGAACAATCGTGTTGATATTCAGCGCCATGGCTGGCGCCCGGTAGAGCACAGCGGTTAGAGTGCGCGCTTTGTTTTCGCAATTTTTGAGGCAGACTCCAGCCCATGCCCCGTAAAACCTGGCGCGCCGCCCTCGCCGCCTATGCCAGCCCTTCGACGCTCGTGCTGTTGCTGCTTGGCTTCGCCGCCGGCTTGCCATACATGCTGGTGTTTTCCACGCTTTCGGTCTGGTTGCGCGAAGCCGGCGTCGCCCGCGAAACCATTGGCTACGCGAGCCTGATCGGCCTGGCGTATGCCTTTAAATGGGTCTGGTCGCCACTGCTCGACCAATGGCGCCTGCCCTTGCTGGGCAAACTGGGGCGTCGCCGTTCGTGGCTGGTGCTCTCCCAGGCCCTGGTGATCCTTGGCCTGATCGGCATGGGTTTCTGCGACCCACAAAAGCACCTGTCATGGTTGATCGCCATCGCCGTCATCGTCGCCTTCGCTTCTGCAACGCAGGACATCGCCGTCGACGCCTATCGCCTGGAGATCGCCGACGACACCCGCCAGGCCGCCCTCGCCGCCAGCTACATGTCCGGCTACCGCATCGCCGCGCTGCTGGCCACCGCTGGCGCCCTGTTCTTCGCCGAAGGGTTTGGCTCCACCGGTTTCAACTACAAACACTCGGCCTGGGCCGGCACCTACCTGCTGTTCGGCGCATTGATGGTCCCGGCGTTGCTGACCTCGCTGTTCATGCGCGAGCCGCCGGTGCCGCTGCGCACCCAATTGCAGGCCGGACGCTACACGTTCGTGCATCAACTGGCGTCGGTATTCGTGCTGATCGTGCTGCTGGTGTCCGTCCCGGCGATGTTCACCCAGCTCTACAACACCGACTTCGCCAGCGTACTGTTCGAGGGCGTCAGCCTGCTCGACCTGCTGCTCGAAGACCGCGCGTTCCTGCGGGCCATCCTCTATATCATCCTGACGGCCCTGTGCCTGTCGGCCATGGGCCGCCGAGGGCTGGCGCCGGTGCTGACGCCGGTCAACGACTTCATCCTGCGCTACCGCTGGCAAGCCTTGCTGCTGCTCGGGCTGATCGCAACCTATCGGATGTCCGACACGGTCATGGGCGTCATGGCCAACGTGTTCTACATCGACCAGGGCTTCACCAAGGACCAGATCGCCAGCGTCAGCAAGATTTTCGGGCTGATCATGACCCTCGTCGGCGCCGGCATGGGCGGCCTGCTGATCGTGCGCTTCGGCATCCTGCCAATTCTGTTCATCGGCGGCGCGGCCTCGGCCGGCACCAATATCCTCTTCCTGATGCTCGCCGACATGGGCGCCAACGTACAGATGCTGATTGTCACCATTTCCCTGGACAACTTCAGCTCCGGCCTGGCCACGTCAGCGTTCGTCGCCTACCTGTCGAGCCTGACCAACCTGAAATTCTCCGCCACCCAATACGCCCTGCTCAGCTCGATCATGCTGCTGCTGCCGCGCTTGATCGGTGGTTATTCAGGGGTGATGGTGGAGAAGTTCGGCTATCACAAATTCTTCCTGATCACCGCATTGCTTGGCGTTCCGACCCTGCTGCTGATCGCCCTGCACTGGTTCCAGGAGAACCGTCGCCAGGATTCGGCACCCACTGCGGAACCGACGCCCACCCGGCCTGCGGAAGAGTCGTAGGAAACTTCAGAAAACGCCGGGGAAACCGGCGTTCGCAGCGGGCGACCGGCCACGCGCCTGTACGCCAGGGCATCTCGCCCGTACAATGCTCCGTCACTTCTCGTCATCAGCAACCGACAACGGCCAACCATGCGCACCAGTCAATATTTGCTCGCCACACAGAAAGAAACGCCTTCCGACGCCGTCGTGATCAGCCATCAGTTGATGCTGCGTGCCGGCATGATCCGCAAACTCGCCTCGGGCCTGTACACCTGGCTGCCGATGGGCCTGCGGGTCATGCGCAAGGTGGAAGCCATTGTTCGCGAAGAGATGGACGCCGCTGGTTCCCTGGAAGTGTTGATGCCGGGCACCCAACCGGCCGAGCTGTGGCAGGAGTCAGGACGCTGGGAAGAATACGGCCCTGAGCTGCTGCGCATCAAAGACCGTCACGGTCGCGACTTCTGTGCAGGCCCGACCCACGAAGAAGTGATCACCGACCTGATGCGCAACGAGTTGAGCAGCTACAAGCAGCTGCCGATCAACCTGTACCAGATCCAGACCAAATTCCGTGACGAAATCCGTCCACGCTTCGGCCTGATGCGCGGTCGCGAATTCATCATGAAGGACGCCTACTCGTTCCACACCGACCTGGCCTCGCTGCAAGTCACCTACGACCGCATGCACCAGGCATATTGCAACGTGTTCACCCGCCTGGGCCTGAAATTCCGCCCGGTTGAAGCCGACAACGGCTCCATCGGCGGTGCCGGCTCCCACGAGTTCCACGTGCTGGCCGAGTCTGGCGAAGACGACATCGTCTTCAGCAATGGCTCCGACTACGCCGCCAACATCGAGAAAGCCGAAGCCGTGCCACGGGAAACCTCCCGCGCCGCGCCGACCGAAGAGTTGCGCCTGGTAGACACGCCGAACGCCAAGACCATTGCCCAGTTGGTGGAAGGCTACGACCTGCCGATCGAGCGCACCATCAAGACCCTGATCGTGCGAGCCGAAGAGGAAGGCAAGCTGATTGCCCTGATCGTCCGTGGTGACCACGAGCTCAATGAAATCAAGGCCGCCAACCAGCCTGGCGTCGCCAGCCCGCTGGTCATGGCCACCGAAGCCGACCTGCGCGACGCCATTGGCGCCGGTGCCGGCTCCCTCGGCCCATTGAACCTGCCACTGCCGATCATCATCGATCGCTCGGTGGAGTTGATGAGCGATTTCGCCATCGGCGCCAACGTCGACGACAAGCATTACTTTGGCGTGAACTGGGAACGCGACCTGCCGGTTCCAACCGTCGCGGACCTGCGCAATGTCGTGGCCGGCGACCCGAGCCCGGACGGCAAGGGCACCCTGGAAATCAAGCGGGGCATCGAAGTCGGGCACATCTTCCAGCTGGGCAACAAGTACAGCAAGGCGATGAAGTGCGAAGTGCTGGGCGAGAACGGCAAGCCGGTCACCCTGGAAATGGGTTGCTACGGCATCGGCGTTTCCCGCGTGGTGGCTGCCGCCATCGAGCAGAACAACGACGAGAAAGGCATCATCTGGAGTGACACGCTGGCGCCTTTCCAGATTGCCCTGGTACCGCTGCGCTATGAAACCGACCAGGTGCGTGAAGCCACCGACAAGCTCTATGCCGAACTGACGGCCGCCGGCTTTGAAGTGCTGCTGGACGACCGCGACAAGAAAACCAGCCCCGGCATCAAGTTCGCGGACATGGAACTGATCGGCATCCCGCATCGGATCGTCGTCAGTGACCGTGGCCTGGCCGAAGGCAACCTGGAATACAAGAGCCGCACCGAGGCCGAGCCGCAAGCGCTGCCGGTCGCCGACGTGCTGTCGTTCCTCCAGGCCCGTATCCGCCGCTGACACCAGATAGAGACGTCATGTTCAAGCGAAACACCTTAGGCCTCGGTGGCGCCGCCCTGTGCGGCGCCCTGCTGGTCAGCGGCTGTGCCAACCAAATGTCACAACGCAGCGAGCACGAAGAGCGGGTCGAGCGAAAATTGCTCGACCATAGCCTGCAGATCGATGTGGGCGACCCCAAGGTGCTCGACCTGCCGCAGCGTCGGGTGCGCATCAATGAGCAGAAGACCTTCGAAGTCACCGAATTCGAGGTCACTCGCCATTACGATCGCTATACGCCGTACCAACCCTGGCGGGAGATTTACGAGATCCCCCTGGGCGCGGTGGCCGTGGTGGCCGGTGTCGGCGCGAACGTGGTCAATGTGTTCGCCCTCGGCAACCTGCCGGACACCGCGACCCGTGACTGGATCAGCTACGGTTTCGCCGGGCTCAACCCATTCATGAACGTCCCCTCCCATGGCCGCGCCCAACAGAACCTGGCGGGCATCGACGAAGTCCAGCGCGACAAGCGCACGGAACACTCGAGCCTGCCCTGGAGCGAACGCCCCGTGGAGGTCAAGGCCGCCCGACAGACCTTCGAGCTGAGCACTGACCGTAACGGCGTGCTGCGCTTGAACCTGCTGGAAAGCCCGTTCGCCGAGCAGGACCTGAGCCAGTTCGGCAAATTGCAGATCAGCGTGACGGATGCCCAGGACGAGGTGCACACCGACTCATCCCTGAGCATCAGCAGTACTTTGCGCAGCAAGCTGGTGGAAGCCCACGCGCTGATCTACGACGACCTGGAAGACGACGAGGTGAGCCAGTGGGTTCATCGGGTCAAGCGCCTGTCGGAGCTTGGACTTGAGGAAGAGGCCAGCGAACTGGAGCAGAGCCTGATCGAACTGACGCGTAATGATCCGGAGTTGCAGGCCGAATTCATGAAGGCCCTGACCAAGGATGGCGGGCGGTTGGTGGCGGATCCTGGCGCTAACTGAAATACCTCCTGTGGCAAGGGATTTTTGTGGTCGCAAGGCCTGTGGGAGCAAGGCTTGCCCGCGATGGCGGTCTCAAGGATGCCATCGCGAGCAAGCTTTGCTCCCACAAGACTCCCTAGCCACAAGACTCCCTAGCCACAAGAGCAAGGCAAGGCATTCCGCCAACCGACGCCCTCACCGCTCAAACAACTCCAACTGCTCAAACCCACCGCGCAAATCCTCCAGCCGCACCCCGATCCCCAATAACCGCACCGGCTTGCCGCCCCGGTTGAACGCCTGGGTCAATAACAGCTGGTAGCTGCCCAGGTCCCGCCCTGCCCCGGCCTGTTCCAATGTGGTTTGGGTGAAGTCGTGGAATTTCACCTTGACGAACGGCTTGCCCGGTCGATAACTGCTATCGATCCGCGCCATGCGCCCTTTCAGGGTTTCCATCAGCTCCGGCAGTTTGTCGAGGCAGCTCACCAGGTCGGGCAGGTCGACATCGTAGGTGTTTTCCACACTGATGGACTGCCGTCGACTGTCGTTGTGCACCAGACGCTCATCGATCCCACGAGCCAGGCTCCAAAGCCGCTCACCGAAACTGCCAAATTCGCGCACCAGCGCCAGCTTGTCCCATTGACGCAACTGCGAGCAATCGACGATGCCGAGCCGGTTCAACTTATCGGCGGTGACCTTTCCAACGCCGTGGAGCTTGCTGACCGGCAGGGCCGAGACAAAGTCCTCGACCTGGTCGGGGGTGATGACGAACAGCCCGTTGGGCTTTTTCCAGTCACTGGCGATCTTGGCCAGGAACTTGTTCGGCGCGACGCCAGCAGACACGGTGATGTGCAGCTGGTTGGAAACACGCCGGCGAATGTCCTGGGCGACGCGCGTGGCGCTGCCACCAAAATGGGCGCTGGCGGAGACGTCCAGGTAGGCCTCGTCCAAGGACAACGGCTCGATCAGGTCGGTGTAATCACTGAAAATCGTATGAATTTCCTTCGACGCTTCCCGATAGGCCTCCATTCGTGGCTTGACGATGGTGAGGTCCGGGCAAAGCTTCAAGGCGTGGCCGGAGGACATGGCCGAGCGCACCCCATAGGCCCGCGCTTCGTAGTTACAGGTGGCAATCACGCCCCGCCGATCCGCCGAGCCACCCACAGCCAAGGGCTTGCCGGCCAGCCGCGGGTCATCGCGCATCTCGATAGCGGCATAGAAACAGTCACAGTCGACATGGATGATTTTACGTTGCGTCATAGCAGAGCGGAGTGTGCGACAGATCGGGCCACCAGTATCGCACCAGCACCTGTATATAGCACCAGTAGTTTGAAAGATCCTTCGTTGAGACCCGAAAGGGCCTACACAAATTTACTTCTTCAATCGCAACGAGCCGGCCAATAGAGCCTCAGCCCTTGCCAGGCCTGCGTCACAGCGTTGTCACAATACCTTTCCCCAAGGCTAAGCGCTTGAAGCGGAACAGGTTTTTATGACGCCAGGGTTGACAGCGGCGCGATCCTCTGTAGAATGCCGCCACACAGACGCGGGATGGAGCAGTCTGGTAGCTCGTCGGGCTCATAACCCGAAGGTCGTCGGTTCAAATCCGGCTCCCGCAACCAAACATCAAAAAAGGCTACTCGAAAGAGTGGCCTTTTTTGTGCGTGCTCGTTTTCTGACTACCTGATCAGAGACTCGTCGCCTGCGACGCCCTACGCACAATGAGTTGTAGGACAATTTCCTTTAAATTCCGTGCATTTAGGAAGACAAGGGACGGATCGACGGTTTATTTGAGCCCATCGCCTTTTAACGGTTGACACTCGGGCGTTCGCCTGTAGAATGCCGCCACACAGACGCGGGATGGAGCAGTCTGGTAGCTCGTCGGGCTCATAACCCGAAGGTCGTCGGTTCAAATCCGGCTCCCGCAACCAAACACCAAGAAAGGCTACTCGAAAGAGTGGCCTTTTTTGTGCCTGGTGAAAAAAGCCTCATTACAAATATTTTGTAATTATTTTTTACCGCGGGGATTGGTAACTTGACTGGATACCCCCATCCTGTCGCGCATAGCTCAAGAGGTGATTGATGCGCGCCCACTCGTCTGACCCGCAAGACTCCGTTACTGCGACACAACCGATCAAGGCCGAGCGACTGCGCTGGCTGGATCGGATCAGCCAGTACCGCCAGCCCATCGGCCTCGCCGTCACGCTGCTGCTGTTTGCGATTGCATTGATTGCCTGCCGCCATCTGCTGAGCGAGCTCGATCTGTACGCTCTGCACGACTCGATTCTGGAAGTCCCCCGGCCAGCCCTGCTCGGCGCGATCGCCGCCACGGTAGCCGGCTTCATCATTCTTTTGGGCTACGAATGGTCCGCCAGCCGGTATGCCGGGGTGACGCTGCCGCCACAGACCATGGTCCTGGGTGGATTCACCGCGTTCGCCATCGGCAACGCCATTGGCCTGTCACTGCTGTCGGGCGGTTCGGTTCGCTACCGTCTGTATGCGCGTCATGGCCTGGGGGCCTCGGATGTCGCCCACATGACGCTGTTCGCCAGCCTGTCCCTGGGCTGCGCGCTGCCGCCGCTGGCGGCCCTGGCAACGCTCAGCAACCTGCCCGCCGCGTCTGCCGCGCTGCACCTGCCTGCCACTTTACTGGGGGCCATTTCCGTGGCGGTGCTGTTGCTCACCAGCGTGTTGGCCATCGGCATCTACCGCCGACGCCTGCCGGAGCAGCCTCATCGCGACAGCCTGCTGGTAAAGGCCGGGCGCCGCACGCTGCGCCTGCCGGGCCGACGCCTGACCTTCCTGCAACTGGTGATCACCGCGCTGGATGTCGCCGCCGCCGCCACCGTATTGTATCTGTTGCTGCCCGAAGCCCCGCCGTTCGGCGCTTTCCTGCTGGTGTACCTGCTGGCGCTGGCCGCCGGGGTGCTCAGCCATGTACCCGGCGGCGTCGGGGTGTTCGAAGCGATCCTGCTGGCCGCGTTTGCCGACAAACTCGGCGCCGCACCGCTGGCCGCCGCGCTGTTGCTGTATCGCTTGATCTACGTGCTGCTGCCGATGCTGGTGGCCTGCGTGTTGCTGCTGATCAATGAGGCCCAACGGCTGTTCCAGACGCGCCAGACCCTGCGGGCGGCATCGGGTTTCGCCGCGCCGATCCTGGCGGTGCTGGTGTTCCTGTCGGGCGTGGTGCTGCTGTTTTCCGGGGTGACACCGGAAATCGACACCCGCCTGGAGCACATCGGCTTCCTGATCCCCCATCGGCTGGTGGACGCTTCGCACTTTGGCGCCAGCCTGGTGGGCGTGCTGTGCCTGTTGCTCGCCCAAGGCCTGCGCCGTCGCCTGTCGGCCGCCTGGATGCTGACCACGGTTCTGCTGTTGGTGGGTGCCCTGCTCTCGCTGCTCAAGGGTTTTGACTGGGAAGAAGCCACGCTGCTGACCCTGACGGCTGCCCTGCTGGCGGTATTCCGGCGCTCCTTCTATCGTCCGAGTCGCCTGACTGAACTGCCCTTTTCCCCGCTGTTCCTGATCGCCAGTATCTGCGTGCTGGGCGCGTCGATCTGGCTGCTGCTGTTTGCTTACCAGGATGTGCCCTACAGCCATCAACTCTGGTGGCAGTTCACCCTCGATGCCGACGCCCCTCGCGGCCTGCGCTCCCTGCTGGGCGCCGCGGTACTGCTGGTGGTGGTGTCCCTGACCTGGCTACTGCGCACCGCGCGGCCGGTGATCCATTTGCCGACAGCAGAAGAACTGGAGCGGGCCAAGACGATTCTCATGACGTCTTCGCAACCCGACGGCGGCCTGGCCCTGACCGGCGACAAGGCATTGCTGTTTCACCCCAACGACGAGGCGTTCCTGATGTACGCCCGCCGTGGCCGTAGCCTGGTGGCGTTGTACGACCCGATCGGGCCGACCCTGCAACGGGCTGAAATGATCTGGCAGTTCCGCGACCTGTGTGACATCCACCATGCCCGCCCGGTGTTCTATCAGGTACGTGCCGAGAACCTGCCGTACTACATGGACATCGGCCTGACAGCCATCAAGCTGGGTGAGGAAGCACGGGTCGACCTCAAGCGTTTCGATCTCGAAGCCAAAGGCAAGGAGATGAAGGATTTGCGCTACACCTGGAACCGCGGCACCCGTGATGGCCTGTCGCTGGAGATCCACGAACCCGGCCAGGCGCCGATGGATGAGCTCAAGGTCATTTCCGATGCCTGGCTGACCGGCAAGAACGTGCGTGAAAAGGGTTTCTCCCTGGGCCGTTTCAGCGATGACTACCTCAAGCATTTTCGCATCGCGGTGATTCGTTTCGAGGGCCGGCCGGTGGCGTTCGCCAACCTGCTGGAAACCCACAGCCACGAACTGGCCAGCCTCGACCTGATGCGCGCCCACCCCGAGGCCCCGAAGCTGACCATGGAGTTCATGATGGTCGGTCTCATCCAGCATTATAAGAACCATGACTACGCCCGCTTCAGCCTCGGCATGGTCCCGCTGTCGGGCTTGCAACCGCGTCGCGGCGCACCGCTGACCCAACGCCTGGGTTCGATGGTGTTCCGCCGCGGTGAACAGCTCTATAACTTCCAGGGGCTGCGCCGCTTCAAAGACAAATTCCAGCCAAACTGGGAACCTCGCTACATGGCCGTGCCCGCCGGACTCGATCCGCTGGTGGCACTGGCCGATACCGCCGCCCTGATTGCAGGCGGCCTGACTGGATTGGTGAAACGCTGATGATGCAACGCTCCTGGCGATACGTAGTGGCCGCCCTGCTGGTGCTGGCGGTAATTCTCGGTGGCGGTTACTGGTACTGGAACCGCCCGGCCCCGCAACCGATCCTGGAACAACTGGCGCCCGCCGATGGCGCAGCGATGACCCGGGTCATCCCCGGCACCAAACCGCGCGCCCAGGTGCTGGTGGCAGTCAATGAGGACCAGAAGCTCAGCGACACGCAGTTGACGACCCTCAGCCGCAGTGGCTCGGCGCAGATCGTCCAAGTGATCCTGCCCAAGGACTGCATGCTGCAAGGTCGCGCCCTGCAAGCAGGCCTGAGAGAACTGCAAGGCCCGGCCACGCTGGTCAGCGGCATCGGCCCGGGCGCCGTACTGGCCTGGCGCTGGCTGGCCGAGCAGAAGGATGACAAGGCAAAGGCCGTTTCAGTGGACCTGGCCCTGGAAAAACCCGGCTGCACCCACCTGCTGCCTAAAAGCGCCGCCCACGGTCATTGGCTGGTGGCCTGGAACGATAACCCTGACGACACCAGCGCCGGTTTCGTAAGGGATCAGAAAAATGCCGAAACCAGCATCAGCGACTACGACATCAACCTGCCGCAAGTGCTGAACAACGAGCTGCGCAAAATCCTGGTGGGCACCGACAAGGCCAAGGGCGGCCTGAGCATCCCGGTGGTGGAAGTCCCAGCCAGCCAGGCGCAGGATACCGTCACCCTGTTTCTCTCCGGAGACGGCGGCTGGCGCGACCTGGACCGCGACGTGGCCGATGAAATGGCCAAGATCGGCTACCCAGTGGTCGGCATCGACACCCTGCGCTACTACTGGCAGCACAAGAGCCCGGAGCAAAGCGCGGCGGACCTGACCGAACTGATGCAGCACTACCGTCAGGTCTGGGGCACCAAGCGCTTCATCCTGACCGGCTACTCCTTCGGTGCCGACGTGTTGCCGGCCATCTACAATCGCCTGCCGGCCACCGAACAACAGCGGGTCGACGCGATCATCCTGCTGGCTTTCGCCCGCACCGGCAGCTTCGAGATCGAAGTCGAAGGCTGGCTCGGCAACGCCGGCACCGAAGCCGCCACCGGCCCGGAGATGGCCAAGCTGCCAGCCGAGAAGGTGGTGTGCATCTACGGCGCTGAAGAGGCCGACGAAAGCGGCTGCACCGACAAGACAGCCGTAGGCGAAGCCATCAAGCTGCCTGGCGGCCACCACTTCGACGAAAACTACCCGGCCCTGGCCAAGCGCTTGATTGATGAGATCAACAAGCGCCAGAACAAGACGGCCGAACAATGATCTGACGCAGAACAGAGAAAAGCCCCGGCAACCTTACGGTTACCGGGGCTTTTTTATGCCAGCTCGACTGCACATAGGGCCCCTTGTGGGAGCGAGCCTGCTCGCGATAGCGGCGGTACATCCAGCATCGCCTGCTCAGGCAGACCGCTATCGCGAGCAGGCTCGCTCCCACAAAGGTTCACTGGTCAACTCGCATGTGCGTCGCCCATAAAAAAGCCCCCGCCGCCGCAAGGCAACGAGGGCTTTTTGTTTTCCGGTCGCTACATCTCGACCTGCGTCCCCAATTCAATCACTCGGTTCAACGGCAGATTGAAGAAGCGCAGATTGCCGTTGGCGTTTTTCAGCATGAAGGCGAACAGTATCTCGCGCCAGCGGGCCATGCCCTCGAGCTTGGAAGCGATGACGGTCTCGCGGCTGAGGAAGTAGGTGGTGCGCATCGGGCTGAAGTCCAGGTCATCGAGATGACAGAGCTTGAGCGCGAGCGGGACGTCCGGCTCGTCGGTGAAACCGAAGTGCAGGATCACCCGGAAGAACCCTTCGCCATAGGCATCGACCTCGAAGCGCCGCTGCGGCGGTACCCGCGGGATGTCTTCGTACACCACCGTCAGCAGCACCACTTGCTCATGCAGCACCTGGTTGTGCAACAGATTGTGCAATAGCGCGTGGGGCACCGCATCCGAGCGTGCGGTCAGGAACACAGCCGTGCCCTGTACGCGATGAGGCGGTTGCACGCGAATACTGCTGATGAAGATCGGCAGCGGTAGCGCACCCTCGTCCAATCGGTCCACCAGCAGTTCCTTACCACGCTTCCAGGTGGTCATCAGAACGAACAACACAATGCCCGCCAGCACCGGAAATGCACCGCCCTGAAGGATTTTCGGTACGTTGGCGGCGAAGAACAGGCCATCCACCAATAGGAAACCTACCAGCAGCGGCACCGTAAATAGGGGCGGCCATTTCCACAGCAGCAACGCCACCGCCGATACCAGAATGCTGGTAATCAGCATGGTTCCGGTCACCGCCACGCCATAGGCCGACGCCAAGGAGCTGGACGACTCGAAGCCGAGCACTAACAGGATCACACCGACCATCAACGCCCAGTTCACGGCGCCAATGTAGATCTGCCCTTGCTCGGCGCTGGAGGTGTGCTGGATGTGCATGCGCGGGATGTAACCGAGCTGGATGGCCTGTCGCGTCAGCGAGAATGCGCCGGAAATCACCGCTTGCGAGGCGATCACAGTGGCGAGGGTCGAGAGCACCACCAGCGGCACCAGGGCCCAGTCCGGCGCCAACAGGTAGAACGGATTGCGCGCGGCCTCCGGGTTTTCCAACAGCAAGGCGCCCTGGCCGAAGTAATTGAGCACCAGCCCTGGCAGCACGAGGGCAAACCAGGCCCGCGCAATGGGTTTGCGACCGAAGTGGCCCATGTCTGCATACAAGGCTTCAGCGCCGGTCAAGGCCAATACCACGGCGCCCAGAATGGCAACGCCTACGCCCGGATGAACGACGAAAAAGCGCACGCCCCAGGCAGGGTTCAGGGCATTGAGCACTTCGGGATGTTGCACGATGCCGTGGATGCCCAAGCCTCCAAGCACCACGAACCACAGCACCATCACCGGCCCGAACAATTTGCCGATCCGGTCGGTACCGTGCTTCTGGATCAGGAAAAGCCCCACCAGGATTACCAGCGACATGGGCACGACCCAGCGTTCCAGGCCATCGAAAGCCACCTCCAGCCCCTCCACAGCCGACAACACGGAAATGGCCGGGGTGATCATGCTGTCACCATAAAACAGCGAGGCCCCGATCAGCCCGAGAATCACCAGCACAGTGCGCAACCTGGGATAGGAGGCAGACGCCCGCCGGGCCAGCGCCGTCAGCGACATGATGCCGCCCTCGCCCTGGTTGTCGGCCCGCAGGATGAACAGCACGTATTTGATCGAGACCACCCAGATCAGCGACCAGAAAATCAGCGCCAGGATCCCGAACACGCCGTCATGATTGACCTGCACACCATATTGGCCGGAAAACACTTCCTTGATGGTGTACAGCGGGCTGGTACCGATGTCTCCATAAACCACTCCGGCCGCCGCCACCAGCATGCTTATTGGCTTGGCTGCCCGGTGCGTGGTACCCGACGCCCGACTTTCTGCCTGCTCCATCCAACACTCCCGTTACCTGATCCAGCTTCCTGGAAAGAAGCACTATGCTTGACCTTATATTCGTGCTGCCTTACTTCCTGTTACAGATGATTGATTGACTGTGAACATTCCGCTGGCCGCAAAGGCGCGAAGCATAGCGCAGCACTCGTCGCATTTCCCGGTATAAAGCTGGTCAAGTGCGTCGGCCATGGATAGAATTGCGCACTTTTTGATCAGAGGCGCGCCAGGCGCCCTGTCTCGGCAAGAGACGATCCCCCTACACCGAGGTTAGACATGTCCACCACTACCGCGCCCGCCAATCCGAAGGTTGGCTTCGTATCCCTGGGTTGCCCGAAAGCTCTGGTCGACTCCGAGCGCATCCTGACTCAGTTGCGCATGGAAGGCTATGACGTTGTGTCCACCTATCAGGACGCCGACGTGGTCGTGGTCAACACCTGCGGCTTCATCGATTCGGCCAAGGCCGAGTCCCTGGAGGTGATCGGCGAAGCCATCAAGGAAAACGGCAAGGTCATCGTCACCGGCTGCATGGGTGTGGAAGAAGGCAACATCCGCAACGTGCACCCGAGCGTGTTGTCCGTGACCGGTCCGCAGCAGTACGAGCAGGTGGTCAACGCCGTGCACGACGTGGTGCCGCCACGCCAGGACCATAACCCGCTGATCGACCTGGTGCCGCCGCAAGGCATCAAGCTGACCCCGCGCCACTACGCCTACCTGAAGATTTCCGAAGGCTGCAACCACAGCTGCAGCTTCTGCATCATCCCGTCGATGCGCGGCAAGCTGGTGAGCCGCCCGGTGGGCGATGTGCTCGACGAGGCCCAGCGCCTGGTCAAGGCCGGCGTCAAGGAACTGCTGGTGATCTCCCAGGACACCAGCGCCTACGGCGTCGACGTGAAATACCGCACCGGCTTCTGGAATGGCGCGCCGGTGAAAACCCGCATGACCGAGCTGTGCGAAGCCCTCAGCACCCTCGGCGTCTGGGTCCGCCTGCACTACGTCTACCCGTATCCACATGTCGACGAACTGATCCCGCTGATGGCCGCCGGCAAGATCCTGCCGTACCTGGACATCCCGTTCCAACACGCCAGCCCGAAAGTCCTCAAGGCCATGAAGCGCCCGGCGTTCGAAGACAAGACCCTGGCCCGCATCAAGAACTGGCGCGAAATCTGCCCGGACCTGATCATCCGTTCGACCTTCATCGTCGGCTTCCCCGGTGAAACCGAAGAAGACTTCCAGTACCTGCTGGATTGGCTGACCGAAGCCCAGCTCGACCGCGTCGGCTGCTTCCAGTATTCCCCTGTCGAAGGCGCACCGGCCAATGACCTGGACCTGGACGTGGTGCCGGACGACGTCAAGCAGGACCGTTGGGACCGCTTCATGGCGCACCAGCAGGCCATCAGCTCGGCGCGCCTGCAAATGCGCATCGGCCGTGAAATCGAAGTGCTGGTGGACGAGGTGGACGAGCAAGGCGCCGTGGGCCGCTGCTTCTTCGACGCGCCGGAAATCGACGGCAACGTTTTCATCGACAACGGCAGCAACCTCAAGCCGGGTGACAAGGTCTGGTGCAAAGTGACCGACGCCGATGAGTACGATTTGTGGGCTGAGCAGATCGGTTGATTTGTGAGCTGAACAGATCAGTTGGCCTGTGGGAGCAAAGCTTGCTCGCGATAGCGCAGTGTCAGCCACTGCAAATGTTGACTGATGCTCTGCCATCGCGAGCAAGCTGTGCTCCCACAGGCTCTTGCGAAACTCGGTAAAAAATTGAAAAGCCCCGCTCTTGCTACAAGATGCGGGGCTTTTTTACGGCTATCGTATGGAGAAACCCAGGACATCCAGCACAAGGAACAGGCGGGCATGCGTCAGCATTCGGTCATCCACACACCGAAACCGAGCGACTATCAGGAACTGACCCAGGTTTGGGAGGCCTCGGTGCGTGCCACCCACGACTTCCTGCCGGACAGCTACATCGAGCTGCTGAAAAACCTGGTGCTCACCCGCTACCTGGATGCGGTGATGCTCATTTGCACCCGGGACGCGCGCCTGCGGATCACCGGTTTCGCCGGTGTCGCGGCCGGCAAGGTCGAGATGCTCTTCATCGACCCACAGCACCGTGGCCAAGGCCTGGGCAAGCAGTTGCTGCGCTACGCCATGGAACACCTGAACGCCGATCAACTGGACGTCAACGAGCAGAACCCGCAAGCCCTGGGCTTTTACCTCAAGCAAGGCTTCGAAGTGGTTGGGCGTTCGGCAAAAGATGGCATGAACCAACCCTACCCACTGCTGCACATGCGCTACAAGCAGCCCGACCTGAAGGCTGGGCGCGGCTAAAAACGGCATGAGGCAAATGGACCCGCGATTAACCGGCGCCAGGCAGGTACAATGCCCACCCTCTTTTTGTTACGGCCCCCGTCATGACTGACCCGATTCGTCTCTCCAAACGCCTCATCGAACTCGTCGGCTGTTCCCGTCGGGAGGCTGAGCTGTTCATCGAGGGCGGCTGGGTCACCGTGGATGGCGAAGTAATCGATGAGCCGCAGTTCAAGGTCAGCACCCAGAAAGTCGAACTCGACCCCGAGGCCAAGGCCACCGCGCCGGAGCCGGTGACCCTCCTGCTGAATGCACCTGCTGGCATGGATGTAGACACCGCGATGGCCTCCCTTGGCCCGCAGACCCTGAGCGAAGAACACCGCTTCGGCAAACGCCCGCTCAAGGGCCATTTCCTGCGCCTGACCGCCAGCGCCGACCTGCAGGCCAACGCCAGCGGGCTGCTGGTGTTCACCCAGGACTGGAAGATCTTGCGCAAGCTCACCGCCGACGCCGCCAAGATCGAGCAGGAATACGTGGTGGAAGTCGAAGGCGAGATGGTCGCCCATGGCCTCAATCGCCTGAACCATGGCTTGACCTACAAGGGCAAGGAGCTGCCGGCGGTCAAGGCCAGCTGGCAGAACGAAAACCGCCTGCGCTTCGCCATGAAAAACCCGCAGCCCGGCGTGATCGCTCTGTTTTGCCAGGCGGTCGGGCTCAAGGTCGTCGCCATTCGCCGCATTCGCATCGGCGGCGTGTCCATCGGCAAGGTGCCGCTGGGCCAATGGCGCTACCTGTCTGCCAAAGAGAAATTCTAATTTTCCGGCGCCGCACCGAACCGGGGCGCCCACTGCCGATTGATCAGGACTGCACACATGATTCACAACGACGTACTGCGCAGCGTGCGCTACATGCTCGACATCAGCGACAAGAAAGTCATCGAGATCATCAAGCTGGGCGGCCTGGACGTCTCCCTGGCTGACCTGACGGGCTACCTCAAGAAAGACGAGGAAGAAGGCTTCGTGTTCTGCCCTGACGAGGTCATGGCGCATTTTCTCGATGGCCTGGTGATCTTCAAGCGTGGCAAGGACGAAAGCCGTCCGCCACAGCCGATCGAAGTGCCGGTGACCAACAACATCATCCTCAAGAAAATGCGGGTGGCGTTCGAGCTGAAGGAAGACGATATGCACGCGATCCTCAAGGCCGCCGAGTTCCCGGTGTCCAAACCGGAACTGAGTGCACTGTTCCGCAAATTCGGCCACACCAACTACCGGCCGTGTGGCGACCAGTTGCTGCGCAACTTCCTCAAGGGCCTGACGCTGCGCGTTCGCGGCTGACACCCCGTGACTTACAGCGTCTCCCCCATCGGCTTCGTCCGCTCCTGCTTCAAGGAGAAGTTCGCCATCCCCCGCCAACCGCAACTGGCTCCGGCCGCACGTGGTGTGCTGGAGCTGGTGGCGCCGTTCGATCAGGGCGAGGCGGTGCAGGGGTTGGAGCTGGTCAGCCATGTCTGGCTGCTGTTCCTGTTCCACCAGGCCCTGGAAGACAAGCCACGGTTGAAAGTGCGGCCGCCACGCCTGGGCGGCAACAAGTCCATGGGTGTATTCGCCACCCGTGCCACCCACCGCCCCAACGGCATCGGCCAATCGGTGGTGAAGCTGGAGCGGGTCGAAGCCGGGCGCCTGTGGATCTCGGGCATCGATTTGCTGGACGGCACGCCAGTGCTCGACATCAAGCCCTACGTGCCCTACGCCGACATCATCGGCTCGGCCTCCAACAGCATCGCCAGCGCAGCGCCTGAATTGATTCCGGTGCAATGGGCGGACACCGCCCTGCTTCAAGCGCGCGAACACGCCACGCGCTTGGCAGAGCCCTTGGTGGAGCTGATTGAACAATGCCTGGCCCAAGACCCACGCCCGGCGTACCAGATGCCTACCGCCGAGCGGGAATATGGCGCACAGTTCTGGGACCTGGACGTTCGTTGGCATTACCCGCAGCCGGGGTTGATTCGGGTGTTGGAAGTCGTTCCTGCGACTGAATAAAACCCGGAAACGAAAAAGCCCGCGCGGCCTTCATCAGGCGGCGCGGGCTTTTTTGTGGGCATCTGCGAGATCGAGTCGCTGCCATCGCGAGCAGGCTCGCTCCCACACTTGATCTGGGTTGTTCACAAAATATGACTCAACACAAACCCTGTGGGAGCGAGCCTGCTCGCGATAGCGATCTATCTGCTGCCACACATACAGGCTTACTTCTCTACAAACGCCCGCTCGATCAGGTAATCACCCGGCTCGCGCATACGCGGCGAAACGGTCAGGCCGAAGCTGTTGAGCACTTCGCTGGTCTCGTCGAGCATGCTCGGGCTGCCGCACAACATGGCGCGGTCGTCCTGCGGGTTGATCGGTGGCAGGCCGATGTCACTGAACAGCTTGCCGCTGCGCATCAGGTCGGTCAGGCGGCCTTCGTTCTCGAACGGCTCGCGCGTCACGGTCGGGTAGTAGATCAGCTTGTCACGCAGGGCTTCGCCGAAGAACTCGTTCTGCGGCAGGTGCTCGGTGATGAACTCGCGGTAAGCGACTTCATTGACGTAACGCACGCCGTGGCACAGGATCACTTTTTCGAAACGCTCATAGGTTTCCGGATCCTGGATGACGCTCATGAACGGCGCCAGGCCAGTACCGGTGCTGAGCAGGTACAAATGCTTGCCAGGCTTGAGATCGTCCAGCACGAGGGTGCCGGTGGGTTTCTTGCTGATGATGATCTCGTCGCCTTCCTTCAGGTGCTGCAACTGGGAGGTCAGCGGACCATCCGGCACCTTGATGCTGAAGAATTCGAGATGCTCTTCCCAGTTCGGGCTGGCAATCGAGTAAGCGCGCATAAGCGGGCGGCCGTTGGGCTGTTGCAGGCCGATCATCACGAACTGACCGTTCTCGAAGCGCAGGCCCGGATCGCGGGTGCACTTGAAGCTGAACAGAGTGTCGTTCCAGTGATGAACACTGAGGACACGCTCGTGGTTCATGTTGCTCATGTACGGGGACTCCTGGGAATAATGCCCGCGCCGATAATCTGCGCAATTGCATCGCATTCTAATGGCGGCGACAATATCTGTTAAATGGATTATTAAGATAAGGGTTATCGGTTATATAGATATGCGATTTACTCTCCGTCAACTTCAAGTCTTCGTCGCCGTCGCCCAGCAGGAAAGCGTGTCTCGCGCTGCGGGCCAGCTCAATCTGTCGCAGTCGGCGGCCAGCACCTCCATCACCGAACTGGAGCGGCAATCGAGCTGCCAGTTGTTCGACCGTGCCGGCAAGCGCCTGAGCCTCAATGCCCTGGGCAAACAACTGCTGCCCCAGGCCGTGGCGCTGCTGGACCAGGCCAAGGAAATCGAAGACCTGCTCAACGGCAAGTCCGGCTTCGGTTCACTGGCGGTCGGTGCCACGCTGACCATCGGCAATTACCTGGCGACCTTGTTGATCGGCGGTTTCATGCAGCGCCATCCGGAAAGCCAGGTGAAGCTGCACGTGCAGAACACTGCCAATATCGTGCACCAGGTTGCCCACTATGAAATTGATCTGGGTCTAATCGAAGGCGACTGCAGCCATCCGGACATCGAAGTGCAAAGCTGGGTCGAGGACGAACTGGTGGTGTTCTGCGCCCCTCAACACCCGCTGGCCAAGCGCGGCCAGGCGACCATGGAGGAATTGACCCATGAAGCCTGGATTCTGCGGGAGCAGGGTTCCGGCACACGCCTGACCTTCGACCAAGCCATGCGCCACCACCGCAGCGTATTGAATATCCGCCTGGAGCTGGAACACACCGAAGCGATCAAGCGCGCCGTGGAATCCGGCCTGGGCATTGGCTGCATCTCACGCCTGGCCCTGCGCGACGCCTTCCGCCGCGGCAGCCTTGTCGCGGTGGAAACCCCGGACATGGACCTGGCGCGGCAGTTTTATTTCATCTGGCATAAACAGAAGTACCAGACCTCGGCCATGCGCGAATTCCTCGAGCTGTGCCGGGCTTTCACCGCCGGGGCCCAGCGCAGCGACGAAATCGTGCTGCCGGCCATTGCCTGAGCCGTTACAACAGCACCACGCCCCACACCAACGCGATCATCGTCAGGGCGAGTAGCTGGGCGGCGCTGCCCATGTCCTTGGCATTTTTTGACAATGGGTGCAGCTCCAGGGAGATGCGGTCGATGGCCGCCTCCACCGCCGAGTTGAGCAATTCCACGATCAATGCCAACAGGCACACGGCAATCAGCAGCGCCTGCTCGACACGACTGACGTTCAGGAAGAATGACAACGGAATCAACACGACATTGAGCAGCACCAACTGACGGAAAGCTGCTTCGCCGACAAAAGCTGCACGCAGCCCGTCCAAGGAATAGCCGGAGGCGTTGAGGATGCGTTTCAGGCCGGTCTGGCCTTTAAAAGGTGACATAGAGTGGGCAACTGATCAAAAGGAGTGGGGAAGCTAATTCAAACCCGGTCAAAAAAGCGTGAACCGGAACACTAAGCCTACGGTGAAATTGACTCAAGTTGTTGCAGCAGCAAGGCCGCCTGGGTCCGGGTGCGCACGTTCAGTTTACGAAAGATCGCCGTGACGTGGGCCTTGATGGTGGCCTCCGACACGTTCAGTTCGTAGGCAATCTGCTTGTTCAGCAAACCTTCGCAGACCATGGTCAACACCCGGAACTGCTGCGGCGTGAGGCTGGCCAGCCCCTCGCTGGCGGCCTTGGCTTCCGCGGACACGCTCACCGCTTCGAACGCCTGGGGCGGCCAGCAGACATCGCCGTCCAGGACTGCCTTCACGGCCATCTGAATCATCTCAAGGGAACTGGACTTGGGTATGAAGCCGCTGGCGCCGAACTCCCGGGCCTTGACCATCACCGAGGCTTCTTCCTGGGCCGAGACCATGACCACGGGGATCTGCGGGTATTGGCCCCGCAACAGCACCAGCCCTGAAAAGCCATAGGCACCGGGCATGTTCAGGTCCAGCAGCACCAGGTCCCAATCGGCCTTCGCCGTCAACTGGACCTCCAGTTCCGCGATACTGGCCACCTCCGTCAACCGGACAGCCGGGCCGAGGCCCAGGGTCACTGCCTGATGCAACGCGCTGCGAAAGAGCGGATGGTCATCGGCAATCAGGATTTCGTATGTGGCCATTTTTAAAATGATCCTGTTTTTAATGGCAGGCCCGATGATTCGCGCCTCGCCAAGACAACTCAAGACACCGCCGTGCAGCGGCATCCACAGGGACACATTCAACGCCAAACACGGCGTTTCAAACATTGGTGGCGCCCTGGTCGGCGCCAAGCATGCCCAGCGAAGCCGGGGTGGTCAAGCAGCACGACCGCCACAGTGTCCAGTATGGGCCACTATTGGGCCAATACTGCTTGCGGCGTACGGATAAAGGCTTGCAACTCGGCGTGGGCCGGGGTCGAGATGTTCACCTCCTGCTGGCCCTTGGCGCCCAGGTAATGCTGGCTGAACACATCGAAATAGGCGTCCAGGGCCGACGCGGCGTCGCTGTCCCCCGCTAGCTCCAGACACAACGCCGCCACTTCGGCGGTGCACAGGTGCTCGCTGCGGGTCGAACGGCGCAGGCGGTAACGCGACAGCCTGTCGGGCAGCAGGCTCAGGATCGGCAGTCGGTCGAAATACGGGCTTTTACGGAAAATCTTCCGCGCCTCGGTCCAGGTCGCATCCAGCAGAATGAACAGCGGGCGCCTGGACTGATCGAGGTCAACCGTGTGGGTGACCCGCGATGGCTCGACGTATTCGCCCGGAAACACCAGGTACGGTTGCCATTGCGGATCGTTCAGCAGCGCCAGCAGTTGTTCATCGACCTCGGTGCGCGACCAGATGAACGCGTGGTTGTCACGCACCACATCGGCAATCAGCCAACCGGTGTTGCTCGGCTTGAACACTTCCTTGCTGGTCATGATCAGGCAGACCCCGGAGCGGGTCTCGACGCTAGGACGCCAGGCGCACAGGCAATGGCTTTCGATCACGCGGCAGGCGCTGCAACGGGGCGCGCGCCAACCACGGGCCTGAATCGGCCTGATCCCCTCATCCATGCGCTGGTCGCGCAGGCGGGCTACGGCGTTAGGGGCGTGATTCATCGTGGGCAACGCCGACAGACAGGAAAACTCGACACGAACAACACTCGGCAGGGCAATAAAGGCCGGCAGTCTACCAGAGCGCACGTGCCTGTACCGTCCACCCGGGCTCCCCTATAATTCCCGGCCACTGAACGCACAGTCATGTGATCGGTCGAACCACCAGTCACTGAACCAGGAGAGTTTCATGCTGCGCCTTATCGTCCCTACCGTTGCCGTTCTGCTGGCGACGTCCTTCAGCGCTCAGGCTGCTTCGCTGAAAGAACTCGAACTGAACAAGATGCTGCAGAACGTTGCCAAGGAAAGTAGCGTCGGTACGCCGCGGGCGATCAGCGAAGACATTCTCGACCAGGGCTATACCGTCGAAGGCACCGAGCTGATCAACCATCTCAGCGTGCAAAGCAGTCATGCCCAGAAAATGCGCGCAGACCCCAAGGCCGTGTATTTCCAGTTGGGCTCCACGGTGTGCACCAATCCGGGCTTCCGCAAGTTGATGGCCAAGGGTGCAACGATGCGCTATGAGTTCACCGAGGTTAAGACCAACCGCCCGGTCGCGACCGAGCGCTTCCAGGAATCGGATTGCCCGAAACCCGCCAAGACGAAGAAGTAATCAACCCGAGCTCGCGCGCCGCTGCTCATCGTCGGCGCGCAACTCTGCCACCAGCGCCTGCAAGTAACGCGAGCGCCACGCTCGCCCTCCCAGCCGACGACAGCATTCTTCCTCAAGACTCACCCGATTGGCCTGTGCCGATTCCCGCAGCATCAGGTACAACTGCCTGTCGAGCTCCAGAGTCACCCTGGTCATTTCTCCCGCCTCCATGCCCGATCCGCTTAAATCCATCACGTGGCACCCAGCCCTGGGCGTCAAATTGCATTGGCACGCTTGTTATCAGTAAATCAGAGCGGCACGCACCCGGCCGGCAATCTGACGAGCGGCGCGATAGTTCAGCGCCTGTATCAGCGGTTGCCAACGGTTACTTTTGAGCGCCATGATCAAGGTTGCGAAGATCAGCTAGATTCAGAAGTATCTCTTTTCATCGGGCAGAAAGAGGCTGCCCTGCCAGCACCTTGTCGTGTGATTGTTTTTCATCCAAGGGAAAAACGGAACCTGTTGGATGGCTTGATCGCTTTGCTGCAGACCGCGTCGAGCCAGGTCGAACGTCCAGGCACGGGCCTGGGCCGGCAACGACACACGGAGTGTCGTAGCCCTGACGAATCTCTCGTTCGGGCCAGGGTTCTGTTAAGAAGGAGAAGTTGAATGCCTTACAAACCGAATGACCTGCTCAGTCGTCATTTTGAGAACCATGGCCACGACCTCACCCGCAAGGTCGAAGAGCAACTCAACCTGGTGTCCCCCAACAGCCCCAACCTCCCCATTTACCGCGACATGATCCTGACTGTGCTGCGCATGGCCCAGGAAGATCACAACCGCTGGAATGCCAAGATCACGCTACAAGCCCTGAGGGAACTGGAGCACGCCTTCCGTACACTCGAACAGTTCAAGGGCCGCCGCAAGGTCACGGTCTTCGGCTCGGCCCGAACGCCCATCGAACATCCGCTGTATGGCCTGGCCCGAGAGCTGGGGGCGGCACTGGCCCGCTCGGACATGATGGTCATCACCGGCGCTGGCGGAGGCATCATGGCCGCCGCCCATGAAGGCGCAGGACGCGACCACAGCCTGGGATTCAATATCACCTTGCCTTTCGAGCAACACGCAAACCCGACCGTTGAAGGCACGCCGAACCTGCTGCCGTTCCACTTCTTCTTCACCCGCAAACTGTTTTTCGTCAAAGAGGCCGACGCACTGGTGCTCTGCCCTGGCGGTTTCGGCACGCTTGATGAGGCGCTGGAAGTCCTGACGTTGGTGCAGACCGGTAAAAGCCCGCTGGTACCGGTGGTCCTGCTGGATGTTCCCGGGGGCAAGTTCTGGCAAGGAGCCCTGCACTTTATTCGTGAGCAATTGGAGGAGAACCGCTACATCCTGCCCACTGACATGAAGCTCATGCGTTTGGTGTACAACGCCGAAGAAGCCGTGGAAGAGATCAATCAGTTCTACCGCAACTTTCACTCCAGTCGCTGGCTCAAGCATCAGTTCGTAATCCGCATGAATCACAAGCTAAGCGAACAGGCACTGCAGCAGATGCAGAAAGATTTTGCCGACCTGTGCCTGAACGACTGCTTTCATCAGCATGACTACAGCGGCGAGGAGCACGATGAGGCCCGTTTCAGTCATCTGACACGACTGGCGTTTGCCTTCAACGCCCGCGACCACGGCCGCTTGAGGGAGCTGGTGGACTACATCAACTTGTCGGAAAACTGGGCCCAGCCCGCCCAAAAGCCCCATCCCCTCACATGGAACCCGATCAAAGTAACCTGAGCCCATAAAAAAACGGCCCGCTATCGAAATAGCGGGCCGTTTTTTGTTTAGTCATCCATACCGCGACCGCTGAACAAGCGGTTGATCATTTCCATGGAATAGCCTCGATACGCCAGGAAACGCCCTTGTTTGGCTCGTTCCCGTGCATCGATGGGCAAATGTCCTGAGAACTTGCGACGCCAGGTGTCCGTCAGTTGCTCCTGCCAATCGATACCACTTTCGCGCAAGGCGAGCTCGATATCCGGGCGTTGCAAACCGCGCTGGCCCAGCTCCTCACGAATGCGCAAAGGACCATAACCGGAGCGGGCGCGATAAGAGACAAAGCTTTCCAGGTAACGGGATTCCGACAGCAAGCCCTCTTCAGTCAAACGGTCGAGGGCCGTGTCGATCAACTCATCGGGAGCGCCGCGCTGACGCAGTTTACGCGTCAGCTCGACTCGACCGTGCTCGCGTCTGGCGAGCAGGTCCATCGCGGTTCGCCGCACCGCGACGAGGGTATCGAGTACGGCGGTCATCGGATCGATCAGATGTCAGCGTCAGCCAGGTCGTCAACGGGCTCGCGGTTGGCCACTGCCTTGACGTCTGCAACCGGGCTCAACAGCTTGTCACGCAGTTGCTTCTCAAGGGCGGCGGCGACTTCCGGGTTGTCCGCCAGGAACTTGGCCGAGTTGGCCTTGCCCTGACCGATCTTCGTGCCGTTGTAGGCATACCAGGCGCCCGACTTCTCGACGAAACCGTGCAGCACACCCAGGTCGATCATCTCGCCATTGAGGTAGATGCCCTTGCCGTAAAGAATCTGGAACTCGGCCTGACGGAACGGCGAAGCCACCTTGTTCTTCACGACCTTGACGCGGGTTTCGCTGCCGACAACCTCATCACCTTCTTTCACCGCGCCAGTACGGCGGATGTCCAGGCGAACCGAGGCGTAGAACTTCAACGCGTTACCACCGGTGGTGGTTTCCGGGCTGCCGAACATCACGCCGATCTTCATACGGATCTGGTTGATGAAGATCACCAGGCAGTTGGCATTCTTGATGTTACCGGTGATCTTGCGCAGGGCCTGGGACATCAGGCGAGCCTGGAGGCCCACGTGCATGTCGCCCATTTCACCTTCGATTTCAGCCTTTGGCACCAGTGCCGCCACGGAGTCGACGATGATCACGTCAACCGCGTTGGAACGCACCAGCATGTCGGTGATTTCCAGGGCCTGTTCGCCGGTATCCGGCTGGGAAACCAGCAGGTCGTCGACGTTGACACCCAGTTTGCCGGCGTATTCCGGGTCCAGGGCGTGTTCGGCGTCGACGAAGGCGCAGGTCGCGCCGGCTTTTTGGGCCTGGGCGATCACGGACAAGGTCAGTGTGGTTTTACCGGAGGATTCAGGACCGTAGATTTCAACGATTCGGCCTTTTGGCAGGCCGCCGATGCCAAGCGCAATGTCCAGGCCCAGGGAGCCGGTGGAGATGGAAGGAATAGCCTGACGGTCCTGATCGCCCATACGCATTACGGCACCCTTGCCGAATTGACGTTCGATCTGACCCAAGGCCGCAGCCAAGGCTTTCTTCTTGTTGTCGTCCATTAAAGTCCTCACGTAATCAATAAGGCCTGACGGCCAACACCTGTATAAGTAGCCAGTATTATTCCACAGCGATTGAGGATCGCCTACCCCTGATTTGAGATTTCTACAGCGGCATGTTGCAGCAGCCCGTCTAGCGCGGCCTTCACCGTTTGTCGGCGGACCTCGTCGCGGTTACCTGCAAAGAAACGCTGCTCGCTGATCACCGCCTCGCCAACACCCCAGGCCAGCCAAACGGTGCCCACCGGTTTATTCGGAGAACCCCCGTCCGGCCCCGCTACACCGCTGACCGCCACGGCAAAACGCGCCAGGCTTTTTTGCTGGGCTCCTCGCACCATGGCCTCGACCACCTCGCGGCTGACCGCCCCCACCTTCTCGAACAACTCGGCCGGCACATCCAGCTGCTGGGTCTTCTGGCGATTGGAATAGGTGACGAAACCGGCCTCGAACCAGGCCGAACTCCCGGGAACTCGGGTAATCGCCTCGGCAATCCCGCCGCCCGTGCAGGACTCGGCCGTGGTGACGTGGGCATTGAGCAGCTGCAGGCGCCTGCCCAGCTCAGCGGCCAGTTCGGTGATGTCGTCCATGGTGCTCTCCTGATTCCACACAATTGAGGCCTACCGTACACGAGCAATGGAAGCTTGCAAGGCTTGGCGGATTACCGATCCAGCGCTCTGATATAGGCCTGACAAGCCTGCAAGGCAATCAGTCCGCGATCACCGGCGTCGGTGATGGCGATAATTCGTTGAGCATGCGCCGGGTCAAGTCGGGCTCTCGCGCCTCCATGATCCACGCCGCCGGCGCGGGGGGTGGCAGGCATTGCGCAACCGGCGGCAACATCGTCGGCGTCGAGGAGGACTGACAGCCGGACATCGGCAGTAGCAAGGCGATCGCGCAGGCGATCCTGGTCACGTTGGGCATCGCTCAAGGCTCGGTAATGGGTTTGTTCGCTGGCGGAGAGTTGCTGTTCCAAGGCCCGGCGTTTGTCCTGCTCGGCCTTCTGCAGCGTCGCGGCCGCTTGGGTGATTTGATTAAGCGTCTCGGCGTGGGACTGTGCGAGTCGGGCCAACTGCTGTCCGTAACGCCAGTCCTGGAACCGCCACGCGAGCATCGCCGAACCGCCGGCCAGCAGCGCGAGCAACACAACAATGCCCAGGGTGCGAGACGAAAAAGGCATCAGGTCGAAGGTTGGCATAACACCGCCCTCGCCCGCGCCCACAATTGCAGGCGGTCCTCCAGGCCGTTCAAACCGCCATTAATGCGCCGGGTGATGGTGTTGAACTGATCGCGGTCGGCCAGTTCGTTCAAGCCGTTCTGCTCCCAGAACCAAGCGGCGGACTCGGTGGCCCATTGCGGCTGCTCAAGAAGCTCAGGCAAAGCCATCAGGCGTTCGTCGCCGAACAGCCCCTGACTGCAGCGAAGGTAATTGTCACGGCCGGTAATCTGGATCAGTCCTCGACCGCGATACTTCTGGCCGTCACCGTCCGCCTGGGGCGAGTTGCCCAGGCGAACGGCCAGGGTTCCGGTATCGTATTTGCTCAGGTATTGCTCACTGCCCAGCTCGCGTGCATAGCGCAGTTGTCCCGACTCATGACCGACCTGGGCCAGGAACGCGGCGATGCGTTTGGGTGTGTCGATACCATGGCGGGACATGGCGGTGTTCAGTGCGGAAATAAAAACGCCCGCTTGGGCGCGGGCGTTGGGCATGATGTTGATGAGTTGCTGTTGCGTAAGGTCCATGTTCAGGTCATCGCAAGTGCATGATCAAAGGTGTCCGGCCAGCCAGGACGGCGCAACCGGACGATATTCAGTGGCTGGAAAGTGCTCATCCTGCGGCCAATCCCTCAGCGCCCGGCGATAAGCCTGGAGCTGTGTGTACTGTGTTTGGTCCAATGTCGTACCGCCGCCGTCGTCCATTTCGTCGCGATCCCTTGCAACGAGGCGGTCTGTTGCCGTGAGCTGGGCGTTGCGCCACGCGTATTCATTTTCTGAAGCCTGGGCCGATGTCAGAGCGGCTGGGGCAACGAGAACGGGATAACCGGTGTCAGGGTTGGCCGAAACACGCTTGGGCGAGATGGCGAGTTGCTGAAGCAGCGACAGCCAGTAAGCCCGAGGAATTTCGATGACATCATCGGGAATATCAGAAACATTGATACCGGGAACATACGCTCCGCAAGTGCTTGGACTGAACAACAAAGTGAATTCATTCATTCAATAACCCTTCGCAAAATAGGTAACGCCCCATCCCGCACTGAAGTGTCCAGAATAGTCTCGGACTTTCAGGCGCACGCCTTGGCGGGTGGCGGTTCCGCCTACCATAATCACCATGGCTCCATCACCACCTACATGGTTCGCAACAACCGAAACAAAAGCATTGGGGAATGAGATCGGGAACGTAACGAACACTTCTCCGTTGGCGTCGGTTGTACCGTAACCCCACTGATCGATGTTTCCGCTCGCGTACTTTTGGTAACCCGGATTGCCCAACTGGCCTGAAAACAACGAGGTATATTTCAGAAGAACGGTACCGCCGAGCAACCGCCATTGATTGTCCAGCTTGACGAATTCCGCCGTTTCACCACGGCCCAAATCGATTGGGCCAAGCGTTGAGGATGAAGGTCCTAACGTATCGGCAGACGAGGCTGTCGATACGTTCACGACGGCCCCTACGTTGATCAGTGTAAGCGTCGCTCCATGGGTGATTCCTACCGTATTGGGCAGCGTGACGTTGATTGCCGTAGTACTGGCAAAACTGATGGCTCCGCCAATATGGGCCTGTGTCAACGCTGTACTGACGGCGTACACGGAGAAGCCGGAATATTGAACACCGCTGCGTTTTACAAACTCCGTGGTCGCCACGGATCTATCGTTATCAAACTGGGGAGCCGTGGTGAATAATCCGCTGCTGCGCAAGGCCGTCAACAACTGGTTATCCAATTGTTCCGACGGTATTAGTCCTGCGGCTTGAATGACACTCAGCAATTCCTGCGTCACACCATTGCCCCAACTGGCGGGAATCAAGGAACCCGGCGTACCCGCCAAGGGATCCTCATCCACGAACCTGCCGTTCGACAGACCTGCACTGGGCACACTTTTTGGATAATCCAACTTTTCGCTCCTGACTGCCCAGCGATCAAAATGAAGGCGATATAAAGCCTCACCGTTAATGCGCAGTGGCACGATAAATTAAGGAAGTTTTTATGTTCTGCCGTGGGGGGTTTAAGCGGCAGGCTCAGGCATGACAGGCCAGTTGATATCGGTAGGAAAACCGGCCTGATGCTGGATGCGATTCAATTCAACGCTATAGAGCTTCCATTCCATGAGCGCCAGTTGTTCCTGATCGCTCGCGTCGCCGATGTCTTCGGCGTATTGGAAGGGAGCAACTTTTTGAACGGCCGCACGCAGTAATTTATCGCGTTTTGCCAAAGCTTCGAGTTTGAGATCAGCCCGCTGTAGCGCCTCGTCAAATACCCACATGTTCTCTCGCCACACATGGTAACTACCCGGCCAAGGTTCGGCTGTGTAGGTATCTGGCAACTCACCGAACTCGGTCCACGCCAGAAGAGCGCCGTTGTCCTTGCGATACACCGAACCACGCCAGTCCACCATTTCTCTCGGAACACCGTTCACCATGACCCAGGAATGATGTTCTTGGGCCGAGGGTAGTTCGAAAGAAAGTTGGATGCCGTTACTGGGGATTTGAATGCCCATCCCAGGGGTTACGACAAGGTCTACCGGACCCGATAAAACACCGGCGTCATCAAACAGGTAAATAAACATAGTCACCTCAGATCAGCTTGATTCGGGCGGGATAGGCGATATTCCTGGGACGGGTTTCAGTGCTGAAACTCCCGATATTGCCTATTATCTCTGGACTGGAAAAAAACAGGGGATTGGGATAAGTCGTACCGACTATCCCTGTTGCAGGCGCAGCATTGACGTCACGGGTGACGTCCCAAGACGCATCAGCGATAGCAGGACCAGGGCGATTGGCACTACCCGAGCTGGTGGGCAAATAGTGGTTGTGGCTTTCAAGGGCATACATCTGTCTGCTGCCCGCCGCACGGTCAATATCCACCCCTCGTGCCTCATCCAACACGCGCAAGAATTCGCCGCGAATATCGGGAATCCGAAAAGTCGTCGCCCCATCACCGCTAGTCCATGCGCCTTCATTCCCCGGCCTGCTGGCTTCGCTCACTAACGCACCGGACAATTGCGCGTGATCCCACAACCACGGCCAATCGCTACGCACCAATAGGTTTCCGTTAAGCACCGCATACCCACCCGGAATGACTTGGCGCGTACTCTCGAAAGAAACCCGCCCCAGCGCCGTTGCATCAAACCGGCTCACCGGCCACCAAGCTCCAATTTCATCACTGCGCAAATGCCACCAGTCGCCACTGCCCATCAACACCAGGAATGGATAGCCGCTGGCCGCCAAGTGGGTATGAAATCGGATCCGGTCGCTACCGGAAGCGCGCACCGTCAGACGGTTACCACTGTTATCCACACGTCGCACAATCACATCGCGAACACCGAGCGTCGCATTGGCAGCGGGTAGAGTTACAGTGCTTGCACCCGCACTTGCATCGATCAACACCAGACCCAGCTCATCGGCGGCCAACACCTTGGATGCCGTGAGCCGCGTGATGACTGAGCGCATCGGACTACTACGCCCGAGAATGGTTTGTAGTGCTTTGATCAACTGGCCGTTATCCGCTTCGGACGGCGTCATGCCAGCCGAGGAGATCACGCCCAGGATTTCTTGAGTGACACTGTTCCCCCATACCGCAGGGATCAACGACCCAGGCGTGCCCGCCAGTGGATTTTCATCCACGAACCGACCGTTCACCAGCCCGACGCTGGGAACACTTTTTGGATAATCCATGTTTTATTTCTCTCTATGAGAAGGGGCTCAAGCGTGAGGAGGTAGCGCTCGGAGGGTCGCGAGCACGTCATCAGCGGCTTGAGTCGCAAGATCCGCCTTGCCTTTGGCCATGTGCGCGCGGATCTGTGTCTTGGCCTTGAGGCGGAGCTCGCGAAGTGCCAGCAGGTTCGCTTCGAATTCGGCAGCCTTGGCGAGAATCTGATCCGCCGCCTGCCTGACGGTGCGGCCTTTGACGACCCAAGCGGAAACGGACAACGGCACCGCTTTTTTCGGGTAGCCCTGATCCTTGAAGACCTGCGCCTCCAGGGCGGCTTGTTGGTATTCCAGGGCGCGCAGTGGATCACCGGCCAGCGTGCGACGGGCGCTGTCGGCAGCGGTATCGACTTTGGCGCACAGGCGTTCGGCCTCCTGGCGCGATTGCTCGGCGGCATTCTCTACACTCAGCACCCAGGTGCCGTCCTCCCAGGTATGGGCGAAAGAAGGTGCAGGCGGGCGAAGTCCATCTTCGTACTGGTGCAGTTCTTGAATGACTTTCATCGGATCAGCTCCCAGGACAGGTGAACATTGACTGCGTTGATAAAATTGACGCCGATGCCCACGCTGTAATCCGTCAGGGCCTGGTGCTCCTTGATACCCATGCTCAGCAACAGCTCGTCACTCTCGGCATTGGTAACCCCCAATGTGTGCTCCGCCTGAAAGCACTGCCAAAGCGAGCGAGATTGAGCGTGATCAAAACTGGCTGTGACGGTAGATACCGCAACGTCGTTGACAACGTTGTTGGAGAGCAACACACACATGTATGGGCTGCTCCAGCCCCCCGCTTGGTTGCCGATACTTTGTAACGTGGGTGTCAGATAGCTGTAATTACCCCCAACCCACCCAGCCTGAACAAACGACAGCGAGGTCACGACGTTCGGCGCGGGTGTCGGATTACCCACCACAAGCCGTGCTGCACGGGCGTGGGGATCCAACGGCAGATATACCACTCCATTGCCATTTACCGTTTGAGTCCAGGTCAATCGAGCACGGTTGTAGATCGCGCGAATGATCGGCAAGGAGCCCGGCGCCCCGGTCATCACCCAGGCCACGCACATGTCCAGGGGGGTGGATGGAAACCCGCCGCCGGACGCGCCGTTGACAGTCCCCTTCAAGGACTCCGGCGGGAGGTCATACAGGCTTCCACGCTGCATATAGAACGTCAGCGCACCGCCTATGACTTGCGCTCGTAGAAAATAACTGGCGCTGGGCAACAAATCGACGCTGCTCCAGGCCGCCGTCATGTAAGTCCGTGATCGACCCAAGCGCCCACTCACCACTTCTTGTCCGATGCTGACGTACACACCCGCCGGAATCGAGACACGACCGCCGCTGGTGGACAGCGCCATTGGCGTTATCGCCAAGCGGGCGTCCGCTGTTGCAATCGTTGGCAGCGGTAAAGCGGCGATCGGAAGCGCGAGGTCCTGGTTCCAGCCCTTGGCGGTGACTGACTGAATCGCCTCGAGCAGTTGATCGTTTTGGGTTTCATCTGGGGTCAGATCCCCCGCCTTGATGACATTCACAATCTCCTGCGTTACACCATTTCCCCAAGCCGCCGGAATCAACGACCCCGGCGTCCCGGTCAATGGGTTTTCATCCACGAACTTCCCATTCACCAACCCGGCGCTGGGCACACTCTTCGGATAATCCATCCGTTTACTCCCTAGTCATAATTAATGTGAACCTTGGTATGCGCCGGTGCACTGCGGTGAATCAGGCACTCCAGGGCCGAGCCCGGGTTGACGCCAAAACGTTCACCCCAATAGCTGGCGCCAAAACGCCGGCCCAACAGCAGGCGGCCGCCGGTATTGAGGGTCCACATGAATTGCGCCTGCCAAGTGCCAAAGTGAGCCTCGCCGAACCGTGCGCGGCCCATGCGCGGGGCCTTGAGTTCGGTGATGGTGGCGTTGGGGTAGCCCTGGCTCTTTGCGATTTCCACGTAATAGGCAATGGCCTGGCTACCGACCGCCAACAACCGCCGACGCACCGCCAAGCGACGATCGTCATACAACGGCGTGGCGCCCAGGCACGGATCAGGCAGGTTCATCACCCGCTCCCAATCCGGCACCAGCTCACTCACGCCCGCCGGGTCCATTTCGTTGAGCAAGTCGGCGGCACGGGCGTCGAGGCGGGCCAGCTCCTGGGCGATACCTTGCAGCACTTCGTCCAGTTCCGGCACGCGCTCCGGATCCCAGGCCGGGCCGCTGGGCAGCAGGCTGCGCAGTTGGGCCTGGTACTGCTCGGCGGTTCTTATTCCAGCCATGTGCAGCCTCCGAACGTCAGCAACTGGTTGCTGGCGGCGACGACATCGGCGATAGGCGCGCTGAGTTTGTGGTCGGTTTCGCCGGTGGCGCTGCTGATGGCTTCAGCGATATGACTCAGCAACAGCGTTTCGCCGAGGCCAGCTTCACGATTGTGCAAGTCGCGCAGTTGCGCCTCGATGGCGGCCCGCACGGCACTGGTGTCCGGGGTGATGCGCAGCCTGTAGTTCACCGGCAGTTGCGTCGGCGCCAGCACGTGCAACTCGGCGGTCACCGGACGCAAGGGCTCGATGTAAGTCCGCACCTCTTCCAATTGTTCGGCGTTGGGGATCGGTTGCGGATCGTCGTCCCGCATCACGAACAGGCCGACAGTACCCGGTCCCAGGTAGCTGCCCCGGCACCACGCACGGGTAATGCCAGGGCACTCCAGGGCCCAGGTTTCATAATCCTGGGCCGAACCGCCGTGAGGAATGACGCGATAGGAACGGATCACCCTGGCCCGCAGCGACTCGAGGCTTTCCCGGGCGACACCGCCGGTCAGCCCTGGGGCCAGCACGGTGAAGCTACTGCCGATACCGAGGATCGGTTGAACGGGCGTCAGCACCAGGCCGGCGTCGGCATTGCCCAGGCTGCCAGCGTCCAGCGCGGCGATGGTGGCGGTGTTCAAGCCATTGCTGGTGGTGCGGGCGGTGGTCACTTTGTACGTACGGCCATCCGTCGATTGCAACAGCGTGTCGACATCCAGCACTGCACCGGACGTAGCGCTGAAGCTGACATTGCCGCCGGCCACTTGAGCCGCTTTGCGCGCCTGGTTCAGTCGCAGGGCAGCGATGCGTTCAAGGGTGGACTCATCGGCTTTGTCCGGCAGGATCTGCTCGGCGATCCAGTCCAGGTAGCCATACAAGCCATAGGCGGCGCCACCGAGGGTGCGGGCCAGCACTTGGGCATCGGACTGGCGCAGCGAATCGCTGGCCAGGTCGCTTTTGGCGCGCTTGATCAGCACCGGCAGCGAAGGGGTTTCAAACGGCATAGGTCACCTGCCAACTGTTATCGGGGTTGATGTCCAGGCGCTCGCCGTCAGCCAGGGTCAGGACCGTGCGCAGGTTCAGGCGCTGGGCGTCGAGGCGTTCGCTGATGATGTCGATGCCCCTGCAATGGCCGTCGTCGATCAGCCATTGCAAGGCTTCGCGGGCATAGAATTCGGCGTCGAGCTGGGTTTGGCGGGTCAGCTTGACCCGTCGCAACAGCCACAGCCGCGAGCCGATGCGGTCGTCGGCAACGGTAGGAAAGGTGTCGCCCCACCAGCCGAAACGTTCCTCGTCATCGACGGCATCGTCGTCAGCGGCGCGGCGCCAGGTGAACAGACTGATCAGCACCGAGCGCGTCAGTGCGGCATGCAGGTTCTGGCTGATGAACATCATTGGCCTCCCGCCGGTGCACCGGTCTGACCGTTGCCGGCCTGTACACCAACATGCACGTGTTTGATCTGGCTGATGCCGCCGGCGATCTGGTCGCCCTGGGAAACGATCTTGCCGGTGTGGTTGATGACCGGGCTGTCGATGTTCACCGCGCTGCTGGCGCGGATGTTCAAGGTCGCGGTCTGGATGTCGATGACACGGCCGCGCTTGAAGTGGAGCTTGTCGCCTTCATCGGTGTAGAGCGCCACTTCGCCCGGGGCCAGGGCCTGGAGGCGGAAGCGGCGATCGGCGACCACCAGGACCACGGCATGGGAACGGTCGCCCCCCAGGAACGTGGCAATGCCCTCGGCACCGGCCAACGGGTTGCTGGTAAAGCCGTAGGGTTCGAAGTGCTCCATGTCGTCGTTCACTTCGCCGGCGGTGAGGCGCATTTGCAGCGACTGCAACTTGGTGGCCGAATTGGCGAGCACGACAGTGCCGCGCGCCAGGAGGCGGGTCAGTAGGCTCATTGAGGTTTTCCTTCGGAATCGGGTTTAACAGCAATTGGGCGGCTAACCCGGAACACTGTGGGAGCGAGCTTGCTCGCGATAGCGGTCTGACATTCGAAACAGATGTTGACTGACACACCGCCATCGCGAGCAAGCTCGCTCCCACAGGAGATCTCTGGTGGGCAGGCATCGGTGCCGGATTCAGGGTTTGGGCGGCAGCGGGTTGGCGTCGAACGTATGCGGCGGCGCGACTTGCAGGGTAGTGACGGAGCCTTGTGCCGACAGCGAGTACGTCACTTTTGAAATCAGCATGTCACCGTCGAACCCCAGCACCGGGTCGATCACCCGCACCAAGGTGTTATGCCGCCACAAGTCGCCATTGGCCTGGCGCCAGCCCTGCACGCGGTAGGTGGTGGTCAGGGCCTTGCCGGTGCGGATGGCGCTTTCCCAATCGGCCCGTTGCTGGGCCAGTTCGAAGGTCAACTGCGCGCTCTCGCTGATCACCGTCACCCGCTTGCGCTTGAAACTCAAGTCGGTGGCGGTGCCAGAGACTTCGCTCACCGCCGCCCCGCTCTGCTGGTCACTGCCCTTGTGCTGGCCGATGACCCGGTATTCGGAGAACACCTGGCTGTAGTCCATCGGTGCGTTGCCCGAAAGAATATTCTTACCCAGCTCCAACACATCACTGGCCCGCCCGCCGCTGCCGGGTTTGGCCAGCAGCACCCGCCCTTGCGCGTCATCGGTGGAGAACACCCGGAACAACGTCAGCAAGCGGTCGATGGATTGAAAAACCGTTTCCCCCGGCACGATGCTGTGTTCGCTCAACCGCGCGGTTTCAGGGATTTCACTGATGACCCCCACGCCGTATTGCGACGCCAGAGCCTGGACGATGCTCAACACCGTTTGCCCGCGCCATTGCGTCGGGCGGTTGATCGCCGCGCAGTCCACCAAATCCTGGGTCTTGGAACCGCCTTCAATGCTCAGGCTGATCTGCCGACCGTCATAGCTGACCGGTGCCTTGAACACATAACCGCTGAGGACCAGGTCGGCACCAATGCGCACCTGGCATTCATCGCCCGGACGGATCGGCACCGCTTGGGTCTGCCCCGGCCATTGCCAGGTGATGTCGAGTTTGAAGGTGCGGAACTGACGCTCCAGGTCCGCACTGATTTCCACACTTTTCCAGCCGCCGTAATCCAGCCCGCCGACGGCAAGCGAGACAGCGTTGTCGAGCTCGTTCATGGCTTACTCCCCCGAGACTTTCAGGTCATTGGGCGGCAGGAAACCAGGATGGGCTACGCCGTTACGCTGGGTCACTTCAGTCACCCTAGTGGCATCGGCGAATTGCTGATACGCCACCACCAGCGCCGGCAGGCTTTGCTTGAACGACAGGTTGATCAGCCTTACACCCGACGACGCCACCGCCGTCAAGTGCGCGGCCATTTGCTGGCGCAGGTTGTTCATCGCCTGGTAGTGCTCCGGATCTGCCTTGAGGGAGGCCTGCCAGATCGCATCGTTAAGGGCATCGCGCAGGGCCAGCACATCGTCGGCCACCGGCACGTCCCGGCGCTGGACCGGTTGCACGGCCTGTTGCGCCACCGACGGCGTGGCCCCCAACTTGACCGCAGGCGCCGCCACCGGCATCGCCGCAATCCATTGCGCGGCCTGCACCAGCAGCGTGTCCTGCACCAGGTCGGCCACGGCCTGGGCTGCCGCCGTGGTGTCCTTGCCGGTGGTGAGTTTGGGCGCGTCGGCCTTGCGAATGGCTTCCACCTGTTGCGACACGCTGGCAATCACGCCGCGATAGCCGTCACGGGCAAAGTCCTTCAGTTCGCGGATGTCGCCCAACAACCCCTTGAACTCGGCCACCACTTCCTTGGGCAATTCTTTCACCGCCTTGACCAGATCGCTGAGTTGCCGATAGGTCTCGATCAACGGCTTGAGCTCCTGCTCGATCACGCCGTAGATATCCTTGAGGCTGTTGCGCAGGTCCGCGATGCCGATCCGTGCGGCCTTGATCAAGGTCATGGCGTCTTCAAAGCGCCGCACCGCCGAACCGAGGAAGCTGTCGGCCGAGACCAGCAGCAGTTTCTGGCTGTTGATCGTGGCCGAGGGAAATTGCAACGGCTGGTCGGGATAGAACTTCAGGGCGAACGTCACCAGCCCGCCGTCCTGACGGGTCTGGGTCATGTCGCATTCGCCGACCTTGACTTGCAGGCGCCCCAGCCATGGATGCACCAGTTCACCGCTGCCCTGCTCCAAAGCCTTGAGCAGCTTGTCGCGCTGCTCCAGGCAATCGGGGCCGACGATGAACGCGGTCAACTCATGAGTCTTCGCCTGCTGGCCGAGCCCCTCGAAAAACGGCTGGTCGCGTTGTGGATATTCATGCAACTGGCCCTTGTGGCCGACCGGGGTTTTCGCCTGATCGACCCAGAACCCGACGCCACGAAACGACGCCGGCAACAAACGATCACGCCAGCTCATTGGAGCCTCCTGTGGAAAGTGAGCGATAGCCGATGCGCGAACTCACCGCCAAGGCCGGTTGATTGGTCTGAGGCGGATCGGCGCGCAACCCGGCCGGCGCGTTTTCGAAGCGCACAGTCAGGCCGCCTTCGAGTTGCGTGCGGTTGTTGGCGGCGCTTTGTTGTACCAGGGCGCTGGAGGTTTGCGGCAACGCACCCGGCGCCAGCGAGGTTTTCGCTGGCCCGTTGGCGGACGCTGGCGCCAGGCTGGACGACAGGACCGGAGGCTGCTCGCTGGCCCCGCCAAAAAAAGCCGGCGCCAGCTCACCCTTGCCTTCGGCATTGGTGGCGCGCTGCGCTTCGGTCAGTCCTTCGACCTTGCCAGTGAACGTGGTGATGAGTTCACCGAAGCCGCCATTGAAGAACGCCTTGATCGGTGCAATCACGCCCTGCAGCTTGTCCCACCACTGGCTGAACCACTCGCCCACCGGCCCCCACTGTTGGGTGAGGCCCTCGATGGGCGACCAGTCGAACAGGCCGCTGAACACCGCCAGCATGATCGCCACCTGATTGCGGACGCCCTCCCAGATCCCAGCGAAGACTTCTCCGATCGTGCCCCAGTTGGCCATGATCAGTCCCAACGGCGTCCAGTCGAAAAGGCCTTTCAGAGCATCCATCACTGGCACGGTCAAGGCCTTGAGCAGATCCCAGATCGCCGCGAACAACCCGGTCAGGGGCGCCCAATTGGCAACAATCAAACCCAAGGGTGACCAAGCGAACAGCGTCTGCATGAAACCAATGACCGGCGTTGCCGCCGCCACGATCACATTCCAGAGCGCGCCAAAAAAGCCGCTGATCGGGCCCCAGTTGCTGATCACCAGCCCCATCGGGGTAAAGGCGAACATCGTCTTGAAGAACTCGACCATCGGCAGCACGATCGGCGCAAGCCGCTGCCAGAGCCCGGCGAAGAACGCCGAAATCGGCGTCCAATGGGCGATGATCATCCCTGCCGCCAAGGCGATGCCCATGGCAATCAAGCCGATGGGGTTCATCTTCATGGCCAGGTTGACCACTTCCATTGCCTGACTCGCGCCGCTGACCGCCATCTGGATCGCGTTGAACGCCACGACACCATTCGCCAAGCCCTGTACCAGTTGCGGGTTGTCCTGCAGCACCTGGGCTACACCGCTGACCATGGGCTGCAAACTGACCGTCACCGCGTTGACCGCAGGTCCCAGCGCCGAGCCGAACAGCACCGACACGTTACTGATGGAAGTCTTCAATCCATCCAGGTTCTGTGCCGCTACACGGGGCGCTTCAGGCGCCTGGACGGCGCTGGCCGCGGCGCTCGCTGCGCCCGTCTCGTCCTTGAAGGCCAGCGCCGACTTGAGCCCGTCCATAAACGGTTGGGCCAGGCCGCCGCTGGGCAGCAGACCAGAAATATCCAGGCTGCCCAGGCCCGTGGCGTCGAGGTTCTGCTTGAAACTCGCGACCTTCGCACGAAGGCCGGCGAGCTTGGGTGACAGCTCATCGATGCCCGTGAGCAGCACCGCTTTTTTCTCTACCGCTTGTGTGTCTGCCATCACTGCACCTGCTGCATCGCATTGATCCGTTGCGCGTGCTCCAGGGATTCGCGGAGCACATCCAGTGGCCTGGCCATCATCTGTTCGGGGTCAACCTTCCAGAACCAGGCCAGGTCATAGGCGGCGGCGATCAGGTCGCCGATGGCTGCGACGCCGCACTCATGAAAAAACTCGCGACGGCCCAGCTCAGGGCGTTGAGGTCAGCCAGATCCAACTGGTTGACCGACGACGGTGGGATACCGGCGCACACCGCGATGTATTTGGCCGCGACGTCCATGTCCAGGCTCACCTCCTCGCTCTTGTCGATCTTGTACGGCAGCGCCTTGATCGCCCGGACTTCCTGCACCGTCGGACGGCGCAGGGTCAGTTCGCTCACCGGCTCGCCGTGGGCCTCGATGGCCACGCGCAGCGTCACGACATCGGTCATTGCCAGGTCCCCTTGATGCCTTCGAATTTCAGTTCGATGGTGGCGTCGTCGCCCTTGGACACCGGCTCTTCCACCAGGTAGGCGCCGGCCAGCACGTAGACCTTGCCGTTGTTGAATTCGCAGGTGACAGTCATGTCGGTGCCCGCAACCAGTTGCTTGAGCGGGAAGTCCGCGGTGTGCAGCGCCGTCACCTTGAAGGACGGGGCAATGTCGGTTTCCTTGTAGAAACCCGGTACGACGGTTTCGCGTTTGGTGAACATCAGTGGCGCTTCGCAGCCACCGTTGATGGTCAGTTGAGCGCCGTCCACTTTGACGTAGCAGGTGCCCGCAATCAGTTGACCCATGGTGTTTCTCCCTTCAATAAAAAGCCCACGCGAAGTGGGCTGAATGCATGCGACTGAGTGCTACCGTCAGGCGGCGTCGTCGTATTGCAGGCGGAATTGGTTGAGCAGCGCGAACACCCGCAGGCCGTTGATGTAATCCGGCGGGAACAGCACGTTGACCCGGCTCGGGTCCTGACTGTCACGCTCGACCACCAGGTGCTCGGCGAACAGCTCGGCGTTTTCCACATGGCCTTCCAGTTCGAGTTTGGCGTATTGAGCGATCAGCTCGCCGCGGATCGTGCTCGGGGTCACGATGGGCTGACCGGCGCCGAAACGAGTGCCGTCGGCGGCCAGTTTGTGGCGACCGTACTTGCTGGTGATCACGCTTTGCAGACGACGGACGATGAACGCCGACTGGTGCATGGTTTCGCTGTCCAGGTAGGAGTTGTCAGCCTGGCCGAAGGCATTCTTCTGATACGTGGTGATGGAACGCTGGATGCGCACGTAACCACCTTCGTAATACGCCGTGGCGATGCCGTAGTTGAGCAGCGACTGACGCTCGGTCAGGGTGAAACGTTCGCTGGCCGGTGCTGGGTCCAAGCCCGGCAGGCTGCCGCTCTGGGTCGGACGGCTGGCGTCGGCGGAGATGAACACCGCCGTGCGAGCCGCCAAGGCAGCGGCCTGGACCCAGAACGGTTGCGGTACGCCCAGTTCCAGGGCCTGGATGGTCATGTGCTGGTCGTTGCGTGCCTGACCGGCGGCAACCAGGGTGCCAATAGTGCCGCGCTTGGCGCTGTAGACATGGCCGAACAACTGCTTGGCCCAGGACCAGCGACCGGTGTTGTCGTCCATGACCGCTTGCCAGGTGTTGAGGCTTGCCACATCGGACCAGGGCATGGCGATGAATTCGAAAGGCTCGTCGCCCAGGGCCGCAACGGCAGCGGTCTGGTCCGGCACACCGGCGCCGCCGGTCATCGCAGTGATGGCAGTGGTCAGCCCCGCCGGGGTGTTTTCGCCATTGCTCTTGCCCAGGCGATTGAATTGCAGGCTGATGTCGTTGCCGCTGTCACCGGTCCATTTGGCGCGCAGGGTCACGACACCTTCGGCGGCCGCAGCAGTCACCGGCAGGTCGGCGGCCGCGTTGATTTTCAAGGCCAGCGCAGTGGCGGCCTGAACCGCCGTGGCGCCGTTGACGATGGCGGCCTGGACACGCACACCGCCAACGTACAGGTTGAGCATACCGCTTTCAGTTGCGGCGCCGGTGAGGGTCAGCACGCCCTGGGAGATGGCGCCTTCGACGTTGTGCAGCGGCAGGCACCAGATTTCACCGAGCGGGTCGGTCTTGCGCCAGGTCTCGTACATCGACGCGAGCATCGAACCCTGCCCGCCGATGTTCTTGGCCAACGCGACGCTGGACACCAGCACCAGTTTGCCGACCTCGGCCGGGGCGACGTTGTCGTTGACCTGTGCGACGATCAACCGGCGCATGGCCGATGACGCGCTATTGGCGGCCGAGTTGTCCATTTCGGCGTAGAACAGCGGAACACGAATGTCCGCGGGAATATTGCTGAATCCGATCGCCATTATTTGGCTCCCTGTGGTTTTGCCGCTTTCACGGCTTTGGTAGTGATATCGCCATCGGCCAGACGTCGACGCCACCAGGCGTTGTCTGGCACTTCACGGCCTTCGAGGGGCAACAGATCGCCCGCTTCCGGGTCCGGTACGGCACGGCCCGGGGCCGGCAGCACGGTGATGCGTTTGCTCATGGGGTTACGTCTCCAGAGAAAGTCAGTTCCACGCGCCCGTCGGGGCCGGGACGTTTCAGGTTGGGGTCCGCCGGGTCGATGGCATCGACCCGCACGGTGGCCCCGGTAAAGGACGACAAGCCGTCCAGTTCACGCTCGTGCCAGCTTTCGGCAGGCTGGCTCGCCAGATTGCGGCCCAACTGGAACTCGGCGAAAAAACGCAGCCGGAACAACGCACGGCTGCTATTGATGGAAACCAGTTCGCTGCCGTCGTATTCAATACCGATGTACTCGGCGCCCGGCTTGAACCCCACCAGCGCGCGCCACAGTTCGGCCCGCAGGTCGTGCAACAGATCCAGCGCTTTTGTCGCATCGGTAGCATCGAGCACCAGCACGGCATCGAAGCGATCACGCACCGCTTGCAGCGTGACGTTCTGAGCCGCGTTCTTGCTGGCGATGTCGGCGGTGGGCAGGACATAGGCGCAGGGGGTCTGCAGCGGGGTCTCGGCTTGCAGCGTGGCGAGGTCAAAACCTGCGGCCACGCGATGGGCGAGCGTCGGACATTGCTCACGCAACTGCGTGAGGATCGGTGTGATCTTCATGGGGGGCTCCAGTATCTGAAGGCGCGAGTCCCCCTGTGGGAGCAGGCTTGCTCGCGAAAGCGGTGGGTCAGGCAACATGGATGTTGGATGGCAGGCCATCGAGCTCCGTGGGCAGGTCGCATTGATCGCCCGACAGCCCCCAGCGGTTGTCCATGACCAGGTGTTTCAGCTCCCCGGCCAGATCGCAGGCATCCCATCCTGGAACGGCCATGACCACTTGCAAGGAAACCGTCAGGACATGGGCGATACGCCCGTCATTGGCGCGGTTACCGGGCGCATCACGCTCAAGGGCAATCAGCACCCAGGGTTGATCGTCGGTGCCATCGAAATCCTGGGGGCTACCGACTTTCAAGGCGGGATAAATGGCGCGCAGCGTCTGGGCAATGGCCGAGAATAGCTGCGACGGTTTTTCGATAAGGGCAGGCATTGATCGCCTCCTTTGGTATGGATCAGCGCTGTCGATTCACGGCTGGTCGGGAGGAACGTCCCGCGGCGGCACTTCGCAGACGCCGAGCCGCTTGGCGACCCAGCGCTCGTAAAGACCGATCGCCACATCGGCACCGGCCATGGCGGTCAGGCAACCCAAAGCGCAGGCGCTCCAGATCGACATGCCGAGGGCATACAAAAGCATGGTTGCCGATACGCCGCAGACCACGCAGGCACCGGAGCGCAAGGCCAGGCGCCGCAATAACGACCAGCCACGGGCGCCCTCCTTGTCTGCGCGCCACATCTCGCCGGACACCCCGCCCACCAGGGCGAGCACGATGACCAGCCAGATCGGCATGTCCAGCAACGCTTGTTGCTCGTTTGTCATGTCTCGTTTCCTGGGGTGATGGATGATTGCTTGGGGGCGGCGGGTCTTCGCAGGACAAACGATGTTTTACAGTGGCTCAACGATGACGTTGTCGATGAAGGCGAAGTTGGCGTAAGGGTTCTGCTCATTGGAGAACGCCAAAGTCGTTTGAGCCGAAGTGGCCGTGAAGTCATACGTGATGGTGCTCCACTCCACCGCGGTACCTTCCGCCGACGGCGTGTTGAAGGAGACACTCTGCCCCGCCACCTTGACCTGGATGGTGCCGTCGCCGGAGCGGCCGGCGTAGCGCGAATTACCCGCGCTGAAGGTCAATCGGTACTTGGCGCCGACTGCGGTGGCGAAATTCTGCTGGATACCACCGCCGTTGCCATAGACATAATTGGCCAGGTCGACAATCACAACGCCATCCGCAGCCACGGAACCCCCGATCGAGGCGGGCATATTGAAGTACTCGGCACCGGACAAAAACGTCGTCCAACCGGTGATGAAGTTGGCGTTCGCCGGCGTATCAAGGATGCAACTGCCGCTGCAGCCTGGCTGTTCGAAGCTACCGTTGTCCAGAAGGTTGGCGGCGCTGGCGTTGCTCCCGACACCGAGCAGAGCAATGGACAGCAACAGCGGGGCGACGTATTTCTTGAAACGATTCATGATTCACCTCTTGAGTTATTGATTGATCGCGCGGTTGATCAACAGCGCTCATCTCGCTCTCTGGCGATCACTCGAGGCTCAACGGCCTTCACATGATTCAACGTCCCGCACCGGGAACACTTGATCTGGAGTTCGGTGTTCTCGCCCATGCGGGCCAGAAGTCTTTTGCAGTGACCGCATCTGAAATCCTTCAGCATCGAAAGCCCTCCCATTGGCGGCGGTTTGAAGTGCCTCACGACACAGGCATTCCAAAAAGCCCGGTCACCCAGGCTTTTCAGTAATGCGCTTGATCTTTCGGCGCGACTGGCGCGGTACGGATCCATTCAAATTGTTCCTCCGACCGCGGTCCCTGCCCGCCGGATAACTGCTTCTGGTGCTTTACGCTGCACACCCGGGTCAGTTGCCAACCCTCTGAACCGTTAAGGCCGGTTCATCGCTGCCTGTTGATGGAACTAAAGAGCTTCGTTGCCAGCCGCTTTGTCGAGCGGCTTGGACACAGAATATGCATGGATGCATATACAGTCAATGCGCAAATGCATTTATTTATGCACGGAGAATGCGCCAACGCATGAAACCCTCGTAAACACAGGGGCTACGGGTTTTCAGGAGGCGAAAAAAAACCCGCATGGCGGCGGGTTTTATCTGACAGCGGAGGGGTTAGCGGGCGTACATGCCCCACCAGAAGACGTGGCCGAGGATGACGATTTGCTCGTCCTGCATTTCCTGGAAGGTGTAGTCCTCATCCGGATGCTCATCACGGTTGAAGCTGCGCAGGCGGATGCCGATGGGCAGGCGGTAAAGCTGCTTCACCCGCAATTGGCCGTTGTGATTGATGGCGTAGAGGTCACCGTCGACGATGTCGCCGATCCCGCATTTGCCCGCATTCACTCCGACCGTGGCGCCGTCGCGCAGCACCGGCAACATACTGTTGCCGCGCACCGTCACGCACTTGGCCTGGTCGAACTGCACGCCGTTGTGGCGCAGGCTGCGCTTGCCGAAGCGCAAGCTGGAGCGCTCGCTTTCCTCGATGACGAATCTTCCTGATCCAGCAGCCAATTCAACCTCGCGCAGAAAAGGGACCGACACTTCGTCTTCTTCGACGGGTGTTTCGTCGTCCCACAGGCTTATGTCCTTGAGTTCGGAATGCGGCTCATCGCGGCGGGCATTGCCAGCGGGCACAACGTCCGCGCGCCCGCGCAACTGGTCGGTGCTCACGGCAAAATATTCGGCGATCTTCGAGATGTGTTTATCCGAAGGATCGACGATCTTGCCGCTGAGGATCCGCGAGAGGGTGGACTGAGGCACGCCGGTACGCCGGTGAAGCTCCGTGGGGGAGATCCCGTGCTGATCGAGCAATGCTCTTAATACGGTAGAAACGTTGCGTTTTTGCATAACGCGCATAGTGCTTGTTCTTTTCGCAGAAGACAAATGCTGTTTTGCATAAATATGCAATGTGTAGGAGCTGTCGAGTGCAACGAGGCTGCGATCTTTCCCCAGACACTTGAATCTCAAGCGAAAGATCAAAAGATCGCAGGCTTCGCCAGCTCCTACAAAAGCCAAACTCCCCCACCCGGGATTTGCCCTACAGGCCCCTAAGAAAAGACTCCAATCGCGTCCTTCAAATGTGCGACGCAAGGCTACGTTTTCTTGCGCCTCTGCCTACAACTACGCCAGAATCCGCCGGCTTGTGCGCCTTGGGTCTCATCGGTACTTTTGATCCTGTCACTGCCCATCAGTGATCGGGTTTAGTCGCTCGGTATTCCAAGGTGCTCATTGCTCCATTCAGTCAGGTACTTCTATTCCTGCACTTGATGGTAGTTGTGCGCAGGGCGCCCTCGGGCGCGCCGGTTCCTTGGATCCCCGGTCGACTAACCTGCGTACAGCTGCCGCCCCTCGTTTAGTCGCGAGTGAGTGGTGGCTCAACTTCAAGGATCCATAGAATGCCGAAGAACACACCAAATCCCCCAGACGATCACATCTCCCGCAGCCAATCGGCCAACGCCAAGAAACTCGATGACGCGGCCACTCGCGCCCTGGACTATTACCTCAAGCCGAAAGCCGACAAAGAAACCTGCGACACACCCGACACCCTTTTCATCATCGCCCCCAACATCGACGCCGAATGCCTGCTCGCCAACCTCAGCGAAACCCTGGCCTCGGCCAACGCCATGGTCAGCGACCTGGCATTCGACCTGAAGGGCTCGCGGCGGAATATCTTGCTGGGGGTTCAACAGATGATCGAGCTGAGCCAGTTGCTGGCGAATCGGGCGTTGGATGTGGTTGAGGTGAGGTAGGCATCCATGATGCAAGCCGAGACCTAGGAGAAACCCGAGTAACCACTGTGGGAGCGAGCTTGCTCGCGATAGCGATAGTTCAGTGACAACTAAGTTGTATTGGTTGCCGTCATCGCGAGCAAGCTCGCTCCCACATTGGATCTGGGTACAGCCGGAGAGACAGGCCGGCTGTAAGGCCGCCTCGCGAGCAAGCTTTGCTCCCACAGATATGATAGGTGTGCGACCGGGAGAGCCAAGTCGGCTATCAGGCCGCCTCGCGAGCAAGCTTTGCTCCCACAGATATGATAGGTGTACGACCGGGAGAGCCAAGTCGGCTATCAGGCCGCCTCGCGAGCAAGCTTTGCTCCCACAGATATGATGGGGGTACGACCGGGAGAGCCAGGTCGGCTACCAGGCCGCCTCGCGAGCAAGCTTTGCTCCCACAGATATGATAGGTGTACGACCGGGAGAGCCAGGTCGGCTATCAGGCCGCCTCGCGAGCAAGCTTTGCTCCCACAGATATGATGGGGGTACGACCGGGAGAGCCAGGTCGGCTATCAGGCCGCCTCGCGAGCAAGCTTTGCTCCCACAGATATGATAGGTGTACGACCGGGAGAGCCAGGTCGGCTGTAAGGCCGCCTCGCGAGCAAGCTTTGCTCCCACAGATCTGATGGGGGTACGACCGCAAGAGCCAGGTCGGCTACCAGGCCGCCTCGGCGTGGACGTTGATCTCGGCGCCCCGTTAACCACGATGGCTGAACGAAGGTATTGCGCAGTGGGCAACCCGGCATGGATGCCGGGTTAGCCGCGCTGGGCCATGGATGGCCCTTCGCGGCGGCCCACGGAGCAATGCCTTCGTTCAGGCATGCCGAGCCTAGGCGAGGCACCGAGTGGTGGGGCATGAGCGTTTTGCTTACTTTTGCGCTTCTCAAAAGTGAGCCGCCGTCAGGGCGGAACCCTAAGCAGCCGTTACCGAAAAAACGGATAAGCCCCCAATCCCAAAAACCACTCACATATGGGTAGCACAGACCACCCATGTTAACCTTGCGCCCATCGCGGAAAAGCCGGGCCAATGCCCCTCCTTTTGCCCCACACCTTTCAACGAGCTTGCCTGACACCCATGAATACAGCCGTGAACGACCTCTCCAGCCACACGCCAATGATGCAGCAATACTGGCGCCTGAAGAACCAGCACCCCGATCAGCTGATGTTCTACCGCATGGGCGACTTCTACGAGATCTTCTACGAGGACGCAAAGAAGGCCGCCAAGCTATTGGACATCACCCTGACCGCGCGTGGGCAATCGGCGGGCATGGCCATTCCGATGTGTGGGATTCCTTACCACGCAGCAGAAGGTTACCTGGCGAAACTGGTCAAGCTCGGCGAATCCGTGGTGATCTGCGAACAAGTCGGCGACCCGGCCACCAGCAAAGGCCCGGTGGAACGCCAAGTCGTGCGGATCATCACCCCGGGCACGGTCAGTGACGAAGCCTTGCTGGATGAACGCCGGGACAACCTGATCGCCGCCGTGCTGGGCGATGAACGCCTGTTCGGCCTGGCGGTGCTGGACATCACCAGCGGCAACTTCTCGGTGCTGGAAATCAAGGGCTGGGAAAACCTGCTGGCGGAGCTGGAGCGGGTCAACCCGGTGGAACTGTTGATCCCAGATGACTGGCCCAAAGACCTGCCGGCAGAAAAACGCCGTGGCGTGCGGCGTCGGGCGCCGTGGGATTTTGAGCGTGACTCGGCGCTGAAAAGTCTCTGCCAGCAGTTTTCCACCCAGGACCTCAAGGGCTTCGGTTGCGAGAACCTGACCCTGGCCATCGGCGCTGCCGGTTGCCTGCTGGCCTACGCCAAGGAAACCCAGCGCACCGCCCTGCCCCACTTGCGCAGCCTGCGGCACGAACGCCTGGATGACACCGTGGTGCTGGACGGCGCGAGCCGACGCAACCTGGAACTGGACACCAACCTGGCCGGCGGGCGCGACAACACCTTGCAATCGGTGGTCGATCGCTGCCAGACCGCCATGGGCAGCCGATTGCTGACCCGCTGGTTGAATCGTCCGCTGCGGGACCTGACCGTGCTGCTGGCGCGTCAATCCTCCATTACCTGCCTGCTGGATCGTTATCGCTTCGAGCAGTTGCAACCGCAACTCAAGGAAATCGGTGACATCGAGCGGATCCTCGCCCGTATCGGCCTGCGCAACGCCCGTCCCCGCGACCTGGCGCGCCTGCGCGATGCCCTGGGCGCGTTGCCCGAGCTGCAAGTGGCGATGACCGACCTCGAAGCACCGCACCTGCAGCAACTGGCACGCACCACCAGCACCTACCCGGAGCTGGCCGCGTTGCTGGAAAAAGCCATTATCGATAACCCACCGGCGGTGATCCGTGACGGTGGCGTGCTGAAAACCGGCTACGACGCCGAACTCGACGAGCTGCAATCGCTGAGCGAGAACGCCGGCCAGTTCCTGATCGACCTCGAAGCCCGGGAAAAAGCCCGTACGGGCCTGGCCAACCTCAAGGTCGGCTACAACCGCATCCACGGCTACTTCATTGAGCTGCCGAGCAAGCAGGCCGAACAGGCCCCGGCCGATTATGTTCGCCGCCAGACCCTCAAGGGCGCCGAGCGGTTCATCACCCCGGAACTCAAGGCGTTCGAAGACAAGGCGCTGTCGGCCAAGAGCCGCGCCCTGGCCCGGGAAAAGATGCTCTATGAAGCGTTGCTCGAGGACCTGATCAGCCAATTGCCGCCGTTACAGGACACTGCCGGTGCCCTGGCGGAACTGGACGTGCTGAGCAACCTGGCCGAACGCGCGCTGAACCTGGACCTCAACTGCCCGCGCTTCGTCAGTGAGCCGTGCATGCGCATCAGCCAGGGTCGTCACCCGGTGGTCGAGCAAGTGCTGACCACTCCGTTCGTGGCCAACGACCTGAGCCTGGACGACAACACCCGCATGCTGGTGATCACCGGCCCGAACATGGGTGGTAAATCCACCTACATGCGTCAGACCGCGTTGATCGTGCTGCTGGCCCACATTGGCAGCTTCGTCCCGGCGGCCAGTTGCGAATTGTCCCTGGTGGACCGGATCTTCACCCGGATCGGCTCCAGCGACGACCTGGCCGGTGGACGTTCGACCTTCATGGTGGAAATGAGCGAAACCGCGAACATCCTGCACAACGCCACCGAACGCAGCCTGGTGCTGATGGACGAAGTCGGACGCGGCACCAGCACCTTCGACGGCTTGTCCCTGGCCTGGGCAGCGGCCGAGCGCCTGGCGCACCTGCGGGCCTACACGCTGTTTGCCACCCATTACTTCGAACTCACCGTGCTGCCGGAAAACCAGCCTTTGGTGGCCAACGTTCACCTCAATGCCACCGAGCACAACGAGCGCATCGTCTTCCTGCACCACGTGCTGCCCGGCCCGGCCAGCCAGAGCTACGGCTTGGCGGTGGCGCAACTGGCAGGTGTGCCAAGTGAAGTCATTACCCGTGCCCGCGAGCACCTGAGCCGCCTGGAAACCACCAGCCTGCCTCACGAAGCACCGCGCCCGACCAAAGGCAAACCGGCCGCGCCGCAGCAAAGCGACCTGTTCGCCAGCCTGCCCCACCCGGTGCTCGATGAACTGGCCAAGCTCGATCTGGACGACCTGACGCCACGTCGGGCGCTGGATTTACTCTATACATTGAAGACACGGATCTAACGCACAGGCTTTCAAGCTGTTAGAATCTCGCGCGGTTTGGGATGCTGCGGGCCATTAGCCTAGCCTGCAGACTATCGCTCCCGAACCTGGCGAGCCCACCGTGAAGGGGTTCCGCTGCCGCCGCCTGAGGAGAGAATTAGAAATGACCTTCGTCGTCACCGACAACTGCATCAAGTGCAAGTACACCGATTGCGTAGAAGTCTGTCCGGTGGACTGCTTCTACGAAGGCCCGAACTTCCTGGTCATTCACCCGGATGAGTGCATCGACTGCGCCCTGTGTGAGCCGGAATGCCCGGCGACTGCCATTTTCTCGGAAGACGAAGTGCCGGCTGGCATGGAGAACTTCATCGTGCTGAACGCTGAACTGGCGGACATCTGGCCGAACATTACCGAGAAGAAAGATGCGCTGCCGGACGCTGAAGAGTGGGATGGCAAGGAAGGCAAGATCGCAGACCTCGAACGCTGATCACCCCTGCGTTCGTCGAAAAGGCCCCTTGCGGGCCTTTTTGCTTTTTCGGATCAAGAAATCGCGGGCAAAAAAAAGGGGCGGTTTGACCCGCCCACATTTTTTCCCTAATCCCTTTAATCCTTTTCATCATCCTGATGAATCGCGTCCTGCGATGTCCTTCCTTCCCATCATCCTTGACGGGTGTGTCTATCCGTCGACACAGGACTGATATTAGTATTTTCCCAGGCGAGTGCAACGCGGCTGATACAGGCGGCTTGCTCTGTAACGCTACGTTCATCAACAAATTTTCGTTATAAATCAGATGAATACAAAAAGATCACGGTGTTTATAGCGGTCTGTCCCGACGATGAGGAACTGATCGCTTACGTAACACTAGGCAAAGGCTTACACGCTGAACCTACAAATGGATCTCGGCTGGAAAAGCGATTCTTCAGAAACGCTCCAGGCCTAGTCGTTGTTGAGCTGTAGGTTTTATGAGTGGGATTTCAAAGAGGGGGTGTATATCCGTTGCTGCGGTAATGGCCGCTGACGGTTCCGCTCTTACAGCGGGTCACTTTCGAAAAGCGCGAAAGTAACCAAAGCGCTCATGCCCCACCACTTGGCACCTCGCCTAGGCTCGGTGTGCCCTCACTCCGGCATTGCTCCGTGGGCCCGCCGCGAAGGGCCATCCATGGCCCAGCGCGGCTATCCCGGCATCCATGCCGGGATGCCCACTCCACAATGCCTGCGTTCGGCCAGCGTGGTTAACGGGGCGCCGAGATCAACGTCATCCCCGAGGCGGCCTGATAGCCGACCTGGCTCTCCCGGTCGTACACCCATCAGATCTGTGGGAGCAAAGCTTGCTCGCGATGAGGCCAGCAAACCCAACATCCATGTGACTGAACCACCGTCATCGCGAGCAAGCTTTGCTCCCACAGGAGAAACGCGGTCTCACCAAGAGCCAGGTCGGCTATAAGGCCGCCTCGCGGTGGACGTTGATCTCGGGCGCCCCGTTAACCACGATGGCCGAACGCAGGCATTGATCCGTGGGCACCTCGGCATGGATGCCGAGGTAGCCGCGCTGGGCCATGGATGGCCCTTCGCGGCGGCCCACGGAGCAATGCCGGAGTGAGGGCATGCCGAGCCTGAGCGAGGCACCGAGTGGTGGGGCAAAGCGCTTTTGGTTACTTTTGGCTGGTCCGGCTCCCGGCTCTTCCAAAAGTGACCCGCTGTAAGAGCGGAACCATAAGCCGCCGTTACGCAAAAAACGGATATACCCCCAAACCCAAACCAAAAAAAACGGCACTTCCCATTCCTGAAAGAAGCACCGTTTTTTCCAAGTAAACAGCATCACAACCAGTCAGGGCGTTTCTGCTGCACTTGCCTTGGTATTATTGAAACAACGACTCGCTCGACAAGCCGTTCTTCTCCAGGATCTCTCGCAGGCGCTTGAGACCTTCAACCTGGATCTGCCTCACCCGCTCACGGGTCAAACCAATCTCCAGGCCTACATCTTCAAGCGTGCTGCTTTCATGACCGCGCAAGCCGAAGCGGCGAATCACCACTTCCCGTTGCTTGTCCGTAAGTTCCGAAAGCCACTGGTCAATGCTCTGGGACAAGTCATCGTCCTGGAGCAACTCGCACGGATCGGTCGGACGATCGTCGGTCAGGGTATCCAGCAGGGTCTTATCCGAGTCCGGCCCCAGCGAGACGTCTACCGAAGAGACACGCTCGTTGAGCCCAAGCATGCGCTTGACCTCTCCTACCGGTTTTTCCAGCAGGTTGGCGATTTCTTCGGGTGAAGGTTCATGGTCGAGTTTCTGGGTCAACTCACGGGCGGCCCGCAGGTAGACGTTCAGCTCCTTGACCACATGAATCGGTAACCGGATGGTCCGGGTCTGGTTCATGATCGCCCGTTCGATGGTCTGGCGGATCCACCAGGTGGCGTAGGTCGAGAAACGGAAGCCGCGCTCGGGGTCGAATTTCTCGACGGCGCGAATCAGGCCCAGGTTGCCCTCTTCAATCAGGTCCAGCAGCGAAAGCCCGCGATTGACGTAGCGTCGGGCGATTTTCACCACCAGGCGCAGGTTGCTTTCAATCATGCGTTTTCGGCCGGCCGGGTCGCCACTTTGCGACAGCCGCGCAAAATGAACTTCTTCCTCGGGGGAGAGCAGTGGCGAGAAACCGATTTCGTTGAGGTACAGCTGAGTGGCGTCCAGCGCCCGGGTATAGTCGATGTACTTATGTTGTTTAAGTGAAGCGGAGTGTTTGGATTTGGCACGAACGGAAGGTGGAGTCGCCCCTTCATCATTCGACATCGAATCCATAGCGATGCCGGTCTCCATAAGGAGAACCTCATCGTCGATGTCAAACTCCGGCACTTCTTTACTGAGAGCCATTGTTATAGTCCTTTGGTGAGTTCGACCTCAAGCTCAAGCGACGCCTTTATCCTTGGCAACGCTGGAGCCTGTTCCCTCTACGTGACGGAACAGGCTGACAATCAAATCAACGCCGAGGCAGGAATTGCAGCGGATCGACTGGTTTACCTTGCCGGCGAATCTCAAAATGCAGTTTCACCCGGTCTGTTCCCGTTGATCCCATTTCGGCAATTGTCTGTCCGACTTTGACCTGCTGCCCCTCCCGAACCAACAGCCTGCGGTTGTGACCGTAGGCACTGACGTAGGTATCGCTGTGTTTGATGATCACGAGTTCGCCGTAGCCCCTTAAACCACTCCCGGCGTACACAACCGTGCCATCAGACGCGGCTAAAACAGGCTGTCCCAAATCCCCGGCGATATCAATTCCTTTATTCAAACTACCGTTTGAAGAGAATTTTCCAATGAGAACGCCATTAGAAGGCCATCCCCAGCCTGTCGGGGCGGGGCCTGCCGGAGGCATCGGAGCGGGGGGCGATTTGCTCGCGACGGACGGTACTGTCGCCGTGCCAGCCCCCGCCGGCCGGCGAATGACCGTGGTTTTACTCGACGACGAAGCCGTCGAACCCGACTGCGTCACCACTGCGGTAGGCGTTGAACCGCTACGGCCATCGAAGCGAATCGTCTGACCGGGGTGAATCGTATAAGGCGCAGGAATGTTGTTGCGCGCTGCGAGGGCTTTGTAGTCCCAGCCGTAGCGAAAAGCGATGGAAAACAGGGTATCGCCGCGACGGACTGCATATTGACCCGTCGTTACTGTAGGACGTTGAGGTGTTGCGCTGTTGTTGCGATCGACAACCCGAACATTACCCGACGGCGTACTGGAACACCCGACCAGCAAAGTACTCAAGACAAGGCCAGTCACCAGGCGCTGAAAGCTCGTGATACCCATACGCTGCGCAATGACTGTGAGACTCACCCGCCGCTCCCTTTGTGGTGGCTGAAAAATTGGAAACTGCCTGTCCAGGCAGACCTCATACAAATATAGCTGGCAACGACTACGCCTCTATTAATGAAGCGCAATGTGTCGTCGCACACGTTTGCTCGACGCCGTTGGACTCTGTTCAGCAAATCGGTGCCGCTGTAAGACACAGGCCGGGCCACGGAATTCAGCGTCTGTATATAAATGCTCAGGCCAACGGCCCATTGAGTAACGGCACGAACCGTACCGCCCCCAGGACGTGTCGCGAAAAACCATGTTCTTCACGCACGATCAGCATCAGTTGCTGGACTTCACCGGCGCCCACCGGAATGACCAGTCGCCCGCCGGGAGCAAGCTGATCCAGCAGGGCCTGGGGTACATCGGTGGCCACCGCGGTCACGATGATGCCGTTGTACGGCGCCAGGGCCGGCCACCCCTCCCAGCCATCTCCCCAGCGAAACACCACGTTGCGCAGGTTCAACTCAACCAGGCGTTCCTTGGCGCGATCCTGCAGTACCTTGATCCGCTCTACGGAAAACACCCGCTCGACCAGTTGCGACAACACCGCCGTCTGGTAACCCGAGCCGGTACCGATCTCCATCACCTTGTCCAGCGGCCCCGCCTCCAGCAGCAGCTCGCTCATGCGGGCCACCATGTATGGCTGGGAAATGGTCTGGTTGTGGCCGATCGGCAACGCCGTGTCTTCATAGGCGCGATGGGCCAGGGCTTCATCGACGAACAGATGGCGCGGCGTGCGGCGAATGACTTCCAACACCTGGGCGTTGGACAGGCCTTCTTCGTAGAGACGCTGGATCAGTCGTTCACGGGTGCGCTGGGAGGTCATGCCGATTCCGCGGCGCAGCATATCGTCTTGCTCACGAGCCATCAGCGCAGCCCCTCCAGCCAGCCATCGAGATTTCGAAAGGCGTCGTTGAAGGTACGGTCCAACTGCAACGGCGTGATCGAGACATAACCTTGCATCACCGCATGGAAATCAGTGCCCGGCCCGCCGTCTTCGGCATCACCGGCGGCGGCGATCCAGTAACCGGCCTTGCCGCGCGGGTCGACGACATGCATCGGTTTGGCGGCGCGGGCACGGTGGCCCAGGCGAGTGAGCTGGATGCCACGGATGTGATCGAGCGGCAGGTTGGGGATATTCACGTTCAGCACCGTGCGTGGCGGCAGCTCCAGTTCGCCGTGGGCTTCGACCAGTTTACGGGCGAAGTAGGCGGCGGTCGGCAAGTTATCGACCTGCCGCGAAACAAACGAAAAGGCAAACGATGGCTTGTCCAGGAAACGACCTTCCAGGGCGGCGGCAACCGTACCGGAATAAAGCACGTCGTCCCCCAGGTTGGCGCCCAGGTTGATACCCGACACCACCATGTCCGGCTCTCGCTCCAGCAAGCCGTTGAGGCCCAGGTGCACGCAATCGGTCGGGGTGCCGTTGAGGCTGATGAAACCGTTATCCAGATAGCAGGGGTGCAACGGACGGTCGAGCGTCAGCGAGCTGCTGGCGCCGCTTTTGTCCTGGTCCGGGGCGATGACCACGCACTCGGCAAAATCCGCCAGCGCAGCATAAAGCGCGGCAAGACCGGGTGCAGTCACCCCGTCGTCGTTAGAAATCAGAATACGCATGGGCTGTCCGTCTGCCCCACCGGCACCAGATCGACGAGTTCGCGCACCAAGACAGTGGCGAAACATCCGGCCGGCAGGACGAATTCCAGTTGCAGAATGTCAGACTCGGGATAATGCCACGACAGCCCGCCAATGGGCAGTCGCAGGATGCGACGTTCGTGACTCATTCCCGCGTTTATCAACCAGTCCCGCAAATCGGCCTCGCCCGCGGCGATAGCTTGTTCCAGCTCGAACGTCGCGCCGGTGGCAGGCGAAGGTCCCTCGCCCCACTGCGGCCCGGTCGGGTGCAAGTCAAGAATGGCCAGGCGCGGGTCGCTGCACTCAGCCTCGCCGGCCGGGAAAAAACTGCGGCTGTCGGTGAAGGCAAGCAAATCGCCCACCTGGGCTTGCTGCCAGGTACCGTCGGCGACCCGCGCCGCCAGCACCCGGTTGAACAGAAAGCTGCGGGCGGTGGACAACAACCGCGAGCGCACATTGCGCTGTTCCGGCAACGCCTTGCGCGCCGCCCAGCCCCGGGCATCGACAACATTGCCGCCGTCATGGCCGAAGCGCTGGGCGCCAAAATAGTTGGGGATGCCTTGGCGGACAATCTGTTGCAGACGCGCATCGATCGCTGCCGTGTCGCCCTTGAACTGGGTCAGGCGCAGGGTGAAGCCATTGGCCGAATGCGCGCCGCGCTGCAGCTTGCGCCGATGGCGCGCAGTCTTGAGGATCTTCAGCGTGTCGTTCTCTGCCGCCGACAGGTCCGGATCGGCCTTGCCCGGCAATTGGACGCTGAACCACTGGCGGGTCAGGGCCTGACGGTCCTTGAGCCCGGCGTAGCTGACGGTGCGCAACGGCACGCCAGCCGCCTTGGCGATTCGCCGGGCGGCCTCTTCGGTGTTCAAGCCACGTTTTTCAACCCAGATCCACAGGTGCTCGCCATCACCGGTCAACGGGATGTCGAGCACTTCATCGACCTGGAAATCTTCAGCGGTGGCCTTGAGTACCGCACTGCCCAGCGGCTCACCGTAGGCACGCGGCCCTAACAGTTCCAGTTCCGTCATGGGCGCAGCAACAAGGCGACGGAGTGGACGGCAATGCCTTCTTCGCGACCGACGAAGCCCAGCTTTTCGGTAGTGGTGGCTTTCACGTTCACTTGGTCCAACTCAACTTGAAGATCCTCGGCAATCAATTGGCGCATCGCTTCGATGTGCGGCGCCATCTTGGGGGCTTGGGCAACGATGGTGTTATCGACGTTGCCGACCTTCCAGCCCTTGGCATGGATCAGCGAGACAACATGACGCAGCAGCACACGGCTGTCGGCGCCCTTGAATTGCGGGTCGGTGTCGGGAAAGTGCTTGCCGATGTCACCCAGGGCAGCCGCGCCGAGCAATGCATCGCTCAAGGCGTGCAGCAGGACATCACCGTCAGAATGCGCGAGCAGCCCGAAGCCATGTGCGATTCGCACGCCGCCCAGAGTAATGAAGTCGCCTTCAGCGAAACGGTGAACATCGTAGCCGTGGCCAATACGCATAAAAAAACGCCCCGATTTTTGTCAGGGCGTGATTCTACCTGCATTAGGCGTTTAGAGCGCGCGCATGATGCTGCAAGTGGTCGTCAATGAAGCTGGCGATGAAGAAGTAGCTGTGGTCGTAGCCCGGTTGCAGGCGCAGCTCCAGCGGATGGTCGGCAGCCTTGGCCGCCTGTTGCAAGGCTTCGGGCTTGAGCTGGTTGGCCAGGAAATCATCGCGATCGCCCTGGTCCACCAGCAGTGGCAGCTTCTCCTGTGCCTCGGCAATCAATGCACAGGCATCCCATTCCCGCCATTTCGAGCGGTCTTCCCCCAGGTAACGGGAGAAAGCCTTCTGGCCCCATGGGCAATCCATCGGATTGTTGATCGGCGAAAAAGCCGACACCGAACGGTAACGCCCCGGGTTGCGCAAGGCGCAGACCAGCGCACCGTGGCCGCCCATGGAGTGACCACTGATGCCGCGTTTGTCCGAGGCCGGGAAATGCGCTTCGACGAGTGCCGGCAATTCCTGCACCACGTAGTCATGCATCCGATAGTGCCGCGCCCATGGATCCTGCGTGGCGTTCAGATAAAACCCTGCACCCAGGCCGAAGTCCCAGGCATTGTCCGGATCGCCCGGCACGTCGGCGCCACGAGGGCTGGTGTCCGGCGCGACGATGATCAGGCCCAGCTCGGCGGCCATGCGCTGGGCACCGGCCTTTTGCATGAAGTTCTCGTCGGTGCAGGTCAGCCCGGACAACCAATACAGCACGGGCAACTTGCCGCCCTGCTCGGCCTGCGGCGGCAGGTACACGGCAAACACCATGTCACAACCGAGCACGTCGGAACGGTGCCGGTAACGTTTGTGCCAGCCGCCGAAGCTTTTCTGGCAGGAGATGTTTTCCAGACTCATGACCGACCTCAGAAATGGATAACGGTGCGGATGCTCTTGCCTTCATGCATCAGGTCGAACGCCTTGTTGATATCTTCCAGGCCCATGGTGTGGGTGATGAAAGTATCCAGCGGGATCTCGCCCGTCTCGGCCATTGCCACATAGCTTGGCAACTCGCTGCGACCGCGCACGCCACCAAAGGCCGAACCACGCCAGACGCGCCCGGTCACCAACTGGAAGGGACGGGTGGCGATTTCCTGGCCGGCGCCGGCCACGCCGATGATCACCGACTCGCCCCAGCCTTTGTGGCAGCACTCCAGCGCGGCACGCATCAACTGGACATTGCCGATGCACTCGAAGGAAAAGTCCACGCCGCCATCAGTCATATCGACGATGACTTCCTGGATCGGACGGTCGAAGTCTTTCGGGTTGACGCAATCGGTGGCACCCAGTTGCTTGGCGATTTCGAACTTGGCCGGGTTGATGTCGATGGCAATGATGCGCGCGGCCTTGGCCTTCACGGCACCAATCACCGCCGACAGGCCGATGCCGCCCAGGCCGAAGATCGCCACGGTGTCACCCGGCTTGACCTTGGCGGTGTTGAGTACCGCGCCGATGCCGGTGGTGACGCCACAACCCAGCAGGCAGACTTTTTCCAGCGGCGCTTCTTTTGGAATCTTCGCGACGGAGATTTCCGGCAGCACGGTGTACTCGGAGAACGTCGAGGTGCCCATGTAGTGGAAAATCGTCTCGCCCTTGTAGGAAAAGCGCGAAGTGCCGTCCGGCATCAGGCCTTTGCCCTGGGTGGCGCGAATCGCCTGGCAGAGGTTGGTCTTGCCCGACTTACAGAATTTGCACTGGCCGCATTCCGGTGTGTACAGCGGGATCACATGGTCACCCACCGCCACCGAGGTCACGCCTTCGCCGATGGCTTCGACGATAGCGCCGCCTTCGTGACCGAGGATCGACGGGAAGATCCCTTCCGGGTCGGCGCCCGACAAGGTGTAGGCGTCGGTGTGGCAGACACCGGAAGCCACCACGCGCAACAGCACTTCGCCCGCCTTGGGCATGGCGACGTCGACTTCAACGATTTCCAGGGGTTTCTTGGCCTCGAAGGCAACGGCAGCGCGCGACTTGATCATCCGGACTCTCCAGCAAATAAAAACAAGACCGGGAGTGTAATCCTCCGCCGGACGATGAATAATCCAATCAAAAGCAAAACATTATTGCTGTATAGGGATAATCCTTCATGTCCGATAACCGCTGGGAAGGGATCGACGAGTTCGTCGCCGTGGCCGAATGCAGCCAATTCACCGCCGCCGCCGAACGTCTCGGGGTCTCTTCCTCCCACATCAGCCGACAAATCGTACGGCTTGAAGAGCGCTTGCAGACACGATTGCTCTACCGCAGCACCCGGCGGGTCACCCTGACCGAGGCCGGCCAGACGTTTTTGCAGCATTGCCAACGCCTGCAGGACGGGCGCGAGGAAGCACTGCGGGCGGTGGGCGATCTCACCAGCGAACCCAAGGGCATGCTGCGCATGACCTGTGCCGTGGCCTATGGCGAACGGTTTATCGTGCCCCTGGTAACGCGGTTCATGGGGCTGTACCCGCAGTTGCGGGTAGACATCGAACTGAGCAACCGCCCTCTGGACCTGGTGCACGAAGGCCTGGACCTGGCGATTCGCCTGGGTCGCTTGCAGGACTCCCGCCTGGTCGCCACGCGCCTGGCACCGCGGCGCATGTACCTGTGCGCTTCACCCTCGTACCTGGAACGCTACGGGCGGCCCCACAGTTTGTCGGAACTGAGCCGCCACAACTGCCTGATCGGCAGCTCCGACGTCTGGCAACTGGAGCAGAACGGGCGGGAATTTTCCCAGCGAGTGCAGGGAAACTGGCGCTGCAACAGCGGGCAAGCGGTGCTCGATGCGGCGCTGCAAGGGGTGGGGTTATGCCAACTGCCGGATTATTACGTGCTGGAGCATTTGCACAGTGGTGCATTGATCTCGCTGCTGGAGGCTCATCAGCCGCCGAATACGGCAGTGTGGGCGTTGTACCCGCAGCAGCGGCATCTGTCGCCGAAGGTGCGCAAGTTGGTGGATTACTTGAAGGAAGGCCTGGCTGAGCGGCCGGAGTATCGGGGTTAGGCCAGTTTCTGTCCGGAGTTTATCCGGTGCCTGCATGATCGCCTTCGCGAGCAAGCCCGCTCCCACACGGGCCCTGTGTCTGGCCACACTTTTATGATCAACATAGACCTTTTGTGGGAGCGGGCTTGCTCGCGAAGGGCGCGACGCGGTCTTGGAACAGATACGGAGTTGATTAGCGACGATTCGCCCAGCGCTGGCGCAACCACTCCAGATCTTCCGGCCGGGTGACCTTGAGGTTATCGGCTCGCCCTTCGATCAGCCGCGGCGCCTGTCCCGCCCATTCCATGGCGGACGCTTCGTCGGTGATCACCGCATCTGCAACCAGGCTGTCGGCCAAGGCCCGATGCAAGGCGCCGAGGCGGAACATCTGTGGCGTGTAGGCTTGCCAGATCACGCTGCGATCAACGGTTTCCAGCACACGGCCATGTTTGTCGACGCGCTTGAGGGTGTCGCGCGCCGGGACGGCCAGCAGACCGCCAACCGGGTCGTTCGCCAACTCGCTGAGCAGTGTGTCCAGGTCGGCTCGGGCCAGGTTGGGTCGGGCGGCGTCGTGCACCAGCACCCAGTCGTGATCGTCGGCGCCCTGCTCGTGCAGGTGCAGCAAGGCATTGAGCACTGAATCGGAACGTTGTTCGCCACCGTCGACGCGCTGGATGCGTGTGTCGCCGGCGCAGGCCAGGGTCGGCCAGTAGGGATCATCGTGTGCAAGGCTGACCACCACGCCCTTGACGGTGGGGTGATCGAGGAAACAGCCGAGGCTGTGTTCAAGAATTGTGCGTCCGCCCAACTGCAGGTATTGCTTGGGACGGTCCGCGGCCATACGAGCGCCAACGCCCGCGGCAGGAATCACGGCCCAGAAGGCCGGCAAACGAATACTCATTGGGCCAACTGGTAGAGGGTTTCGCCCTCCTTGACCATGCCCAGTTCATGTCGAGCCCGCTCTTCAACGGTCTCCATGCCTTTTTTCAGCTCTGTCACTTCGGCGTCCATCACCCGATTACGCTCCAGCAGCGCCTCGTTTTCGGCGTGTTGGTCGGCAATTTGCTGAGTCAGGTCGGCCACTTGCGCAAAGCTGCCATTGCCCACCCACAGGCGGTACTGCAGGCCGGCCAGCAACAGGAGCAAGACAAGAAACAACCAATTGGGACTGCGCATCGAATATCAGGTATCCAGTGAAAAAAGACCGCCATGCCAAACTTTGAAGCGTCTGATAGCACGAAGCCTGGAGAACCCAGGCTTGTGCTTGATAAGGCATCAGATTAGAGGCAAAACCGCCGCCATGGCGACTTTTGCGACCTAACCCGCTGTCTTTTTATCATTTACCGCTTAACCGCGAAACTCGGCGCGACCGTTGTACTTGGCCTTGCCATTCAATTGCTCTTCGATACGCAGCAGTTGGTTGTACTTGGAAACGCGGTCGGAACGGCACAGCGAACCGGTCTTGATCTGGCCTGCCGCAGTGCCCACGGCCAGGTCGGCAATGGTCGAGTCTTCGGTTTCACCGGAGCGGTGGGAGATCACGGCGGTGTAGCCGGCAGCCTTGGCCATCTGGATGGCTTCCAGGGTTTCGGTCAGGGTGCCGATCTGGTTGAACTTGATCAGGATCGAGTTGGCGATCTTCTTGTCGATGCCTTCTTTCAGGATCTTGGTGTTGGTCACGAACAGGTCGTCACCCACCAGCTGGGTTTTCTCGCCGATCTTGTCGGTGAGGATTTTCCAGCCAGCCCAGTCGGACTCGTCCAGGCCGTCTTCGATGGAGATGATCGGATAACGTTCGGTCAGGCCCTTGAGGTAGTCGGCGAAACCTTCGGCGGTGAACACCTGCCCTTCGCCAGACAGGTTGTACTTGCCGTCTTCGTAGAATTCACTGGCCGCGCAGTCCAGGGCGAGGGTCACGTCGGTGCCCAGCTTGTAGCCAGCGTTGGCCACGGCTTCGGAGATCACTTTCAGCGCGTCTTCGTTGGACGCCAGGTTCGGTGCGAAACCGCCTTCGTCGCCCACAGCAGTGCTCAGGCCACGGGCTTTGAGCACAGCCTTGAGGTGATGGAAAATCTCGGTGCCCATGCGCAGGCCTTCGGAGAAGGTCTTGGCGCCGACCGGCTGCACCATGAATTCCTGGATGTCGACGTTGTTATCGGCATGCTCGCCACCGTTGATGATGTTCATCATCGGCACCGGCATCGAGTAGACACCCGGGGTACCGTTGAGGTTGGCGATGTGAGCGTACAGCGGCAGGTCCTGATCCTGGGCAGCGGCCTTGGCAGCGGCCAGGGACACGGCGAGGATCGCGTTGGCGCCCAGGGTGCCTTTGTTTTCGGTACCGTCGAGCTTGATCATCGCGTGATCGAGGGCTTTCTGGTCGGCAGGATCCTTGCCCAGCAACAGCTCGCGGATCGGACCGTTGATGTTGGCGACGGCTTTGAGCACGCCTTTGCCCAGGTAACGGCTCTTGTCGCCATCACGCAGCTCCAGCGCTTCGCGCGAGCCAGTGGAAGCACCGGACGGCGCGCAGGCGCTGCCGATGATGCCGTTGTCGAGAAGCACGTCCGCTTCAACAGTGGGGTTGCCACGGGAGTCGAGAACTTCACGACCTTTGATGTCGACGATTTTTGCCATTGTTGTAAACACTCCAAAGTTGACTAGAACGTTGCAGAAAACTTGCTCACCCTCAGCGGCGATTCAGCCAAAACAGACCGAATGGGAGCGCTTCGCACTCCAGCGGGAGCAAGCTCCCTCGCCACAAGAGCACGAACTACCGGCGATGGGGACCTCAAGGACGCCATCGCTGGCAAGCCATGCTCCCACAAGAGCAGTGCGGCCAGCGGGCCAGAGCGATAATCGAGCGGTACTTTACCGGAGAAAACCGCGTTACGCGGTTTCTATCGTCGGAAAACTCTTGACCAGCTCGTCCAACGCCTTGAGCTGAGACAGGAAAGGTTCCAGCTTGTTCAAGCGCAAGGCACAAGGGCCGTCGCACTTGGCATTGTCCGGATCCGGGTGGGCTTCAAGGAACAGGCCAGCCAGGGATTGGCTGATGCCAGCCTTAGCCAGGTCGGTCACCTGGGCGCGACGACCGCCAGCGGAGTCGGAACGACCGCCCGGCATCTGCAAGGCGTGCGTCACGTCGAAGAACACCGGGTATTCGAACTGCTTCATGATGCCGAAGCCGAGCATGTCCACTACCAGGTTGTTGTAGCCGAAGCTCGAACCGCGCTCGCAGAGGATCAACTGGTCATTACCGGCTTCTTCGCACTTGCTCAGGATGTGTTTCATCTCCTGGGGTGCGAGGAACTGGGCTTTCTTGATGTTGATCACCGCACCGGTCTTGGCCATCGCCACCACCAGGTCGGTCTGGCGCGACAGGAAGGCCGGCAGTTGGATGATGTCGCAGACCTCGGCGACGACCGCGGCCTGGGCCGGCTCGTGGACGTCGGTGATGATCGGCACGCCAAAGGCTTGCTTGATGTCCTGGAAGATCCGCATGCCTTCTTCCAGGCCCGGGCCACGGTAGGACGTCACGGACGAACGGTTGGCCTTGTCGAAGCTGGCCTTGAACACGTAAGGGATACCCAGTTTCTGGGTGACCTTCACGTACTCCTCGCAGACCTGCATCGCCATGTCGCGGCTTTCCAGCACGTTCATGCCGCCAAACAGCACCATGGGCTTGTCGTTGGCAATCTCGATGTCGCCGACACGAATGATCTTCTGGGCCATCGTCTTATGCCTTTTTCTGGTGTTGAGCCAAAGCGGCCTTCACGAAACCACTGAACAATGGATGACCGTCCCGTGGCGTCGAGGTGAACTCGGGGTGGAACTGGCAGGCGACGAACCATGGGTGATCCGGAGCCTCGACCACTTCGACCAGCGCGCCGTCACCGGAACGACCGGAGATTTTCAGGCCGGCTTCGATCAACTGCGGCAGCAGGTTGTTGTTCACTTCGTAGCGATGACGGTGACGCTCGACGATCACATCCTTGGCGTAGCAATCGTGCACCTTGGAGCCAGCTTCCAGCAGGCAATCCTGGGCGCCGAGACGCATGGTGCCGCCCAGGTCCGAGCTTTCGGTACGCACTTCCACGGCACCGGTGGCATCTTCCCACTCGGTGATCAGGCCCACGACCGGATGGCCGCTGGCACGATCGAATTCGGTGGAGTTGGCGTCTTTCCAGCCCAGCACGTTACGGGCGAACTCGATGACCGCCACTTGCATGCCCAGGCAGATACCCAGGTAAGGCACCTTGTTTTCGCGAGCGTATTGCACGGCAGTGATCTTGCCTTCCACGCCCCGCAGGCCGAAACCGCCCGGCACGAGGATCGCATCGGCGCCTTCGAGCAGGCCGGTGCCCTGGTTCTCGATGTCTTCGGAATCGATGTAGCGCAGGTTGACCTTGGTGCGGTTGCTGATACCGGCGTGACTCATCGCCTCGATCAACGACTTGTAGGCGTCCAGCAGCTCCATGTACTTGCCGACCATGGCGATGGTGACTTCGTGTTCCGGGTTGAGCTTGGCATCGACCACGGCTTCCCACTCGGACAGGTCGGCGCTGGCGCATTGCAGGCCGAAGCGCTCGACGACGAAGTCGTCCAGGCCCTGGGAGTGCAGGATGCCCGGGATCTTGTAGATGGTGTCGGCGTCTTCCAGGCCGATGACCGCGCGCTCTTCAACGTTGGTGAACTGGGCGATCTTGCGACGCGACGAGATGTCGATCGGGTGATCGGAGCGGCAGATCAGCACGTCCGGCTGCAGGCCGATGGAACGCAGTTCCTTGACCGAGTGCTGGGTGGGCTTGGTCTTGGTTTCGCCGGCCGTGGCGATGTACGGCACCAGTGTCAGGTGCATCAGCATCGCGCGCTTGGCGCCGATTTCGAAACGCAACTGGCGGATGGCTTCGAGGAACGGCTGGGACTCGATGTCGCCCACGGTACCGCCGATTTCGACCATCGCCACGTCGGCATCGCCAGCACCCTTGATGATGCGGCGCTTGATTTCGTCGGTGATGTGCGGGATGACCTGGATGGTCGCGCCCAGGTAGTCACCACGACGCTCCTTGCGCAGCACGTGTTCGTAGACACGGCCGGTGGTGAAGTTGTTGTTCTGGGTCATGGTCGTGCGGATGAACCGCTCGTAGTGGCCCAGGTCCAGGTCGGTCTCGGCGCCGTCGTGGGTGACGAACACTTCACCGTGCTGGAACGGGCTCATGGTGCCCGGGTCAACGTTGATGTACGGGTCCAGCTTGAGCATGGTGACCTTAAGTCCCCGCGCCTCCAGGATGGCCGCCAATGAAGCCGAGGCAATGCCTTTCCCCAATGAAGAAACAACACCGCCCGTGACGAATATGTAGCGCGTCATGAAAAACCCTAGAAGTCTGCGTTAAAGCGGTCCGAGCCGCCGGGGAAAGCGAAGGAAGGCCGAAGCCCCCGATCACCTGCATTAATCACAGTGCACCTTTCAAAAAAACCGCCGCGTTGGGACAGACCGGAAGTGAAATCACCGGTACGTTGCTCGCTACACATTTTTTGGAATCGCCCAGCAAAGACTGCTTGGTAATCGGCAACTCCTGCAATTCAGGCGAATCCACAGAAGTTGTATCAAGAAGGGAGCGTAGTCTACCGGAAAGCCCCTTTCAGCTCAAACCCAGATCTTGGCTTCCTGGCGTCCAGATCAATTGCCAACTGCCATCAGCCTGTGCATCGAGCCCGGCCAGGTTGGCCACCGCCAGCAATTGCTGGCCCTGATAGAGCAGCGGCAATCGGCCGCGAACGAACGCCGGCACGGCCTTTTCATTGAGCAAACGCTTGAGGTCACGGTGACCACGACCCGCTAACGCCATCACCTCGCCGCCTTGACGATAGCGCACACTAAGCGGCCCCGCAGGCGGCGTGCCGTCGAGCACCACCCGACCATTGCCTGGCAAGCGCAGTGCAACCGCCGGATCGGCCCAGTCGACGGTGCCTGGCAGCGGACATAGCCAGTGGTCGGATAACCACCAGACCCGCCCGGCGGCGCGGTGCAGCTCACCGCCGGCCAGTCGCCAGATCGGTCGGGCATCATCGGCGGCATCGCGCAGCGAGTCCCAGCCCGACCAGTGATCGCTGTCGGGCAGCAGGGTCATCGGCGCCAGCCAGTGGCTCAAGGCGTTGCGCTGACGGGCCGGCGACAACGCCCGCAAAGGCGCCAGCGCCAGGGATTGCAGCCCGAGCCAGTCGAACGCGCCCGCTGTCGCGGCCTGGGTCAGGTCGATCCGCGCCAAATCGTCCAGCAAGCCTTGGGCTTCCCCCATGTGCGCAGCGCTGCGCGCCAGGGTCGCCGAGGCTTGCGGCCATTGCTCGGCCAACACTGGAAAAACTCGCTGGCGCAGGTAATTGCGCGCGTACCGATGGTCGTCGTTGGACGGGTCTTCGATCCAGCTCAAGCCCTGTTGTGTCGCATAGGCTTCCAGCTCTGCGCGAGACACATCAAGCAACGGTCGCAGCAAATGCCCCTGGCCCAAAGGACGCTGCCGTGGCATCGCCGCCAAGCCCCTCACCCCTGCGCCCCTTAGCAGGCGAAACAGCAGGGTTTCGGCCTGGTCATCGCGATGCTGGGCGGTGAGCAGCACTTCGTTGCTGTGGATCGCCGCGACAAAGGCCGCGTAACGTGCTTCCCGCGCGGCGCGCTCGACACTGGCACCAGGGCGCACTTGCACAGTCACCACGTCCAGCGGCACGCCCAGGGCCGCGCAGACCGAGCGGCAATGGTCCGGCCACGCCTCGGCCACCGCCTGGAGGCCGTGATGCACATGGATAGCACTCAATGCGGGCAAGGGTTCGCGTTGCGAAAGGGTTACGAGCAGGTGCAGCAGGACGGTGGAGTCGAGGCCGCCGGAGAAGGCGATGCGCCAGGTGGCGGCGTTGCGCCAGGGAATGAGCTGGGTAAGCAGGCGGCTTGGCAGATCGTTGCTTGCGTTCATGGGTTTCAGCCTTGGCACAAATCAAATGTGGGAGCGGGCTTGCTCGCGAAGGCGGTGAATCAGTCAACACATAGGTTGAATGTTAAACCGCTTTCGCGAGCAAGCCCGCTCCCACATTGGCTCCCCCACAGCTGCTGGAAGCTTGGTCAGATCAGAGGCCGTAGCTCATCAACCGCTCGTAGCGACGAGCCAGCAGCGCTTCGTTGTCGAACTTCTTGAGCATCGACAGTTGCGAGCTCAGCTCGGCGCGGATCAGTGCCGCCGCTGCAGCCGGGTCGCGGTGAGCGCCGCCGACTGGCTCGCTGATCACTTTGTCGACGATGCCCAGGCCCTTGAGACGCTCGGCGGTAATGCCCATGGCCTCAGCGGCATCCGGCGCCTTCTCGGCGGTTTTCCACAGGATCGAGGCGCAGCCTTCCGGCGAGATCACCGCATAGGTGGAATATTGCAGCATGTTCAGCTGGTCGCAGACGCCGATAGCCAGTGCACCGCCGGAACCACCCTCGCCAATTACAGTGGCGATGATCGGGGTTTTCAGGCGTGCCATGACGCGCAGGTTCCAGGCAATCGCTTCGCTCTGGTTGCGCTCTTCGGCGTCGATGCCCGGGTAGGCGCCCGGCGTGTCGATGAAGGTCAGGATCGGCATCTTGAAGCGCTCGGCCATTTCCATCAGGCGGCAGGCCTTGCGGTAGCCTTCCGGACGCGGCATGCCGAAGTTGCGGCGCACTTTCTCGCGCACTTCGCGGCCTTTCTGATGGCCGATAACCATCACCGGCTGGTCGTCCAGACGGGCGACACCGCCGACGATCGCGGCGTCGTCGGAGAAGTGACGGTCGCCATGCAGCTCATCGAACTCGGTGAAGATGTGGTCGATGTAGTCCAGGGTGTAGGGACGACGTGGATGACGCGCCAGGCGGGCGATCTGCCAGCTGGTCAGCTTGCCGAAGATGTCTTCGGTCAGCGTGCGGCTTTTGTCTTGCAGACGAGAGATTTCATCGCCGATATTCAGCGAATTGTCATTACCGACCAAGCGCAACTCTTCGATCTTGGCTTGCAGGTCGGCGATCGGCTGTTCGAAATCTAGAAAATTCGGGTTCATAGGCGTCCGTCTTGGGTCGACGTCCAAGAGAGCTTGGGCCGGCCGGTTGTCTATTCGCGCCTACCTTAAGGGAGAGGCGCGTTCAGGTCGAGATTAAAAATTCGGGTCGAGATCAGGGGTATTCCGGTTTCAGGAATGGCCCCTGGCCGTCAACGGTATTGGAGGAAGACGTTGTCTTTGCCGAACTGGTCACGCAAGGCTTGAATCAACGCATCCGCCGGATCGATTCGCCAGCCTTCGCCGAACTGCAACACAGCCTTGGCATCGGGGCGTACGTACTCCATGGTGATCGGGCAGGCACCGCGATGGCGCTTGAACAATTCACCCAACCAGCGTAGCTGATCGCCCTTGAGATCCTGGGTCTGCAGCTTCAGGCGCAGGCTTTCGGCCAGGTTGGTACGGGCATCTTCCATGCTCATCACCCGCTTGACCCGCAGCCGCAGGCCACCGGAAAAGTCATCGTTGCTGACCTCGCCTTCCACCACCACCATCGCATCGGTCTGCAACAGCGACTGCGCCGAATGGAACGCATCGGCGAACAATGAGGCCTCGATGCGCCCGGAGCGGTCGTCGAGGGTGATGAAGCCCATCTTGTCGCCCTTTTTGTTCTTCATCACCCGCAGGGCGATGATCATGCCAGCGACGGTTTGCGTGTCGCGCGCCGGCTTGAGGTCGATGATGCGCTGACGGGCGAAGCGGCGGATCTCACCTTCGTACTCGTCGATCGGGTGACCGGTGAGGTACAGGCCCAAGGTGTCTTTCTCACCCTTGAGGCGCTCCTTGAGGGTCAGCTCCTTGGCCTTGCGATGGTTGCCATAGACATCGGCGTCTTCTTCGACGAACAGCCCGCCAAACAGGTCGGCGTGGCCGCTATCATGGGTACGGGCAGTCTGTTCGGCGGCCTTGATCGCCTCCTCCATCGCCGCCAGCAACACCGCGCGGTTGCGGTCGATGTTGGCCTGGTAGGCCTTGGGCTCATCCTGGAAGTAAGGCCCCAGCCGGTCCAGGGCACCACTGCGGATCAAACCGTCGAGGGTGCGCTTGTTGATGCGCTTGAGGTCAACCCGGGCGCAGAAATCGAACAGGTCCTTGAACGGCCCGTCCTGGCGCGCTTCGGTGATGGCTTCCACCGGCCCCTCGCCCACACCCTTGATCGCGCCCAGGCCGTAAATGATGCGGCCTTCGTCGTTCACCGTGAACTTGAACTCCGAAGCGTTCACGTCCGGTGCGTCGAGGCGCAGCTTCATGGTCCGCACTTCTTCGATCAAGGTCACGACCTTGTCGGTGTTGTGCATATCCGCCGACAGTACCGCGGCCATGAACGGCGCCGGGTAATGCGCCTTCAGCCACGCGGTCTGGTACGACACCAGGCCATAGGCGGCGGAGTGGGATTTGTTGAAGCCGTAGCCGGCGAACTTTTCCACCAGGTCGAAAATGTTACCGGCCAGGTCAGGGTCGATGCCGTTGGTCGCGCAACCCTCAATGAAACCGCCGCGCTGCTTGGCCATTTCCTCGGGCTTTTTCTTACCCATCGCCCGGCGCAGCATGTCCGCACCGCCGAGGGTATAACCGGCCATGACCTGGGCAATCTGCATCACCTGTTCCTGATACAGGATGATGCCGTAGGTCGGTGCCAGCACCGGCTTCAAGCCTTCGTACTGATAATCCGAGTGCGGGTACGCCAGCTCGGCGCGACCGTGCTTACGGTTGATGAAGTCATCCACCATGCCCGACTGCAACGGGCCCGGACGGAACAGGGCCACCAGTGCGATCAGGTCTTCCAGGCAGTCGGGCTTGAGCTTTTTGATCAGCTCCTTCATGCCCCGGGATTCAAGCTGGAACACCGCCGTGGTTTCGGCTTTTTGCAGCAGGCTGTAGGTCGGCTTGTCATCCAGCGGGATGAAGGCAATGTCCAGCGGCTCTTCGCCGACCTTGGCCCGCTCACGGTTGATGGTTTTCAGCGCCCAGTCAATGATGGTCAGGGTCCGCAGGCCGAGGAAGTCGAACTTCACCAGGCCCGCCGCCTCGACGTCATCCTTGTCGAACTGGGTCACCAGGCCGTCGCCTTCTTCATCGCAATAGATCGGCGAGAAGTCAGTCAGCTTGGTCGGTGCGATCACCACGCCCCCGGCGTGCTTGCCGACGTTACGCACCACGCCTTCGAGCTTGCGGGCCATCTCCCAGATTTCCGCGGCTTCTTCGTCGACCTTGATGAAGTCCCGCAGGATTTCTTCCTGCTCGTAGGCCTTCTCCAGGGTCATGCCGACTTCGAACGGAATCATCTTCGACAGACGATCCGCCAAACCGTAGGACTTGCCCTGCACCCGCGCCACGTCGCGCACCACCGCCTTGGCGGCCATGGAACCGAAGGTGATGATCTGGCTCACAGCGTTGCGGCCATATTTCTCGGCCACGTAGTCGATCACCCGGTCGCGACCGTCCATGCAGAAGTCGACGTCGAAGTCGGGCATGGATACCCGTTCCGGGTTGAGGAAACGTTCGAACAGCAGGTCATATTCCAGCGGGTCGAGGTCGGTGATCTTCTGCACATAGGCCACCAGCGACCCGGCACCCGACCCACGGCCTGGGCCCACCGGCACGCCGTTGCTCTTGGCCCACTGGATGAAGTCCATCACGATCAGGAAGTAACCGGGGAAGCCCATCTGGATGATGATATCCAGCTCGAAATTCAACCGATCGACATAGACCTGGCGCTTGGCTTCGTAATCTTCGGTGGTGTCCTTGGGCAGCAGGACGCTAAGGCGCTCCTCAAGGCCGTCGAAGGACACTTTGCGGAAATACTCGTCGATGGTCATGCCATCGGGAATCGGGAAGTTGGGCAGGAAGTGTTTGCCCAGCTTCACGTCGATGTTGCAGCGCTTGGCGATCTCGACGGTGTTTTCCAGCGCCTCGGGCAGGTCGCTGAACAACTCGGCCATTTCCTCGGCGCTCTTGAGGTATTGCTGGTTGCTGTAGTTCTTCGACCGGCGCGGGTCGTCGAGGGCCCGGCCCTCACCGATGCAGACACGGGTTTCGTGGGCTTCGAAGTCTTCCTGCTTGATAAAGCGCACATCGTTGGTCGCCACCAGCGGCGCGCCGATCTTGTCGGCCAGGGCTACGGCGGCATGCAGGTGTTCTTCATCATTGGGACGATTGGTGCGCTGCACTTCGATGTAGAAGCGATCCGGGAACACCGACATCCAGTCACGGGCCAGGGTCTCGGCTTCCTCGGGATTGCCACTGAGCAGGGCCAGGCCGATTTCACCTTCCTTGGCCGCCGACAGCATGATCAGCCCTTCGCTGGCCTCGGCCACCCACTCGCGCTCGATGATGATCGAGCCGTTGCGCTGGCCGTCGATAAAACCACGGGAGATCAGCTCGGTGAGGTTGCGATAGCCCAGGGCGTTCATCACCAACAGGCTGATACGGCTCAGCGGTGCGTCCGGGTCCTTGTTCGACAGCCACAGGTCGGCGCCACAGATCGGCTTGATCCCGGCGCCCATGGCGGCCTTGTAGAACTTGACCAGCGAACACATGTTGTTCTGGTCGGTGACCGCCACGGCAGGCATGTTCATGCCCACCAGGGTCTTGACCAGGGGCTTGATCCGCACCAGACCGTCGACCAGGGAGTATTCAGTGTGCAGGCGTAGATGAACGAATGAAGCCGGCATAGTGATCCTGCGTTAAGTCATGAAAACAACAAGGCCCGGATTGTACCGGGCCTTGGGTAAAACATCAGCCATGAGTCTTCTGCCTGGCAAATACTGCCTTTGTGGCGAGGGGATTTATCCCCGCTGGGGCGCGAAGCGGCCCTTTAGCTGACAACCCGGTGCCTGATGGGCTTTGGGGCTGCTTCGCAGCCCAGCGGGGATAAATCCCCTCGCCACAAAAGCCTGCATCAAGAGACCGTAGCCTGATTACCCACGATCAAGCCACCACGCGCCTCATAAGCCAGCCGCACCGGCGCGAACGAACGCCGATGGATCGGCGTTGGCCCAAGGCGCGCCAGGGCTTCGAGATGAACGGGGGTCGGGTAACCCTTGTGGCCGCCGATGCCATAGCCCGGGTAAATCAATTCGAAGGCAGCCATTTCCCGGTCACGGCTGACCTTCGCCAGGATCGAGGCCGCCGCGATGGCCGGCACCTTGGCGTCGCCCTGGACCACCGCTTCGGCGCGCATCGACAGTTTCGGGCAGCGATTGCCATCGATCATCGCCAGTTTCGGCGTGATGTGCAGGCCCTGCACCGCACGCTGCATGGCAAGCATGGTGGCGTGCAGGATATTGAGTTCATCGATTTCTTCGACTTCGGCCCGGGCGATGCACCAGCTCAGGGCTTTCTCGCAGATCTCGTCGTAGAGCTTTTCGCGACGGGCTTGCGTGAGTTTCTTCGAATCGTTGAGGCCCAGGATCGGCCGCTTCGGGTCGAGAATCACCGCGGCCGTCACCACCGCGCCGCACAACGGGCCGCGACCCACCTCATCGACACCCGCCACCAATTCTTCCACTTCGGCGACCAGGTTGAAATCCAGGCCCATCTGCAGCTTTGAGTTGCTCATGGTTTTGCGCCAATCAGGGTCAGTACCGCGTCAGCCGCCTGGTTGGAAGCATCACGACGCAAGGTACGGTGGATTTCATCAAAGCCCCGAGTCTGTTCCTCGCCGCCATCGATCAAGGGCAACAGCGTGGTGGCCAGCGCCTCGGCGGTCGCCTCGTCCTGCAGCAGCTCCGGCACCAACAAGCGCTGGGCCAACAGGTTCGGCAAGGACACGTAGGGGCTCTTGACCATGCGCTTGAGAATCCAGAACGTCAGTGGCGCCAGGCGATAGGCGACCACCATCGGGCGCTTATACAACAGCGCCTCAAGGGTCGCAGTGCCGGAGGCAATCAACACGGCATCGCAGGCCGCCAACGCTTCGTGGGAACGACCGTCGAGCAGCGTCACCGGCAAATCGCGGCCGACCAGCAGCGCTTCCAACTGGGCGCGACGCGGCGCACTGGCACACGGCAGGACAAAACGTACACCGGGGCGCAGCGCCCGAAGGCGTTCGGCAGCGTCGAAAAACAGACCGCCCAGGCGACTCACTTCGCCGCCCCGACTGCCGGGCATCAAGGCCACCAGTGGTCCCTCGGGCAGGCCCAAGGCCTGGCGGGCCGCATCGCGGTCGGCTTCCAGGGGAATGGTATCGGCCAGGGTGTGCCCGACAAACCGCACCGGCACGCCCTTCTCTTCATAGAACCGGGCTTCGAACGGCAGCAGCGTCAGCATCAGGTCGCAACCTTCGCGAATCTTCAGCACCCGCTTCTGCCGCCAGGCCCAGACCGACGGGCTGACGTAATGCACGGTCTTGATCCCGGTCTGACGTAGCTTGAGTTCGATATTGAGGGTGAAATCCGGCGCATCGATACCGATGAACACATCCGGCTTTTCGTCGATCAGGGTCTGGATCAGCTTTTTGCGCCGGGCCAGCAACTCGCGCAAGCGGCCGAGCACTTCCACCAGGCCCATCACCGACAGGCGTTCCATCGGGAAATAGGACGTCAGGCCTTCGGCCTCCATCAACGGCCCGCCAACACCAATGAATTCGACAGCGGGATGCTGCGCCTTGAGCGCGCGCATCAGACCGGCGCCCAGAATGTCACCGGAAGCCTCCCCCGCCACCAGTGCAACACGCAAATTAGCCATGGTCAGCGAGTGATGCCGCGGGTCGAAGACTGGATGGAGTCACGGAAGATCGCGACTTCGGGGTATTGCGCCGAAGCCTCGGCCAGTTCGGCGAGTGCCTGCTCGACCGTCAAGCCCTGACGATACACGACTTTGTAGGCGCGACGCAGCGCCGTAATCGCCTCTTCGCTGAACCCACGACGGCGCATGCCTTCGAAGTTCATGCTGCGGGCTTCGGCCGGGTTGCCGAACACCGTGACATAGGCCGGGACGTCCTTGCCGATGGCGGTGCCCATGCCAGAGAAGCTGTGGGCGCCGATATGGCAATACTGGTGCACCAGGGTGAACCCGGACAGGATCGCCCAATCATCCACGTGCACATGGCCGGCCAGCGCGGTGTTGTTGACCAGGATGCAATGGTTGCCAATCACGCTGTCATGGCCGATGTGCGCGTAGGCCATGATCAGGTTGTGGTCGCCCAGGGTCGTTTCGCAGCGATCCTGAACGGTGCCACGGTGAATCGTCACGCCTTCGCGGATCACGTTGTGATCGCCGATGACCAGACGGGTCTCTTCACCTTTGTACTTGAGATCGGGCGTGTCCTCGCCTACCGAAGAAAACTGGTAGATGCGATTGTGTCGACCAATCCGGGTCGGTCCCTTGAGAATTACGTGAGGACCGATCACCGTACCCTCGCCGATTTCCACACCTGCGCCGACGATCGACCACGGGCCGACCTCGACATCGGCGGCCAGGACGGCCGTCGGATCGATGATTGCGCGAGGGTCAATCAAACTCATAGCTTGCGTTCCGCACAGATGATTTCAGCGGAGCAGACTGGCTTGCCGTCGACCGAAGCCTGGCATTCGAACTTCCAGATCTGGCGCTTGCAACTGATGAACTTGGCTTCGAGGATCAACTGATCACCCGGGGTGACCGGCTGGCGGAAGCGCAGCTTGTCGGAACCGACGAAGTAGTAGAGCGTGCCGTCGGCAGGTTTTACGTCGAGCATTTTGAAACCAAGGATCCCGGCAGCCTGAGCCATTGCCTCGATGATCAGCACGCCCGGCATGATTGGATGCGCGGGGAAGTGACCATTGAAGAACGGCTCGTTGATGCTGACATTCTTGTAGGCGCGAATGCGCTTGCCTTCAACGTCCAGGTCCACCACCCGATCCACCAGCAGGAACGGGTAACGGTGAGGCAGGTATTCGCGAATCTCGTTGATGTCCATCATTTCGGGGGGAAGCCTATGTAAAGATTGGAAGCGCACGAGTGACGCGCACTCCGCTAGCAAATCAAGATGCCCTAACGGCTGTGCACACTTGATATGGAAATGGTATCAGCCATCTGATGAAGCATTACCGCCAGGGGTCACGTCCCCTACACGCTTTTCCACCTGCTTGAGGCGCCGCGCGATGTCGTCGAGCTGGCGGATACGCGCCGCGCTCTTGCGCCATTCGGCTGCCGGCTGCATGGCCGTACCGGAAGAGTAGGCACCTGCCTCGGTAATCGAGTGGGTCACCATGGTCATCCCGGTCAGGAACACGTTGTCACAGATATCGATATGGCCCACCAGCCCCACGCCACCGGCGAGCATGCAGTGCTTGCCGATCTTGGTGCTGCCGGAGATGCCCACGCAGGCGGCCATGGCGGTGTGGTCACCGACCTGGACGTTGTGGGCGATCTGGATCTGGTTGTCGAGCTTGACGCCATTGCCGATGACCGTGTCGGCCAGGGCGCCGCGGTCGATCGCGGTGTTGACGCCGATCTCGACGTCGTCGCCAACGGTGACGCCGCCGATCTGGGCGATCTTTTGCCAGATGCCCTTCTCGTTGGCAAACCCGAACCCTTCGCCGCCCAGCACTGCGCCGGACTGAATCACGACCCGCTTGCCGATGCGCACATCGTGGTACAGGGTGACCCGTGGCGCCAGCCAACCGCCTTCGCCGATCTCGCTGCGCGCGCCAATGACGCAATGGGCACCCAGCGTGACGCCGGCACCGATTCGGGCCGCACTTTCGATGACCACGAATGGGCCGACACTGGCCGTGGGATCAACCACGGCATCTGCTGCGATCACTGCGCTGGGATGAATACCAGCGGCCGATTTCGGCTTGGGATCGAACAGATGGGAAATGCGGGCATACGCCAGGTACGGATCGGGCACGATCAGGGCATCGCCGACAAACCCATCGGCATCAGCTGCCTTGAGCAACAGCGCGGCCGCCCGGCTGTCAGCCAGGTACTTGCGGTATTGAGGATTTGCCAGAAAGCTCAACTGAGCTGGGCCAGCCTCTTGCAAAGTGGCTAGCCCAGTAATTGCCTTCTCCGGGTCGCCACGCAGGGTGGCGCCGAGGAACTCGGCCAACTGGCCGAGCTTGATAGTCGCTGTCATGGATTACTTCAGCTGATTCATGCGCTCGATCACCTGGCGCGTGATGTCGTATTGAGGCTTGACATCAATCACTGCGCCACGCTCGAACACGAGGTCAAAACCACCTTTCTTGATGACTTCTTCCACAGCGCTGTCGAGTTTCGGCTTGAGTTGCTTGAGCATTTCGCGGTCGGCAACAGCTTTGGCTTCGTTCAGCTCCTTGGACTGGAACTGAAAGTCACGGGCCTTTTGCTTGAACTCAAGCTCCAGACGCTCCCGTTCGCCCTGGGCCATCTTGTCGCCACCGGCCACCAGACGATCCTGAATGCCCTTGGCACTGCTTTCCAGGCCCTTGAGCTTGGTCAGTTGCGGGCCGAATTTCTTCTCCGCATCCACGGCGTATTTCTTCGCCGCGTCGGATTCCAGCAGGGCCATCTGATAATTCAGTACGGCGATCTTCATGTCGGCAAAAGCCGGACCTGCGACCAGTACGGTCGCCAGGAGAACCAATTGAGTCAACTTACGCACGATGTACTCCTACAAAATCCATTGTCGTTATCTTGGGTCAAACGCTTAGAACGTCTGGCCGAGGGAGAATTGGAACACTTGGGTTTCAGCGTCATCCGGCTTCTTGATCGGCATCGCCAATGCAAAGCTCAAGGGGCCCAGTGCGGTAACCCAGGTCACGCCCACACCCACGGAGCTGGCCAGGTTGCTCAGGCTGATGTCGTTGCACTTAGCATTGGACCGGGTGCCGTTGGCGTTGGTGGTGTCATCGCAACTGGAGTTGAATACGTTACCCACATCCCAGAATACCGAGGTACGCAAGGAGCGCTGATCTTTGACAAACGGCATCGGGAACAGGAGTTCGGCGCCGCCCTGGATGAGGACGTTGCCACCAAATGGCAGCGGATCCTGATCCGGGTCCGCGATGGTCCCCTGGTTGCCTGTAACAGCTGCACCCCGGCTCGGCGTACTGCGCGGGCCCAGGGTACTGTCCTTGAAGCCACGAACCGAGTTGAAACCACCAGCATAGTAGTTCTCGTAGAACGGCAGGCCATCAGTCGAGCCGTAACCATCGCCATAGCCCAGCTCGGTGTGCAGGCGCATGGTGTAGTTGTCGCTCAACGGCTGGAACAGCTGGCCACGGTAGTCGAGCTTGAAGAACGAGAGGTCACTGCCAGGGGTGGTCGTTTCCAATACCAGGCTCTGGGAATGACCACGGGTTGCCAACACACCTTTGTTCAAGGTCGACTCGGACCAACCGGCAGAGGCCTTGAAGTTCAGGTACTTGTCGCCTTCCTTCTCGACAAAATCGAAGATCTCGTCAACGGTATAGCGGCCAGTGCTGATCTCATCCTGCTGGGCAGTGAGACCGAATGTAAGCCGCGAAGTCTCGCTGATTGGATAACCCACGTTGACGCCGGCACCCAAGCTGTCTACTGCATAGCTGGAGACATCGGAATCGAGCTCGTCATAGTCAGTGGTGCGATAGAAGGCGTTGTAGCCCAGGCTCACACCATCAGCGGTCCAGTAGGGGTCCACGTAACCGAAGTTGTAGCGGGTCTGGTATTCGCTGCGGGTCAAGCCGATGCTGACCTTGTTACCGGTACCCAGGAAGTTGTTCTGGGTGATCGAGCCACCGAGGATCAGGCCGGCGCTCTGGGCAAAACCGACGCTGGCAGTGATCGAGCCGGAAGCCTGCTCTTCGACGCTGTAGTTCACATCGACCTGGTCGTCGACGCCTGGCACGGCCGGGGTCTCGACGTTGACTTCCTTGAAGAAGCCCAGGCGCTCCAGGCGGGTCTTGGACTGGTCGATCAGGTAGGTCGACGCCCAGCCACCTTCCATCTGGCGCATTTCACGGCGCAGCACTTCGTCCTCGGACTTGGTGTTGCCACGGAAGTTGATACGGTTGACGTAGGCACGCTTGCCCGGGTCCACGGCGAAGGTGATGTCGACGGTGTGGTCTTCATCGTGCGGTTGTGGCACGCCGTTGACGTTGGCGAAGGTGTAGCCCTCGTTACCCAGGCGGCGGGTGATCAGCTCGGACGTGGTGGTCATCAGCTTGCGCGAGAACACCTGGCCCTTCTGCACCAGCAGCAGCGACTTGACCTGGTCTTCAGGGACCTTCAGGTCGCCGCTGAGCTTGACGTCACGAACGGTGTACTTGTCGCCTTCGTTGACGTTGACGGTAATGTAGACGTGCTTCTTGTCCGGGGTGATGGACACCTGGGTCGAAGCGATGTCCATGTTGATGTAGCCACGGTCCAGGTAGTAGGAACGCAGACGCTCCAGGTCACCGGAGAGTTTTTCACGGGCGTACTTGTCATCGTTCTTGAAGAACGACAGCCAGTTGGTGGTCTTGAGCTCGAACAGGTCGACCAGGTCTTCTTCAGGGAAAACCGTGTTGCCCACCACGTTGATGTGCTGGATGGCTGCCACGGTGCCTTCGTTGATATTGACCTTCAGGCCGACGCGGTTGCGCGGCTGCGGCACCACTTCGGTGTCGACGGTGGCCGAGTAGCGGCCCTGGGCAACGTACTGGCGTTGCAGCTCGTTACGTACACCTTCGAGGGTGGCGCGCTGGAAGATCTCGCCTTCGGCCAGGCCGGATTGCTTGAGGCCCTTCATCAGGTCTTCAGTGGAGATCGCCTTGTTGCCCTCGATCTCGATACTGGCGACCGACGGACGCTCGACAACGGTGATGACCAGGACATTGCCGTCACGGCCCAGTTGGATATCTTGAAAGAAGCCGGTCTTGAAGAGCGCACGCGTGGATTCCACCAGGCGCCGATCATCCGCCTGCTCGCCGACGTTCAACGGCAAGGCACCAAAGACGCTACCCGCGGAGACCCGCTGGAGGCCATTGACGCGAATATCAGAGATAGTGAAGGACTCGGCGTGAACTTCGGCGATCATCAATACGGTGAGAACCGCAGTTAGCAGCAGACGTTTCATGAAGTCCTTTCTTATTCCAACTGGCAATAAACAAACTGCCGCAAAATGCGGCAGATTCGCAATTCAGCGAAGCGTTACAGACGACCCAGATCGTTGACGAGGGCAAGCAACATGACCCCGACCACCAAGCTGATACCGATCTGTATCCCCCAACCCTGCACCCGATCCGACAAGGGACGACCACGCGCCCACTCGATCAGATAAAACAGCAGATGCCCCCCATCCAGTACCGGGATGGGCAACAAATTCAGAACCCCCAGGCTAATGCTCAGATAAGCAAGGAAATTCAGGAAATCAGCAACGCCCGACTGGGCAGAAGCGCCCGCCACTTTAGCAATGGTTATCGGTCCACTCAAGTTTTTTACCGAGAGCTCGCCGAACAACATTTTCTTGAGCGAGTCCAGCGTCAGGATGCTCATGGTCCAGGTACGCCGCGCACCCTCGCCAATCGCCGCCACAGGGCCGAAGCTGACCTCACGGATCATTTCCGGCGGCCAGTCGACCGCCTTGACACCCGCTCCCAGGTAACCGGTTGGCGCCTTGCTCTCGCCACGGGCGGCCAGGGTCACCGGGACGTCGATTGGAGCACCGTCGCGCTCGACGCGCAGCACAATTTTAGTATCAGGACGTACACGAACCGAATCGACCACCTGCTGCCAGTCGCTGACCGGCTGGCCGTCAAGCGCCAGCAAGCGGTCGCCGGTCTTCAGGCCTGCGGCGTGGGCCGGGCCTTTCGGATCGAGCTCGGCGAGGATCGGCGGCAACGCCGGACGCCATGGCTTGATCCCCAGGGAGCGGATCGGATCCGGCTCATCGGCACCCTTGAGCCAGTTGTCCAGGATCAGTTCGCGAGGCGAATCCACCGTGGAACCCTGCTCACGCACCATCAATTGCAACGAACCGCTCTCACCCAGGCGACGTACCAATTGCAGATTGACCGCCGCCCAGCCGGACGTCGGCTCCCCATCGATGGCAACGATTTCCTGCCCGGCACCCAGCCCGGCACGGGCGGCAACGCTGCCGGCCTCTACCCCACCAATGACCGGACGCACCTGCTCGCTGCCCAGCATGGCCAGGCCCCAGAAAAACACCATGGCCAGCAGGAAGTTGGCAATCGGTCCCGCCGCGACGATGGCGATACGCTGACGGACGGTCTTGCGATTGAAGGATTGATCGAGCTGGTCGGCCGGGACTTCGCCTTCGCGCTCGTCGAGCATCTTGACGTAGCCGCCCAGCGGGATGGCCGCCACGACGAACTCAGTGCCTTTCTTGTCGTGCCAGCGCAGCAAGGGCATGCCAAAGCCCACGGAAAAACGCAGGACCTTGACGCCACAGCGCCGCGCGACCCAGAAATGACCGAATTCGTGAAATGTGACCAACACCCCCAAGGCTATCAGGGTGCCGGCAATCATATAGAGCGCGCTCATCTGTTTTCTCCGCAATCCTGTCCAGGGCAACCCTGGCTAACGTATCGCAGCTTCAACGCCCGTGGCGCTGCAGCCATTGGCCCGCCAACTCACGAGCCCTGGCATCCGCCGTAAATACCGCATCGAGGTCATTGACCGAAACCACGGCCTCGAGATTCAAGACTTCCTCGATGATACTCGCGATCTCGAGGTAACGGACACGTCCATCGAGAAACGCTGCAACCGCCACTTCATTGGCGGCATTAAGCATCGCCGGGGCACTGTTGCCCGCCTCGGCCGCCTGACGCGCCAGGCGCAGGCAGGGGAAACGCTGCTCATCGGGCGCCTGGAAATCCAGGCGAGCGATGGCGAACAGGTCCAGCGGGGCAACACCTGAGTCGATGCGCTCCGGCCAGGCCAGGGCGTTGGCGATCGGCGTGCGCATGTCCGGATTGCCCAACTGGGCCAGCACCGAACCGTCGACGTAGTCCACCAGGGAGTGAATCACGCTCTGGGGATGAATCACCACCTCGACCTGGGACGGCTTGGCATCGAACAGCCAACAGGCCTCGATCAGTTCCAGCCCCTTGTTCATCATGCTGGCCGAATCCACGGAAATCTTGCGCCCCATGGACCAGTTCGGGTGCGCACAGGCCTGCTCGGGTGAAACATGCACCAATTCTTCCAGCGGTGTCTGCCGGAACGGACCACCGGAGGCTGTCAGCAAAATCCGCCGGACCCCTACCGCGCCGAGGCCACGGGAAAAATCCTGCGGCATGCATTGAAAAATCGCATTGTGCTCGCTGTCGATGGGCAGCAACACCGAACCGCTTTTGCGCACAGCCTGCATGAACAGCGCGCCGGACATCACCAGCGCCTCTTTGTTGGCCAGCAGGATCTTCTTGCCGGCCTCCACCGCCGCCAGCGTCGGGCGCAAGCCTGCCGCACCGACGATGGCCGCCATCACGGCGTCGACTTCGGGGTCGGAAGCCACTTGGCAGAGCCCCTCCTCGCCCACCAGCACGCGGGTTTGCAAACCGGCTGCGCGCAGATCGTCCTGCAACCCCCGCGCCAGACCCGCCTCAGGCACCACGGCAAACCGTGGCGTGTGGCGCACGCACAGCGCCAGCAATTCACTCAAGCGCGTGAAACCGCTGAGGGCGAACACCTGGTAACGCTCCGGGTGCCGGCCGATGACGTCCAGCGTACTCAGGCCGATCGAACCGGTCGCACCAAGGACCGTGATCTGCTGGGGGCGACTCACGATGCCGCCATCCACAACAGCACGGCAAAGACCGGGATCGCAGCGGTAAGACTGTCGATGCGATCCAGCACACCACCGTGACCGGGCAGCAGGTTACTGCTGTCCTTGATCCCGGATTGACGCTTGAACATGCTTTCGGTCAGGTCGCCGACCACGGACACAAAGACGATCAGGGCGGCGCCAATCAGGCCCATCAGCAATTGCGCGACCGTCCAGTCCCGCACGAAACCGACCACAGTGGTGATCACCAGGCTCAAGGCCAGGCCACCATAGACGCCTTCCCAGCTCTTGCCGGGACTGACTTTCGGTGCGAGCTTGCGCTTGCCGAAGGCCTTACCGGAAAAATAGGCACCGATGTCGGCACCCCAGACCAACACCATCACAGCCATGATCTGCCAGTTGCCCAGCGGGCCTTGCTTGATCCAGATCAGCCCCTGCCAGGCCGGCAGCAGGATCAGCAGGCCGATCACCAGCTTGGTCGCCGCATTGGCCCAATGATGGGTAGTCCGCGGATAGGTCAGGACCAGGAAGGTCGCTGTCGCCCACCACAGCACCGCGGCACCCAACACCCAAGGCCCGAGGCCGGGTACCACGTACATGATGAACAGCATGGCCGCCACGGCCGCTGCGTAGGCCACGCGCGCCGACTGCGCAGGAAAACCCGCCAGCCGCGCCCACTCCCACGCACCCAAGGTCACGACCAGCCCGATGAACAGCGCAAAACCGGCACCTTTGAGCAGGAAGAAACCGCCCAGGGCGATGGGCAACAGGATCAAGGCAGTGATGATTCGTTGTTTGAGCATTAAACCCGGGCTCCAGCTTCGATCTGCTCGCTCGTTTTACCAAAGCGACGCTGACGGGAAGCGAAATCGGCTAGCGCAGTGCGCATGGCTTCGTGTTTGAAGTCCGGCCAGAACAGGTCGGAGAAATACAACTCGGCATAAGCCAACTGCCAGAGCAGGAAGTTGCTGATGCGATGCTCGCCACCGGTACGGATGCACAGGTCTGGCAACGGCAGGTCGCCGGTCGCCAGACAGGTCTGCAGCAGTTCCGGCGTGATGTCTTCCGGGCGCAAGTGCCCGGCCTGGACTTCCCGCGCCAGCCGCTGGGCGGCCTGGGCAATGTCCCACTGACCGCCATAGTTGGCGGCGATCTGCAGGACAAACCGGTCGTTGCCCGCGGTCGCGGCCTCGACTTCGCGCATCGCAGCCTGCAACTCAGGATGGAAGCGCGAGCGATCACCGATGATCCGCAGGCTGATCTTGTTATCGTTGAGGCGCTTGGCCTCGCGACGCAGGGCCTTGAGGAACAGGTCCATCAAGGCACTGACTTCATCGGCCGGGCGCTGCCAGTTCTCGCTGGAGAAGGCGAACAGGGTCAGCACCTCGACCCCTGCCTCGGCGCACACCTCGATGACCGCACGAACCGCGTCGACCCCCGCCTTGTGCCCGGCGACGCCAGGCATAAAGCGTTTCTTGGCCCAGCGGTTATTGCCGTCCATGATGATCGCCACGTGGCGCGGCACCACGAACGGCACGGCCTGCTTGGTCTTTTCCATGAAAACGAGACCCTTATACGGCCATCAGGTCTTTTTCTTTCTGCGCCAAATCCGCGTCGATCTTAGCCACGTACTTCTTGGTCAGGTCGTCGATCTCGCCAGTGGCACGACGCTCTTCGTCTTCGCTGATTTCCTTTTCCTTGACCAGGTCCTTGAGCTGGCTGTTGGCATCACGACGGATGTTGCGCACGGCAACACGGGCGTCTTCAGCCACATCACGGGCCTGCTTGGTGAAGCCCTTGCGGGTTTCCTCGGTCAGGGCCGGCATGGAGATCAGCAGCAGCTCACCCAGGTTGGTCGGGTTCAGGTTCAGGCCGGCACTGCCAATGGCCTTGTCGACTGCGCCCAGCATGTTGCGCTCGAAGGCCACGACCTGCAGGGTGCGCGCGTCCTTGACGGTGATGTTGGCCACCTGCTTGATCGGGGTGTCGGAGCCGTAGTACGGCACCATCACGCCCTCGAGGATGCTCGGGTGCGCCTGGCCGGTGCGGATGCGACCGAAGTTGTGCGCCAGGGACTCCAGGGATTTCTGCATGCGCTGTTCAGCGTCTTTTTTGATTTCGTTGATCATTGTTGAGCTTCCTCGATCAGTGTTCCTTCGGCGCCGCCATGGACGATGTTCAGCAGGGCACCGGGCTTGTTCATGTTAAAGACGCGCAGCGGCATCTTGTGGTCGCGGCACAGGCAGATAGCCGTCAGATCCATTACACCCAGCTTGCGATCCAGCACTTCATCGTAGGTCAGATGATCGAACTTCTCGGCATGCGGGTCCTTGAACGGGTCAGCGGTATAGACGCCATCGACCTTAGTGGCCTTGAGCACGACATCGGCATCGATCTCGATCGCTCGCAGGCAGGCGGCCGAATCCGTGGTGAAGAACGGATTACCGGTGCCGGCGGCAAAAATCACCACTTCCTTGGCATTGAGGTGGCGCATGGCTTTGCGGCGGTCGTAGTGATCGGTCACGCCCACCATGGAAATGGCCGACATCACGATGGCCGAGATATTGGCACGCTCCAGCGCGTCACGCATAGCCAGGGCGTTCATCACAGTGGCCAGCATGCCCATGTGGTCGCCCGTGACCCGATCCATGCCGGCCGCGCTCAGCGCTGCGCCGCGGAACAGGTTGCCGCCGCCGATGACCAGGCCGACCTGAACGCCGATCCCGACCAACTGGCCGACTTCCAGGGCCATGCGATCCAGCACTTTCGGATCGATCCCGAACTCTTCCGAGCCCATCAGGGCCTCGCCGCTAAGCTTGAGTAGAATGCGTTTATAGCGAGCCTGATAACCACTGCCCTGCTGAGCCATTGCGAATCTCTCCTGCGGCGTATGTGTTCAAAAAATTCTTTGCGGGCTGTTTTCAGCCTGCGTTCACTCTAGCTTGACGCTGACACAGCGCCATCGGAACACGGCTTTGTAAGCCAGTTCCGACAGGAAACCAATAAAAATCGGCATCCCCATCCAAAAAGAGGCTGCGCGCGTTAAGCGGGCAGCCTCTTCAGGGCGACAGTTATAAAAACTGTCTTATTGCTTGCTGGCAGCCAGTTGAGCAGCAACTTCTTCAGCGAAGTTGTCTACTGGCTTCTCGATGCCTTCGCCCACTTTGAAGTAGGTGAAGGAAACGATTTCAGCGCCGCCTTTCTTGGCCAGTTCACCGACCTTGATTTCAGGGTTCTTGACGAACGCCTGCTCAACCAGGCTGGCTTCAGCCAGGAACTTGGTGATACGACCAGCAACCATTTTTTCAACGATTTCGGCTGGCTTGCCTTTGATCTTGTCTTCGTTGAGCTGCATGAACACAGCTTTTTCACGCTCGATGGCGTCAGCGGAAACTTCCGACGGCAGCAGGAACTCAGGGTTGCTGGCAGCGACGTGCATCGCGATGTCTTTGGCCAGCTCGACGTTGCCGCCTTTGAGGGCCACGACAACACCGATCTTGTTGCCGTGCAGGTAGGAACCGACAACATCACCTTCGACGCGAACCAGACGACGGATGTTGACGTTTTCGCCTACTTTGGCAACCAGGGCTTCACGAGCCGATTCCTGAGCGGCGATCAGCGGAGCTGCGTCGGTCAGTTTGTCGGCGAATGCTTTTTCTACACTGGCAGCAACGAATGCTTTGAAGTCGTCTTGCAGGGCCAGGAAGTCAGTCTGCGAGTTGACTTCGATGATAACGGCAGCTTTACCGTCATCCTTGATGCCGATCGCGCCTTCAGCGGCAATGTTGCCAGCTTTCTTGGCAGCCTTGATGGCGCCCGAAGCGCGCATGTCATCAATGGCTTTCTCGATGTCGCCGCCAGCCTTGGTCAAGGCTTTCTTGCAGTCCATCATGCCTTCGCCGGTACGCTCGCGCAGTTCTTTGACCAACGCTGCAGTAATCTCTGCCATTTCAAAATCCTCTTGGATAGGTTTTCAACCATTCCACCCGATCGAACGGGCGATCAATTCTTCCTGGAAAACCACTGCTTATAGGCCGCGGCAGGTTACAAACAGGTCACTGCGCTGGCGGCAAATGGTTTTCGAGGTGGCAAAAAGGGGGCCAAGCCCCCTTTTTGCTTACTGAGTCAACGCCAGGGCGTCAATTACTCAGCGGCTGCTGCCGGAGCTTCTTCAGCGAAGACTTCGGTGCCGCCATTCACGTTGTTGCGACCACGGATAACAGCGTCAGCCATCGAACCCATGTACAGCTGGATGGCGCGGATGGCGTCATCGTTGCCTGGGATGATGTAGTCAACGCCTTCCGGGCTGCTGTTGGTGTCGACAACGCCGATGACCGGGATACCCAGCTTGTTGGCTTCGGTGATCGCGATGCGCTCGTGATCAACGTCGATCACGAACAGTGCGTCAGGCAGACCGCCCATGTCCTTGATACCGCCCAGGGAGCGGTCCAGCTTCTCAAGATCGCGAGTGCGCATCAGCGCTTCTTTCTTGGTCAGCTTGGCGAAAGTACCGTCTTCGGACTGGACTTCAAGGTCACGCAGACGCTTGATGGAAGCGCGAATGGTCTTGAAGTTGGTCAGCATGCCGCCCAACCAGCGGTGATCGACGTACGGCGAACCGCAACGTGCTGCTTCTTCAGCAACGATCTTGCCAGCGGAACGCTTGGTGCCGACGAACAGAATCTTGTTTTTGCCCTGGGCCAGGCGCTCTACGAAGGTCAGTGCTTCGTTGAACATCGGCAGGGTTTTTTCAAGGTTGATGATGTGGATCTTGTTACGCGCGCCGAAAATGTACTTACCCATTTTCGGGTTCCAGTAACGGGTCTGGTGACCGAAGTGCACACCGGCCTTCAGCATATCGCGCATGTTGACTTGGGACATGATAGTTCCTTGATAAGTCGGGTTTGGCCTCCACGTATCCCAATGACCAACCAGCGGCTATAAAAGCCAAAGGCACCCAGGTCATCGTGTCGACACGTGTGTGGATTTAAGCTTGCGGGGTCATCCCCGGAAAGCGGCGCATTTTATACCACAGCAAGGGCGAAAACGGAACACGGATTCTGAAATCCTGGTGAGGAGCCCCTCCCACAGCCCTTTCATGGGCAGTGGATGCACACCCTTATAGAGAGAAGCGATGCATGTAGACGCGGATTTGCGCTGATCGTCTGTTAGAATCGCCTCTTTCAGGGCCACGTGAAGCATCATCCGCCGCCCATTTCGTTTTGAACAGCGCCGTCGGGCGCAGAGAGAGCCTGTATGACCGTTACCCTCAAGACTCCCGAGGACATCGCCAAAATGCGTGTCGCCGGCAAACTCGCCGCCGATGTGCTGGAGATGATCGCCGACTACGTCAAGCCTGGCGTGACCACCGAAGAGCTGGACCGCATCTGCCATGACTACATCGTCAACGAGCAGAAAGCCATCCCGGCCCCGCTCAACTACAAAGGCTTCCCGAAGTCGATCTGCACCTCGATCAACCACGTGGTCTGCCACGGCATCCCCAACGAAAAACCGTTGAAGGATGGCGACACCGTGAACATCGACGTTACCGTCATCAAGGACGGCTTTCACGGCGACACCAGCCGCATGTTCCATGTCGGCAACGTGCCGGAGTGGGCCGAGCGCCTGTCCAAGGTCACCCAGGAATGCATGTACATGGCCATCGAACTGGTGAAGCCGGGCTGCCGCCTGGGTGACATCGGCGAAGTGATCCAGAAGCACGCGCAGAAGAACGGCTTCTCGGTGGTACGCGAGTTCTGCGGCCACGGCATCGGCAAGGTGTTCCACGAAGAACCGCAGATCCTGCACTACGGCCGTGCCGGCACTGGTATGGAACTGCAGGCGGGCATGACGTTCACCATCGAGCCGATGATCAACCAGGGCCGCGCCGACACCAAGGTGCTGGGCGACGGCTGGACGGCCATCACCAAGGATCGCAAGCTGTCGGCCCAGTGGGAACACACCTTGCTGGTCACCGAGACCGGCTACGAAATCTTCACCCTGCGCAGCGATGACACCATCCCTCGCGTTTCCGCCTGATCCGAACCCAGCCTATAGATATAGATAGAAAGGAAAGTCATTCAATGCCGCAGGTGGATCCCGAACTCTTCGACCGCGGCCAGTTCCAGGCTGAACTGGCCCTGAAGGCAAGCCCCATCTCGGCGTTCAAGAAGGCGATCCGCCAGGCCCACGAAGTGCTCGACCAGCGCTTTCGCAATGGCCGGGACATTCGTCGGCTGATCGAGGACCGCGCCTGGTTCGTCGATAACATCCTGCAAAAGGCCTGGGAGCAGTTCGACTGGAGCGAAGACGCCGACATCGCCCTGGTGGCGGTGGGCGGCTATGGACGTGGCGAGCTGCACCCCTACTCCGACATCGACTTGCTGATCCTGCTGGACAGCGCCGATCATGAAGTTTTCCGTGACTCCATCGAGCGGTTCCTGACGCTACTATGGGACATCGGCCTGGAGGTCGGCCAGAGCGTGCGCTCGGTGCAGGAATGCGCCGACGAGGCCCGCGCCGACCTGACGGTGATCACCAACCTGATGGAAAGCCGCACCGTCGCCGGCCCCGAGCACCTGCGCCAGCGCATGCTCGACGTCACCAGCACGGCGCACATGTGGCCCAGCAAGGACTTTTTCCTGGCCAAGCACGCCGAGCAGAAGGCTCGCCACCACAAGTACAACGACACCGAATACAACCTGGAGCCCAACGTCAAGGGCTCGCCCGGCGGGCTGCGGGACATCCAGACGATCCTCTGGGTCGCCCGGCGCCAGTACGGGACGCTGAACCTGCGCGCCCTGGCCGGCGAAGGCTTTTTGGTGGAAAGCGAAAACGCCTTGCTGGCCTCGTCCCAGGAATTTCTGTGGAAGGTCCGCTACGCCCTGCACATGCTGGCCGGGCGCTCCGAGGACCGGCTGCTGTTCGACCACCAGCGCTCCATCGCCAGCCTGTTGGGTTTCGAAGGGCAGGATGCCAAGCAATCCATCGAAAACTTCATGCAGCAGTACTACCGCGTGGTGATGAGCATTGCCCAGCTCAGCGAACTGATCATCCAGCACTTCGAGGAAGTCATCCTCGCCCCCGAGGACGAAGAACCGCCGCAGCCGATCAACTCACGTTTCCAACTGCACGACGGCTACATCGAAGCGCGTCACGACTATGTGTTCCGCCGCACGCCGTTCGCCATGCTCGAAATCTTCGTGCTCATGGCCCAGCAGCCGGAAATCAAGGGGGTGCGCGCCGACACCATTCGCCTGCTGCGGGAAAACCGTCACCTGATCGATGAAGATTTCCGTAACGACATCCGCAACACCAGCCTGTTCATCGAGCTGTTCAAATGCCGGATCGGCGTGCACCGCAACCTGCGGCGCATGAATCGCTATGGGATCCTCGGGCGTTACCTGCCGGAGTTCGGTTTCATCGTCGGGCAAATGCAACACGATCTGTTCCACATCTATACGGTCGATGCCCACACCCTGAACCTGATCAAGCACCTGCGTAAGTTGCAATACACCCAGGTGTCGGAGAAATTCCCGCTGGCCAGCAAGCTCATGGCCAAGTTGCCCAAGCCCGAACTGATCTACATGGCAGGGCTGTATCACGATATCGGCAAGGGCCGCCAGGGCGATCATTCCGAGATTGGTGCGGTGGATGCCGAGGCGTTCTGCCAGCGCCATCAACTGCCCCTGTGGGACAGCCGGCTGATCGTCTGGCTGGTGCAGAACCACCTGATGATGTCGACCACCGCCCAGCGCAAGGACTTGTCCGACCCGCAGGTGATCCACGACTTCGCCCAGATCGTCGGCGATGAAACACGCCTGGATTACCTCTACGTGCTGACCGTGGCCGACATCAACGCCACCAACCCGAGCCTGTGGAATTCCTGGCGCGCCAGCCTGCTGCGCCAGCTCTACACCGAGACCAAGCGCGCCTTGCGCCGTGGCCTGGAAAACCCGGTGGACCGCGAAGAACAAATCCGTCAAACCCAAAGCGCCGCCCTGGACATCCTGGTACGCGGCGGCACCGATCCGGACGATGTCGAGCAGCTCTGGTCGCAATTGGGCGATGACTATTTCCTGCGCCACACCGCCGGCGACGTGGCCTGGCACAGCGACGCGATCCTCCAGCAACCGGCCGATGCCGGGCCGCTGGTGCTGATCAAGGAAACCACCCAGCGCGAGTTCGAGGGCGGCACGCAGATCTTCATCTACGCCCCGGACCAGCACGACTTCTTCGCCGTGACCGTGGCGGCGATGGACCAGCTCAACCTCAACATCCATGACGCCCGGGTCATCACCTCGAGCAGCCAGTTCACCCTCGACACCTACATCGTGCTCGACACCGACGGCGACTCGATTGGCGACAACCCGGCGCGGGTCAAGAAGATTCGCGACGGCCTGACCGAAGCCCTGCGCAACCCGGCGGACTACCCGACCATCATCCAGCGCCGGGTGCCGCGCCAACTCAAGCATTTCGCCTTCGCGCCCCAGGTGACGATCCACAACGACGCCCAGCGCCAGGTCACCGTGCTGGAGCTCAGCGCCCCGGACCGCCCGGGCCTGCTGGCGCGGATCGGCCATATCTTCCTGGAGTTCGACCTGTCGCTGCAAAACGCCAAGATCGCCACCCTCGGCGAACGGGTGGAAGACGTCTTCTTCATCACCGACGCGCATAACCATCCGCTGTCCGATCCGCAGCTGTGCAGCCGCTTGCAGGAAGCGATCGTGCAGCATTTGAGCGTCAACCAGGAACCTGATACCAACCTGATGCGCATCAATATCTGAACGAATACATTTCCCCTGTGGGAGCGAGCCTGCTCGCGATGGCGGCGGAACATCCAGCATTGATGTTTCCTGACACACCGCTATCGCGAGCAGGCTCGCTCCCACATTGAAAGAGGCCCTCGATGAACAACGCTCTGAACCAGCTCCAGCCCTACCCGTTCGAAAAGCTCCGCGCCTTGCTTGGCAGCGTCACGCCCAACCCGGACAAACGCCCGATCGCCCTGTCCATCGGCGAACCCAAGCATCGCTCGCCCAGCTTCGTGGCTGAAGCCCTGGCCAGCAATCTGGAAAAGATGGCGGTGTACCCGACCACCCTCGGCATCCCGGAGTTGCGTGAGGCCATCACGGGTTGGTGCGAGCGCCGCTTCAACGTGCCAAACGGCTGGCTGGACCCGGCGCGCCATGTGCTACCGGTCAATGGCACCCGTGAAGCCCTGTTCGCCTTCACCCAGACCGTGGTCAACCGTGGCGACGACGCCCTGGTGGTCAGCCCGAACCCGTTCTACCAGATCTACGAAGGCGCCGCGTTCCTGGCCGGGGCCAAGCCGCACTACCTGCCGTGCCTGGACGCGAACGGCTTCAATCCGGATTTCGATGCCGTATCGCCGGACATCTGGAAACGCTGCCAGATCCTGTTCCTGTGCTCCCCTGGCAACCCGACCGGTGCGCTGATCCCGGTGGATGTGCTGAAGAAACTCATCGCCCTGGCTGACGAACATGACTTCGTCATCGCTGCGGACGAGTGCTACAGCGAACTGTACTTCGACGAACAAACCCCGCCGCCGGGGCTGCTCAGCGCCTGTGTCGAACTCGGTCGCAAGGATTTCAAGCGCTGCGTGGTGTTCCACAGCCTGTCCAAACGCTCCAACCTGCCCGGCCTGCGCTCCGGTTTCGTGGCCGGCGACGCCGACATCCTCAAGGGTTTCCTGCTGTACCGCACCTACCACGGCTGCGCGATGCCGGTTCAGACCCAACTGGCGAGCATCGCCGCGTGGAACGACGAAGTGCACGTACGCGCCAACCGCGCGCTGTACCGCGAGAAATTCGACGCCGTGCTGGAGATCCTCAGCCCGGTGCTGGACGTACAGCGTCCCGATGGCAGCTTCTACCTGTGGCCGAACGTAGCGGGCGATGATGCGGCGTTCTGCCGGGACCTGTTCGAACAGGAACACGTGACCGTCGTGCCGGGCTCCTACCTGTCCCGCGACGTGGACGGCGTCAACCCAGGCGCCGGGCGCGTGCGCATGGCCTTGGTTGCGCCATTGGCTGAATGCGTGGAAGCGGCGGAGCGAATCCGCGCGTTCATCCAGCGTCGGGGTTGATGGCTGTATCGGGGCTGTTGTGGCGAGGGGATTTATCCCCTCGCCACAGGTTCAGTGCTTCACAGTTATTTTTGTGTTTGCCTTCGATTTATCGCGAGCAAGCTTTGCTCCCACAGTGGATTTGTGTGGCTCACACAACCTGTGATCGATACCAGATCCTGTGGGAGCAAAGCTTGCTCGCGATGAGGCCGGCACTTATTACATCAAGTCCGAAGCTCTACCCGATCCAGGCACTTGTTCGCCAACAACATCCCCAACTCAATCATCTGGGCGACTCCCAATGCTACATGTCGTCGCGAGCCGTCCTGATCGAAGGCAAGGTCATTGAGCATCGCATTGGCCGAAGCCAGGGTTTCACTGAGGTTGGCCAGCAACACTTCGGTGTCGATACCGTCAGCCACGGTGAATAACTGTACTGAGGGCTTGGGTTCTGACTTGCTGTCGTCAGGTTTGAGGTAATGATCCAGCACACGGTCAGCTGCCTCTTGCAGCTTTTCGGGTGCGTAATCGCCGTAGGGGAAAGTGGATGCGGGCTTTGGTGCGTTTTGAGTCTCTTTCTTGTCCATCAAAATTGCTCCCTAGAGCTGAAGTATGTAAAGCCCCGCGCCCGGATAGCGCAGAAGCCCTTGCTCCTAGAGGTTTTTTATTCGGATTCTCACGTCCGGCCGCTGAATTGGCAGCGACACCCAGAGGCTAGAGCCCCCACTTCCGACGGACAACCTTAAAAACTTGTCGGAAACTTCGGCGCGTCTGACAGACCACGATCGCTTGCTCAGACAAAAAAAGAAATAAAACCGGCCTCCATAGAACAACCCATTGATTTTATTGGTTTAGAAGCTCAACAGATCTCATGTAGCGCTGTTTCAAGAATCAAGCTGGCTTGAATTCGTTATTACCGGCAACCATGATCGCCCCGTCACCAGTGAACGCTGGCAAGAGTCTGGGTCCATCCTCGGGTGGACCCAGCCACGCAGACGGGGCCAAGCACGCTCAGTTGCGTGTCGATTGAAGTCGCCCCCCTGGCCGCTCCTAACCTCCATGCGGCAGGAGCGACCGGCGACTAGCCGACGCTAAACAGCTCGCTCAGCAGCACTGAGCGTCGAGCGGGCCGAGACAAAATCGACGCTGTCACCCTCGTTGTCGCTGTCTTCCACGATCGGTTCGGCCGTCGACCTTTCGACCAAGGGCAACATTCCCTCCAGCTCATCCGGATGCGCGGGACCGGCGGAAAGCCTGTCCAACGCAGCAGAAGCCTTGTCCGCCAACGGTTGGGTCATCACAGCCGTGGTCACCCAGGCGGCGAGCACCGGGGCCATCGTGGCCGTAACCGTCGCCTTGCCCGCCGCCGCAACACCCGCAGGCGAAATCCCGGCGCGCCTGGCGGCGTTGACAGCGGCGGTCTGGGCCATGCCGATCGCAGTAATACCGCCGGCCAACGCTCCGAGACCACTGACCAAGCCTGTCGGCGTAACCAAGGCTTGCAGCGATTTGCTGCCATCGCGCATCGCGTCCAGCGGCAGGCTGCCGACCCGCTTCGCAATGCCCATCGCTGCACTCCCTACGCCATAATTCTTGAGGTCCTTGTAACGCTGGTGCCAGTCTTGACGCCCCAGCAAGTATTCCGGGCCAACCCGGTGTTTGGATTTATCGATGGAATGTTGCAGGTCATAAGCGGCCATGCCTGAAAGCGGAGAGCCGATGGCAGCTATCACCGAGTCCACCTTGCTGCCCGTTTGCGCATCGACGGTCTTCGTCACGACGGGTTGGATGACCGTGCGCAACACGTTTCGCGCGGAGAAGGTCTGGAACGTCAGGCTGCCTTCGATAGCCTGGGTCGTCAGGCTCGGCTTCACCGCCTGGGCGGCTTCCTGCATGACCGGCTCCAGATCGGCATTTTCAGCCACCAGCCACTGGGTGTCGCTGGTGGCGCGCTTTATCAGGCCATTGCCGACCGTGTCGGTGGCGCTGCTGACCAGGCCGGCAATTGCCGACAGCGCCAACGGCGCGGTAATCGAGCCATTGCCGGTCACCGCCGGAACGAAGTCCAGCGCGATGGACGCCGCGCCGAAGGGAACCGAACGAAGGAATCCAACAGTGTCATGGGACGCGCGATCCAGCCGCGAGCCTTTAGTCAGCACGGCATCGACGCTTTCCGCGGTTTCCCCGTCATTGGCCAAGGTACGCGAACGATCGTCGATCAATGCTTCGAAGGCCTCGCGATTGGCACCGTTTATGTGCGGCTCGAATACCCGGGTGAGCTGGGCCTTGATTGCACCAGTGCGATTTGCCAGGTCCTGTTCAGCCGAGACAGGGCCGATCGGGACGGATGCGGCGGTCCTGGTGGTCGATGTCGTTGAATGGGGCGGGAGTGTTTCTTCAGTTTGATGCATCAGTGGATGGGGTAGTGTCAGAGAGATGGAATCCATGGGCGGGCCTCTTGTACGCAAAAGTGCTGGGTTTACCCGTGCTGTGTGGTCACCTCTTTCCTGTCGGTTCCGCCTCGTCCGATCCGTCGCGACAGTCAAGGCACTGAAAGGAACGACGTGGCATAATCGTCCGCTGATTTTCAGGACGATACCGGGAACGTTTTGGGGGAGCATTCATGCCCAAGGAAAACAAGCACTTACAGCTTTTCGGCATCAAAGCCTGCGATACGATGAAAAAAGCGCGTACCTGGCTCGATGAGCACGCGGTGCGCTATGACTTTCACGATTACAAAACTGCCGGCATCGACCGTGAGCACCTGACCCAATGGTGCAACGAGCATGGCTGGCAAGTGGTGTTGAACCGTGCCGGTACGACCTTTCGCAAACTCGACGACGAACGCAAAGCCGATCTCGACCAGCCGAAAGCCATCGAACTGATGCTCGCCCAACCCTCGATGATCAAGCGCCCGGTGCTTGACCTCGGTGACCGAACCCTGATTGGCTTCAAGCCAGATATTTATGCGGCAGAGATCAAGTAAGCCTGCCCAGTCCATTTTGTAGAGGTAATTTCATGTCCACTACCCTGTTCAGCCTGGCCTTCGGTGTCGGCACTCAAAACCGTCAAGGCGCCTGGCTTGAAGTGTTCTACGCACAGCCGCTGCTCAACCCGTCGGCTGACATCGTCGCAGCCATCGCGCCAATCCTTGGCTACAGCGAAGGCAACCAGGCCATCACTTTCACCACCGCCCAGGCCTCGCAACTGGCAGAAGCCCTCAAGGGCGTCGATGCCGCGCAAGCCGCGCTGCTGACCCGCCTGGCCGAAAGCCACAAGCCGCTGGTCGCCACGCTGCTGGCCGAAGACGCCCAACTGTCTTCCACACCTGAGGCTTACCTCAAGCTGCACCTGCTGTCCCATCGCCTGGTCAAGCCTCATGGCCTGAACCTGGCCGGCATCTTCCCTCTGCTGCCGAACGTGGCCTGGACCAGCCAGGGCGCGATCGACTTGAGCGAACTGGCCGAGCACCAGCTCGAAGCCCGCCTGCGTGGCGAGCTGCTGGAAGTGTTCTCGGTGGACAAGTTCCCGAAAATGACCGACTACGTGGTCCCGGCCGGCGTGCGCATCGCCGATGCCGCGCGGGTCCGCCTGGGCGCCTACGTGGGCGAAGGCACCACCGTGATGCACGAAGGTTTCGTCAACTTCAACGCCGGCACCGAAGGCCCGGGCATGATCGAAGGCCGTGTTTCGGCGGGCGTATTCGTCGGCAAGGGTTCGGACCTGGGCGGCGGTTGCTCGACCATGGGCACCCTGTCGGGCGGCGGCAACATCGTGATCAAGGTCGGCGAAGGCTGCCTGATCGGCGCCAACGCCGGCATCGGCATCCCGCTGGGCGACCGCAACACCGTGGAGTCGGGCCTGTACGTGACCGCTGGCACCAAAGTGAAGCTGCTGGACGAAAACAACCAACTGGTCAAAGTGGTCAAGGCCCGCGACCTGGCCGGCCAGCCCGACCTGTTGTTCCGCCGCAATTCCGAGACCGGCGCGGTGGAATGCAAGACGCATAAATCGGCCATCGAGCTGAACGAAGCACTGCACGCCCACAACTAAGCCGCTTCACACCCCACCTGTGGGAGCGAGCTTTTTTTGTGGGAGCAAAGCTTGCTCGCGATGAACGATGACGCGGTCTCACCGTAAACCGTGTCGCTGCCATCGCGAGCAAGCTTTGCTCCCACAAAAAAAGCCCGCCCTCACAGGGGCCGGCGTACCTCCAGCAGGGCCCGAAAGCATGTTGATCCAATCCCCCTGGCGTGCCGATTTCCCGGCCATCGCCGCCCTGCAACGGCAAGGCCAGACCTATCTGGACAGCGCCGCCACCACGCAAAAACCCCAAGCCCTGTTGGACGCCCTGACGCATTACTACGCCAATGGCGCGGCCAACGTGCACCGGGCGCAACATTTGCCGGGCGCCCATGCCACCCAGGCGTTCGAGGACAGCCGCCTCAAGGTTTCGCAATGGCTCAATGCCGGAAACTGCGGGCAAGTGGTCTTCACCCACGGCGCCACTTCGGCGCTGAACCTACTGGCCTACGGGCTGGAGCATCTATTCAACCCGGGCGACGAGATCGTCATCAGCGCCCTGGAACACCACGCCAACCTGCTGCCGTGGCAGCAACTGGCCGAGCGCCGTTCGTTGACCCTGGTGGTGTTGCCACTGGATGCCGACGGGGTGATCGATCCTGGCGCCGCCGCCGAACGGATCGGCCCACGTACGCGCTTGCTGGCGGTGAGCCAGTTATCCAATGTGCTCGGGGCCTGGCAGCCGGTGCCGGCGCTGCTGGCGCTGGCCAAGGCCCAGGGCGCACTGACGGTGATCGACGGCGCCCAAGGTGTGGTCCATGGCCGCCACGACGTCGAGGCATTGGGCTGCGACTTTTATGTGTTTTCCAGCCACAAACTCTACGGCCCCGACGGGCTGGGCGTGCTGTTTGGCCGTACCGAAGCCCTCGGCAACCTGCGTCATTGGCAGTTCGGCGGCGAAATGGTGCAACAGGCCGATTACCACAGCGCCAGCTTCCGCCCGGCGCCGCTGGGCTTCGAAGCGGGTACACCGCCGATTGCCAGCGTGATCGGCCTGGGGGCGACCCTGGATTACCTGTCCGACCTCGACCCGCAGGCGATCATTGAGCATGAGGCAGCGCTGCATGACTACCTGCTCCATGGCCTGTTGGCCCGCAACGGCGTTCGCCTGGTGGGCAACCCGCGCCTGGCCCTGGTCAGCTTCGTGGTCGAAGGCATCCACAATGCCGACCTGGCGCACCTGCTGACCGAGCAAGGCATCGCCGTGCGCGCCGGGCATCACTGCGCAATGCCGTTGTTCAAGCATTTGAAGCTGTCCGGGGCGATCCGGGTGTCGCTGGCGCTGTACAACGACTCCGCCGATCTCGAACGTTTCTTCGAGGCCCTGGACCAGGCCCTGGAGATGCTCCGATGAACCTGCCCGCCGAGGCCGCCACAGCGCTGCAGATTTTCCAGGAAGCCTCGGGCTGGGAACAACGCGCCCGGCTGCTGATGCAATGGGGCGAGCGCCTCCCGCCTCTGAGCGACGAGGACAAGTGCGAGGCCAACCTCGTCCACGGCTGTGAAAGTCAGGTGTGGTTAGTGGGTCAGTTGCACGACGGGCACTGGCAGTTTTGTGCCAGCAGTGATGCGCGGTTGATCCGTGGGTTGGTGGCGTTGCTGCTGGCGCGGGTCAACGGTTTGTCCGCCGCTGAACTACAACAGGTGGACTTGCCGGACTGGTTCAATCAGTTGGGATTGTCGCGGCAGTTGTCGCCGTCGCGTAGCAATGGCTTGAATGCGGTGCTACAGCGGATGCGCGAATTGACGCAATAATTGTGGCGAGGGGATTTATCCCCGTTGGGCTGCGAAGCAGCCCCTCTAAAGCTGTGACCTCAATCCTCTTGGCATACTGAGTTGCCTGGTTTGGGGGCCGCTTCGCAGCCCAGCGGGGATAAATCCCCTCGCCACAAGAGCGGTCACTGTTCGGGTTTGACCCTGTCCGCCGGCCGCCGCACGCCCGCCACGATCTTATCCACAGCCTTGGTCGCCGCGACCATGCCGAACGTCGCCGTGACCATCATCACCGCGCCGAACCCACCGGCGCAGTCGAGCTTGACACCGTCGCCGACAAAACTCTTCTGCAAGCAAATGCTGCCGTCCGGTTTCGGGTAGCGCAGTTGTTCGGTGGAGAACACGCAAGGCACGCTGTAGTGGCGGGTCACTGTGCGGGAGAAACCGTAGTCGCGGCGCAAGGTGGAGCGCACCTTGGAGGCCAGCGGATCGTTGAACGTACGGTTCAAGTCGCAGACCTGGATCAGCGTCGGGTCGATCTGCCCGCCTGCGCCGCCGGTGGTGATGATCTGGATCTTGCGGCGCTTGCACCAGGCAATCAGCGCAGCCTTGGCGTTGACGCTGTCGATGCAGTCGATCACGCAGTCGATGTTCGGCGTGATGTACTCGGCCATGGTGTCGCGGGTGACGAAGTCGGCCACCGCGTGCACGGTGCAGTCGGGGTTGATCCCGCGCAGCCGCTCGGCCATGACCTCGACCTTGGGCTTGCCGACGGTGCTGTCCAGGGCGTGCAACTGGCGGTTGGCGTTGCTCACGCAGACATCGTCCAGGTCGAACAGCGAGATCTCGCCCACGCCGCAACGGGCGATGGCTTCCGCCGCCCAGGAGCCGACACCGCCAACCCCGACAATCGCTACATGGGCCGCCCGCAGGCGCTCCAGGCCTTCGATGCCATACAAGCGGGCGATACCGGCAAACCGTGGATCTTCTGTACTCATGACCATTACCCCAAAAACCGGCGCGCATTATAGGGCTTTGTCTCGGCAATTTAAGCAAAACCTCTGTGGGAGCGAGCCTGCTCGCGATAGCGTCAGTTCAGTCAATATAAATGCCGGCTGATCCACCGCTATCGCGAGCAGGCTCGCTCCCACAGTTTTTGTGTTCCACCGGTCCCGCGCCAGGGGCCCATGGTGGTCGTTTTGCTATAAGATAACCGCCATTTTGTAAGCCTCGACCGAATACAATCCAACGGTCGAACTCAGGACCTGTGGGAGCGGGCTTGCTCGCGAAGCTTTTAGCGTCAGTGATGACGCCTTCGCGAGCAAGCCCGCTCCCACATGGACTGTGATCTCCTTTCCAGCTTTCCGGAGTTTTCCATGACGGCCCACGCCGACCTCTCGCCGACCCTGCAACTCGCCTGCGACCTGATCCGCCGTCCGTCCGTGACGCCGGTGGATGCCGATTGCCAGAAACTGATGATGCAGCGCCTGGGCAACGCGGGCTTTACGCTCGAGCCGATGCGCATCGAGGATGTGGATAACTTCTGGGCCAGCCATGGCAAACATGACGGTCCGGTGCTGTGCTTCGCCGGGCACACCGACGTGGTGCCGACCGGTCCGGTGCAGGCCTGGCAGCTCGACCCGTTCGATGCGGTCATCGACGAACAGGGCATGCTCTGCGGCCGTGGCGCGGCGGACATGAAAGGCAGCCTGGCGGCGATGGTCGTGGCGGCCGAACGGTTCGTCGCCGACTACCCGGACCACAAGGGTTCGCTGACCTTCCTGATCACCAGCGACGAAGAAGGCCCGGCCCACCACGGCACCAAAGCTGTGATCGAGCGCCTCAAGGCCCGCCAGGAGCGACTGGACTGGTGCATCGTCGGCGAGCCGTCGAGCACCACGCTGGTGGGCGACGTGGTCAAGAATGGCCGACGCGGTTCCCTCGGCGCGAAGTTGACCGTGCGCGGCAAGCAAGGCCACGTGGCTTATCCACACCTGGCGAAGAACCCGATCCACCTGGCCGCGCCCGCCTTGGCCGAACTGGCCGACGAGCATTGGGACCATGGCAACGACTTCTTCCCGCCGACCAGTTTCCAGATCTCCAACCTCAATTCCGGCACCGGCGCGACCAACGTGATCCCCGGTGACCTGGTGGCGGTGTTCAACTTCCGCTTTTCCACTGAATCCACCGTCGAAGGCCTGCAACAGCGCGTTGCCGATATCCTCGACAAGCATCAGCTGGATTGGCACATCGACTGGGCGCTGTCCGGCCTGCCGTTCCTCACCGAACCCGGTGCGCTGCTCGACGCCGTATCGTCGAGCATCAAGGACGTCACCGGGCGCGAGACCCAGGCGTCCACCAGCGGCGGCACGTCCGACGGTCGCTTCATCGCCACCATGGGCACGCAAGTGGTGGAACTGGGGCCGGTCAACGCGACCATCCACCAGGTCAACGAACGCGTGCTGGCCGCCGATCTCGATGTGCTGACCGAGATCTACTACAAGACGCTGATCAAGTTGCTCGCCTGATGCTCGCCTGCCCGATCTGCAGTGAACCGCTGAACGCGGTGGACAACGGTGTGGTGTGCCCGGCCGGCCACCGCTTCGACCGCGCGCGGCAGGGTTACCTGAACCTGCTGCCGGTGCAGCACAAGAACAGCCGCGACCCCGGCGACAACCAGGCGATGGTCGAAGCCCGCCGCGACTTCCTCAACGCCGGGCATTACGCCCCGGTCGCCCGGCGCCTGGCGGAACTGGCCGCCGAACGCGCGCCCGGGCGCTGGCTGGACATCGGCTGCGGCGAGGGTTACTACACCGCGCAGATCGCCGAGGCGTTGCCCCAGGCCGATGGCTATGCCCTGGACATTTCCCGCGAGGCGGTCAAGCGCGCCTGCAAACGCAACCCGCAGCTGACCTGGTTGATCGCCAGCATGGCCCGGGTGCCGCTGGCGGACGGCTGCTGCCAGTTCCTGGCCAGCGTGTTCAGCCCGCTGGACTGGCAAGAGGCCAAGCGCTTGCTCAGCCCCGGCGGCGGCCTGATGAAAGTCGGCCCCACCGCCGGCCACCTGATGGAGTTGCGCGAGCGCCTGTACGACGAAGTGCGCGAATACACCGACGACAAGCACCTGGCCCTGGTGCCGCCGGGCATGGTGCTGGATCACAGCGAAACCCTCGAATTCAAGCTGACCCTCGACAGTGGCCAGGACCGCGCCAACCTGCTGGCCATGACGCCCCACGGCTGGCGCGCCAGTGCCGAACGCCGGGCCAGCGTGATCGAGCAGGCCGAGCCGTTCGAGGTCACGGTGTCGATGCGCTACGATTATTTCGTTCTTCAATAACCTTTTTGATTCCGGGCCCCGGGCAACCGTCCGGGGCCAGTTAAATCCGCGAATGGATTTTTCAAGACCGCAGCGAGGACATCCATGCGCCAACCCGATATCGAGATTTACCTCAAAGACGCCGACGTAGACCACAAGGCCATCGCCGCCTGGCTCGGCCAGGCCCTGGGCCCGTGCAGCGACTGGGTGCAGAAAGGCCAGACCTACAAGTGCAAGGCCGGCAATATTCCAGTGACCTGGCTGCCCAAGGCCGTGGGCAAATGGAACAGCCTGTACCTGGAAAGTGACCAGACCCCGTGGGAAGACGACATCGCCTGCGCCCGCGCCGCCTTCGCCGCACTGAACGTCGAAGTGCGCTGCGCGCCTGGGTCATGGGTCGAGGAAGAAGGCGAGGAATCGGCGGATCGCTGGATTCGCATCAGCGCCGATGGGGAAGAAGAGATTACCTGGAAGACGGCGTAACACCCGTCTCAGGTGCAGCCTAGATCCAAAGGTGGGAGCACTGTGGGAGCAAAGCTTGCTCGCGATGGCTGAAGTACATTCAACATTGGTGCAAGCCGACCGGGCGCTATCGCGAGCAAGCTTTGCTCCCACAGGGCATCTACTATGGCTTCCAGCGTGGGATTACAACCCCACCACATCCTCAGCCTGCAAGCCCTTCTGCCCTTCCACGACCGCGTACTCGACCTGCTGGCCTTCGGTCAGTGAACGGTGGCCTTCACCGCGAATCGCGCGGTAATGCACGAACACATCCGCCCCGCCTTCACGCTGGATGAAGCCGTAGCCCTTCGCGTCGTTGAACCACTTCACACTGCCGGTTTCCCGTGCTGCCATGATGCTCACTCCCACTTCTTATTTTTAAGTCGGCTTTTCGAGGGAAAGCCGTACGAACGTTAGCTGCCGTCCAGCCGTCCATAAGGGAGGCCATGGCAGTCACTGGCCGAGTATATGACAGACACAAAAACTCTCAACTGACTTTACTTCGGTGCTTTTTTGCCGATTTTCGGCGAATCCGGCACACTGGCGCCCGCCCCATCCCATTCACTCATGCAGAAGCCGTATGACCCGCTCCCCGTTCCGCCGTCTTGTGTTTGGCACCCTGCGCCGACTGTTGTATCTCTGGGTTCGCTCCGAGACGATCAACCAGTCGTCCTTCACCCTCAACCTCGACCGCAGTCGTCCGGTGTTCTACGTCCTGCAAGATCCTTCGCTCACTGACCTGGCGGTGCTCGACACCGAATGCACCAAGGCCGGCCTGCCCCGTCCGGTGCTGCCGGTCTCGGTGGGCAACCTGCTGGAGCCGGCGGCGTTTTTCTACCTGACGCCAGCGCCGGACTGGATCGGCCGCCAGGACAAGCGCGGTGCGCCACCCACCCTGACGCGACTGGTCAACGCCCTGACCCACAATGCCGCCGAAGACGCCCAGATCATCCCGGTCAGCGTGTTCTGGGGGCAGTCGCCCGACAGCGAATCCAGCCCCTGGAAGCTGTTGTTCGCCGACAGTTGGGCCGTCACCGGGCGCCTGCGTCGCCTGTTGAGCATCATGATCCTGGGGCGCAAGACCCGCGTGCAGTTCTCCGCGCCGATCCACCTGCGCGAGCTGATCGAACACGACAAGGGCCACGAGCGTACCGTGCGCATGGCCCAGCGGATCCTGCGGGTGCACTTCCGCAATCTGAAAGCAGCGGTCATCGGCCCCGACATCTCCCACCGACGCAACCTGGTCAAGGGCCTGTTGAACCAGCCGCTGGTCAAGCAGGCGATTGCCGAGCAAGCCGAGCGGGAAAAGATCTCCGCCGAAAAAGCCAAGGCCCAGGCCCTGCGCTACGGCAACGAGATCGCCTCGGACTATACCTACACCGCGATCCGTTTCCTGGAAGTGGTGCTGAGCTGGTTCTGGAACAAGATCTACGACGGCATCAAGGTCAACCACATCGAAGGCGTGCAGAAGGTCGCCCAAGGCCACGAAGTCATCTACGTGCCGTGCCACCGCAGCCATATCGACTACCTGCTGCTGTCGTACCTGCTGTTTCGCAACGGCCTGACGCCGCCGCACATCGCCGCCGGCATCAACCTCAACATGCCAGTGATCGGCGGCCTGCTGCGCCGTGGCGGGGCGTTCTTCATGCGCCGCACCTTCAAGGGCAACCCGCTCTACACCGCCGTGTTCAACGAATACCTGCACACGCTGTTCACCAAAGGTTTTCCGGTGGAGTACTTCGTCGAGGGCGGGCGTTCGCGCACCGGGCGCATGCTGCAACCCAAGACCGGCATGCTCTCCATCACCCTGCGCAGCTTCCTGCGTTCCTCGCGCATGCCCATCGTGTTCGTGCCGGTCTACATCGGTTATGAGCGCGTACTGGAAGGCCGCACCTACCTGGGCGAACTGCGCGGGGCCAGTAAGAAAAAAGAATCGATCTTCGACATCTTCAAGGTCATCGGCGCCCTCAAGCAACGCTTCGGCCAGGTGGCGGTGAACTTCGGCGAACCGATCAAGCTGACGGAATTCCTCGACGCCGAACAGCCGGATTGGCGCCAACAGGAACTGGGCCCGCAATTCAAACCGGCCTGGCTCAACGCGACCACCCACCGCTTGGGCGAGCGCGTGGCCCGGCACCTGAACGAAGCCGCGGCGATCAACCCGGTCAACCTCGTCGCCCTGGCGCTGCTGTCCACCAGCCGCCTGGCCCTGGACGACCGCGCCATGGCCCGGGTGCTCGACCTGTACCTGGCGTTGCTGCGCAAGGTCCCGTACTCGCCCCACACCACCCTGCCCGAAGGCGATGGCCGGGCGCTGATCGAACATGTAAAAGGCATGGACCTGCTGTCGGAACAGAGCGATGCCCTGGGCAAGATTCTGTACCTGGATGAGCAGAACGCGGTACTGATGACCTACTACCGCAACAACGTCCTGCACATCTTCGCCCTGCCGGCGTTGCTGGCGAGCTTCTTCCAGAGCAGCTCGCGCATGAGCCGCGAGCAGATCCTGCGCTACACCCATGCGTTGTACCCATACCTGCAATCGGAGCTGTTCATTCGCTGGTCGCTGGAAGAACTGGATGGCGTGGTCGACCAGTGGCTCGAAGCGTTCGTCGAACAGGGCCTGCTGCGTTTCGAAAATGACCTGTACCTGCGCCCGGCGCCGAGTTCGCGGCATTTCGTGCTGCTGACCCTGCTGTCAAAAAGCATCGCCCAGACCTTGCAGCGCTTCTACATGACCGTCTCGCTGCTGCTCAACAGCGGCCAGAACACCATCAGCGCCGAAGAACTGGAAGACCTCTGCACCGTCATGGCCCAGCGCCTGTCGATCCTGCATGGCCTGAATGCGCCGGAGTTCTTCGACAAGAGCCTGTTCCGCCACTTCATCCAGACCATGCTCGACCTCGATGTGCTGCGCCGCGACGAGACCGGCAAGCTCAGCTACCACGAGCTGCTGGGCGAACTGGCCGAAGGCGCGGCCAAGCGGGTGCTGCCAGCGGAAATTCGCCTGTCGATCCGCCAGGTGGCGCTGCATCGCAGTGAAGATGCCGCGGACGTCGCCATCAGCCCCGACAGCTGAAGGTTGTCGATCACTCACCGAGGAACATGGAACAGTTCCGGTGAGTTTGATCGGGCAGCCAGCGAGTATTCCGACGCTGCCGAGCGGCTAAAGCGACGTCAAACGAAGAAAAGACCTACAGAGAACTCTTGAGCAGGCCTCTAGGATGGGCTCACGTCAATGTCGACGTACTGAAAAGGAATTCAGCATGAGCCTACACACCATTACAGCATCCATTCACCTGCCTGACGGCTATGAACTGCCTGAAAGCGGTGGTACTCACATCAGCTTCACAACACCGCATACCTCCGGTGGCAGTGGCTCCAACCAAATACCTAAAATGCCATGGATCGTCAGCCTGACCGTTGATGGCGATGTTGCCACCAAAGGGGAAGAGTTTTCGCTGAACGTGCAAATCAATGGCCCGACCCCAGTGTTTCTTGATACCCCACACACCTTCATCTGGAACGGTGGTGATCAGGAAGTTGATGTCAATCTGACCCTTGCGCCCGTGTCGAACACCGAAAACACTCAGCCACTCTCGTTTGGTTCCTGAGTCCGCAACGTTCAATTGGATATGAGGCAGCGCCTCCAATCTCTTCGACGCCAGCATGTTGCTGGTGTCATCCAGCGCCACTGACGGCAAAAAACTTAATATAAGGACATTACGATGAACCACTACTACCTTTCTTGCATCGCCCACTACCTGGAAAAAATCGGCCTGGCTCCCAACTCGACTCTCTATGCGTCCCTTGAAGACATCAGTGCCGCCGACGCGCCGGCTGAAACCGTTGCGACTTGCGTGATTAACAACGCCGAAACCGCAGGCCTGGCCTTCGAACTCCGAGTGCCGAAATCGGCTGTCATCGAAAATCATACCTATGTGGTCAGGGCGCGTATCGAAACGGAAGGGGAACTGCGCTTTACCACTAAAATGGATCATACCGTCGACCCTCGCGGCAATTACTTTAAGGCGATCGAGATACTGATGTCTTCGGTTTAATACCTATGCTCCATAAACCCACCTATCAAGAATAGGCAACGTGTTTGGCGTTTGAGTTTCACCCATCGAGGGGTGGAAGAATCGTCTGGGCGGTGACGCTTCGGCTGGATTTTTACCTCTCGATGCTCCAGATTCGCTTTGGCGCCCACACGTTGCCAGGTCAAAGCAAAAAGGAACTTCCAAATGAAAAAACTCGTTCTGCTCGCATTCTTTTCCTTACTGGCCGCATGCCAATCAGCAACGCCACCCGCCGCCTCCGTCGCGAGCCTCGATGGCGAAGTGTTCTATCTGCAACGCATCGCCCTGCCGCCCAATGCTACCTTGAGCGTGAGCCTGCAGGACGTCTCCCTGGCCGACGCCCCGGCGGTGGTGCTCGATGAGCAGAGCGGCCCGATCAAAGGCCAGGTCCCGCTGCCGTTCCACCTCAGTTATGATCCAGCCCAGGTCAAGCCCGGCCATCGTTATGCCGTGAGCGCCCGCATCGAAGTGGACGGCCAGTTGATGTTCATCACCACTGAACAACACGCCGTGCAACTCGATGGCAAGGATCCGCAGCCGTTGAAGATCCGCGTCAACGCCGCACGCTGATTCCTTTTTCCAACTTTTTCAAGGACGCCATCATGCTTCGCTCAACCCTCCGTTTCACCGGCCTGTGCGCAGGCCTGCTGATCTGCGCCAATGCCATGGCCCTGTCCCTGGGCGACCTGTCGCAAAAAGACGCCACGGGCGGTCTCAAGGACGCCTTGACCCAAGGCGCGCAGGTAGCGGTCAAGCAACTGGGTACCCCCGGCGGCTTCAGCAACAACCCGGATGTGAAGATCGAACTGCCAGGCAAGCTGGGCAAAGTCGCCAGCAAGATGAAAGCCTTCGGCATGGGTGACCAGGTCGATCAACTGGAAACCAGCATGAACCAGGCCGCAGAGGCTGCCGTGGTCCAGGCCCAGCCAATCCTGGTCAATGCCGTGAAGAACATGAGCGTGGACGATGCCAAGGGCATTCTCAGCGGCGGCCAAGACTCCGCCACGCAATACCTGAACAAGAGCAGTCGCGAGCAGATCCGCGCCAAGTTCCTGCCGATCGTCAAGCAAGCCACCGACAAGGTCGGCCTGGCGCAGAAATACAATGCTTTCGCCGGCCAGGCCGCGACCTTCGGCGTGCTGGACGCCAAAAGCTCCAACATCGAAAACTACGTGACCGAGCAGGCGCTGGACGGGTTGTTCGAGATGATCGGCAAGCAGGAAGCCACCATTCGCCAGAACCCGGCGGCTGCGGCGACCAGTTTGGCGAAGAAGGTTTTCGGCACTCTCTAAGCCAAGCGCAAAAACACTGTGGGAGCGAGCCTGCTCGCGATAGCAGTATCAGCCATAACATCTCTATTGGCTGTTGCACCGCTATCGCGAGCAGGCTCGCTCCCACACTTGATCTTCAGTGCTATCAGAATCGGCTCAGGTTTTCTTGACCCTGAACCACGCCGCATACAACGCCGGCAGGAACAACAGCGTCAACGCCGTCGCCACGATCAAGCCGCCCATGATCGCCACCGCCATCGGACCGAAGAACAGGCTGCGCGACAGCGGGATCATCGCCAGCACCGCCGCCAGTGCGGTGAGCACAATCGGACGGAAGCGGCGTACCGTCGCTTCAATGATCGCCTGCCAGGGCGCCAACCCCGCCTTGATGTCCTGTTCGATCTGATCCACCAGGATCACCGAGTTGCGCATGATCATCCCCGACAGCGCGATCGTGCCGAGCATGGCGACGAAACCAAACGGCTGGCGGAACATCAACAGGAACAGCGTGACACCGATCAACCCCAGCGGCGCGGTGAGAAACACCATGGCCGTGCGGGAGAAACTGCGCAGTTGCAGCATCAGCAAGGTCAACACCACCACGATGAACAGCGGCACACCGGCGTTCACCGATTTCTGGCCGCGGGCCGAATCCTCTACCGTACCGCCCACCTCCAGCAGGTAACCATCCGGCAGTTGCGCACGAATCGGCTCCAGGGTCGGGAAGATCTGCTGCACCAGGGTCGCCGGTTGTTCCTTGCCGTAGATATCGGCCCGTACGGTCACGCTCGGCAGGCGGTTGCGGTGCCAGATCACGCCCTCTTCGAAGCCGTACTCCAGGGTTGCGATCTGCGACAGGGCCACGCTCTTGCCGTTGTCAGTCGGCACCGCCAGGCTCGGCAGCAACGACAACTCGGTGCGCTCATGCAGCGTGCCGCGCAGCAGGATCTCGATCAGTTCGTTGTCTTCCCGATACTGGCTGACGCTGGAGCCGGTGAGGGAACTGCGCAGGAAACTCGCCAGGTTGGCAGTGCTCACGCCCAGGGCTCGGGCACGGTCCTGATCGACGTTCAGGTACACCACCTTGCTCGGCTCTTCCCAGTCCAGGTGCACATTGGTCACGTAAGGGTTTTCGCGAACTTTCGCCGCCACTTTGCGCGCCAGGGCGCGAACCTTTTCGATGTGCTCGCCCGTGACGCGGAACTGCACCGGATAACCGACCGGCGGGCCGTTTTCCAGGCGCGTGACCCGCGAGCGCAGGGTCGGGAACTGTTCGTTCAGGGTACTGATCAACCAACTGCGCAGGGGTTCGCGGTCTTCGATGGTCTTGGCCAGCACCACGAACTGGGCGAAGCTGGACGCCGGCAATTGTTGATCCAGCGGCAAGTAGAAACGCGGCGAACCGGTGCCCACGTACGCCACGTAGTTGTCGATGCCGGCATGGTCCTTGAGCAGCGCTTCAAGGCGCTTGACCTGCTCGGCGGTGTTGCTCAGGGAGGCGCCTTCCTGCAGCTTCAGGTCGACCATCAGTTCCAGCCGCCCCGATGCCGGGAAGAACTGCTGCGGCACGAAACGGAACAACACCACCGAGCCGACAAACAACAGCACGGTCAAGGTGATGACGGTTTTGCGGCGACGCACGCACCACTCCACCATCCGCCGGACACGCTGATAGAACGGCGTGCCGTACGGGTCGGTCTGGCCGTCAGCCGTGCCATGTTTGGCCGCGTGAATTTTCGCCAGGTCCGGCAGGAGCTTTTCCCCCAGGTACGGCACAAACACCACCGCAGCCACCCAGGACGCCACCAATGCCAGGGTCACAACCTGGAAAATCGAACGGGTGTATTCGCCAGTACCCGATTGCGCAGTGGCGATGGGCAGGAAGCCGGCCGCGGTGATCAACGTACCGGTGAGCATCGGGAACGCCGTGCTGGTCCACGCAAAGCTGGCGGCCTTGATCCGGTCGAAACCCTGCTCCATCTTGATCGCCATCATCTCCACGGCGATGATCGCATCGTCCACCAGCAGCCCCAGCGCCAATACCAGCGCGCCGAGGGAAATCTTGTGCAGGCCGATCCCCAGGTAATACATCGCGGCGAACGTCATCGCCAACACCAGCGGGATCGCCAGGGCCACCACCATCCCGGTGCGCAGTCCCAGGGAGAAGAAGCTCACCAGCAACACAATCGTCAGCGCTTCCACCAGCACCTGGACGAACTCACCCACCCCGGTCTTCACCGCCGCCGGCTGGTCCGACACCTTGCGCAATTGCATGCCGGCCGGGAGCGTGTCCTGGATACGGGCAAAATCGACCTCAAGGGCCTTGCCCAGCACCAGGATGTCACCGCCGTCCTTCATGGCCACGGCCAGGCCGATGGCGTCTTCGCCCATGAAACGCATGCGTGGCGCCGGTGGATCGTTGAAGCCACGGCGCACATCGGCCACATCACTGATACGGAACGTACGATCGGCGACCCGGATCGGGAAGTTGCGGATCTCTTCCACGGTCTGGAAATTCCCGGAAACCCGGAGCTGCAATCGCTCGCTGCCGGTTTCGAAGAAGCCGGCGGTCGATACGGCGTTCTGTTCTTCCAGGGCCTGCTGGACCGCCGCCAAGGGCAGGCCAAGGGTCGCCAGCTTCACGTTCGACAGCTCGATCCAGATCTTCTCGTCCTGCAAACCGAGCAGTTCGACCTTGCCCACGTCCTTGACCCGTTGCAGCTGGATCTGGACGCGGTCGGCGTAGTCCTTGAGCACGGCGTAGTCGAAACCATCGCCGGTCAGCGCGTAGATATTGCCGAAGGTGGTGCCGAATTCATCGTTGAAAAATGGCCCTTGGATACCCGGCGGCAAGGTGTGGTGGATGTCGCTGATCTTCTTGCGGATCTGGTACCACAGCTCGGGAATCTGCGCCGAATGCAGGGAGTCGCGTGCCATGAAGGTCACTTGGGACTCGCCCGGCCGGGAGAACGAGACGATCCTTTCGTAATCGCCGGTTTCCATGAGCTTCTTTTCGATGCGCTCAGTAACCTGCCGCGAGACTTCCTCGGCCGTGGCGCCCGGCCAGTTGGTGCTGATGACCATGGCCTTGAAGGTGAACGGCGGGTCTTCGCTCTGGCCAAGCTTGGTGTAGGAAAGCGCGCCAACGATGGCCAGCAACAGCATCAGGAACAGTACGATCTGGCGGTTGCGCAACGCCCATTCGGAAAGATTGAAACCCATCGGGGATTACTCCTTGGCCGTCAGGTTGACCACGCGGTTGGAGCGATCCACCGGCCGCACCTGCTGGCCGTCGAGGAGCACATGCACACCGGCCGCCACCACCCAATCATCGGGGCTGAGGCCTTCCAGCACCGGAACGGTCTTTTCGCCGAAGGCGCCGACCCGCACCGGGACTTTTTTCAGGGTGTTGTTGGCGTTGAGCACCCAGACATACGTCGCGCCGTTTTCAGCCGTCAGGGCCGACAACGGCACCGACAGCGGCACCTTGTCGGCGGTCTGGATAAACACCTGCGCGCTCTGGCCCAGCTCGGCCGGAACACTGCCGGCGGTGAAGGCCACGCGGGCGGCGAAGGTGCGGGACTTGGGGTCGGCGGCCGGCGACAGTTCGCGAATGCGTCCGCTGAAACGCTGGTCGGGCTGGCTCCACAGCTCGACCGAAACCGGCTGGCCGATCTTGAACCGGCCAAAACCCTGTTCCGGCAGGCTGATCAGCACTTCACGCTCACCGTCGGTGGCCAGGGTGAAGACGGTTTGCCCGGCTGACACCACCTGCCCGACTTCTACCGAACGCCGGGCGACGACGCCATCCTGGGGCGCACGCAGCACCGAATAGCTGGCCTGGTTGTTGGCGACATCGAACTCGGCCTTGATCTGCTTGAGCCGCGCGGTGCCGGAGCGGTAAAGGTTTTCGGCGTTGTCGTACTGGGAGCGGCTGACCATCTGCCGTTCCATCAAGGTCTTGTAGCGGTCACGCTCGGCGCGGACCAGGTTCAGGTTGGCCTCGGCGGCGGCAACCTGGGCACGGGTTGCTTCCAATTGCAGGCGCACATCTTCGGGATCGAGTTCGGCCAGCGGTTGATTGGCCTTGACCCGCTGGCCCTCTTCGACCAGCCGTCGGCTCACCTTGCCGCCAATGCGAAAGGCCAGGTCGGGCTCGAATCGGGCTCGTACTTCGCCGGGATAACTGTCCATCGCCTGGGCCGAAGGCTCTGGATTGACCACCATGACCGGGCGCACGGCGACGGGCACCGGCTCGTCATGACCGCACGCAGACAATAAAAAAGCCAAGGCGACTGGCACGGCGAGGGGCAGGGCATAGCGGAACATGGCGAGTGACCTTTCGCTAATGGTGCTTGGAATAATTATACTGGCGAGTATGTTATTAATAGCAAACTCACCAGTCCAGTATTAAAGCGAAGAAATGTCGAACAATCCTCCAACTCCCTCCGGCCCCGGCCGTCCCAAGGACCTGGCCAAGCGCCAGGCCATCCTCGACGCGGCGAAGCGCCTGTTCGTGAGCATGGGTTACGCCAGTACCAGCATGGACGCCGTCGCTACCGAGGCTGGAGTCTCGAAGCTGACGGTCTACAGTCACTTCAACGACAAGGAGACGCTGTTCTCCGCTGCCGTGATCGCCAAGTGCGAAGAACAGGTGCCGCCGCTGTTTTTCGAATGGCAGGACGGCGTTCCGATCGAGCACGTGCTGCTGAACATCGCCCGTGGTTTTCACCAGCTCATCAGCAGCGAGGAGTCGGTGAACCTGCATCGGGTGATCATGGCCCTGGGTAGCCAGGATCCGAAACTCTCGGCGATTTTCTTCGAAGCCGGCCCGCAGCGGATGCTCTCAGGCATGGAACGCCTGCTGACCAAGGTCAACCAGAGCGGTGCCCTGTGCATCGACAAACCGCGCAATGCCGCTGAGCATTTTTTCTGCCTGATCAAGGGCGCGGCGAACTTCCGCCTGTTGTATGGCTGCGGCGCGCCACTGGAACCTGCTGCAGCCGAGGCCCATGTACAGGAAGTGGTGGGGTTGTTTGTGCGGGCTTATCGGCCTTAGGCCTGCCACAGTTTTTTCTGACTGAGATGGACCTGTAGGAGCAAAGCTTTCTCTGACTGAGGTGGACCTGTGGGAGCAAAGCTTGCTCTGACTGAGGTGGACCTGTGGGAGCAAAGCTTGCTCTGACTGAGGTGGACCTGTGGGAGCAAAGCTTGCTCTGACTGAGGTGGACCTGTGGGAGCAAAGCTTGCTCTGACTGAGGTGGACCTGTGGGAGCAAAGCTTGCTCTGACTGAGGTGGACCTGTGGGAGCAAAGCTTGCTCGCGATGGCGGCGGCGCGATCTCTCAGAAGACCGCGTCATCGTTCATCGCGAGCAAGCTTTGCTCCCACAGATCATTCTCCTCCCCCAGAACACCTTTTCCCACAGTTCAGGGCTTGAGCGCTTTCTTGGGGTAGATGTCGTAGCGACTGGATTTACCATCGAGCCCATGGCTCGGCTTCGGCCCTTCGATGCACGGGGCCTTGCGCGGGCGCTTGACCACCACCCGGTGGGTCGCCAGGGCCAGGGCCGCAGCAAGCAGCGCCGGGGCGTCCGGGTCATCGCCCACCAGAGGGCGGAACAGGCGCATTTCCTTCTTCACCAGGGCGGTTTTCTCTCGATGGGGAAACATCGGGTCCAGGTAGATCACCTGGGGCGGCTCGCCTTCCCAGTTGCGCATCACCTCGATGGAGTTGCCCTTGAGCAAACGCATGCGCGCCACGATCGGCGCCACGTCGAAGTCCTCCGCCGCGCGGGCCAGGCCATCCTCCAGCAGGGCTCCAATCAGCGGTTGACGCTCGATCAGGCTCATTTCGCAGCCCAGGCTGGCCAGCACAAACGCATCCTTGCCCAACCCGGCCGTGGCATCCAGCACCCGCGGACGCACACCTTGGGCAATGCCGACCGCCTTGGCGATCATCTGGCCGCTGCCGCCACCGTACAAACGCCGATGGGCCGCACCGCCTTCGACGAAGTCCACCCGCACCGGCCCTGGCGCGTCCGGGCCCAGTTGCTGCAACTGCAGCCCCTGCTCGCCGACCTGCAAGGCAAACTCGCCATCGTCCACTTGCAAAGGCAGGCCAAGCCGCTCAGCCCAGTGCTCGGCCTGCGGTTGGAAGGCCGGGGCCAGGGCCTCGACATGGATGCGGCAGGCCGCGGGTTGCTCACTCATGGAAGTTGTTCATTCTTGGAAACATGCTCAAAAAATTAAGGATCGGCAAAAACGGCCGATAACAACGGTGAACGGCATTTTGCCAGAGCTGAGCGTCGACCGAGAAAAATGTCAGACATTCAATCCACATCGATAGGCGTTATCTCCCCTTACGGCGATTACAGCCTGCGTAACACCCAAGCGCTGAGCGGCGTCAGTCACCTGTGGCAGGATTTTTTTGCCCGGGCCCTGGCCGATCAACTGGGTGATAACGCACCGGCACCTGGCAGCTACCAGCCAGTGGCCCTCGATGAGGCCGTTGAACCGACCCTCGGCGCCGAACTGCTGGAGCACATCGTCAGCCAGCGCACCTGCGAAGTGACCGAAACCCCGGTCAAGCCGCCTGAGCCGCTGTTCCTGCCCATCGCCGAATTCGAACTCGACCTGCTGGACAAGCCCTTCCCGCCCTTCCCAGCCGAAGAAATCGCGGCCCAGCAAAAACAGCAGACCTTCGAAAGCAACTGGGTTCGCCCACTCGTCCTCACCGCCGGCCAACCGCTGCCGGAACCCGGCCCGGCACCGCAACCGCGCCCACTGCACCTGCCAATCGCCGAGTTCGAACTCGACCTGCTGGACAAGCCGTTCCCGCCCTTCCCGGAAGAGGAATTGGTGGCGCAGCAGAAACAACTGGATTTCGACACCCGCTGGGCACGTCCGATCGTGCTGCAGAACCTGCGTATCGCCGCTTAAATCAACGACAGATCCACCATGGCCCCACGTCCAGATGAAAATGGTTGCGGTGCGCCGCGTTGTAATCCGGGCTCAAGACCACACTGAACATATCGCAGGCGCCGTCGCGGGCCTGACGCAGAAACCGCGCATCGGCATCGTCCTTGGGCCAGTCCTTGAGCACGCTGACCGTGCGGCCATCGGCCAGGCGAAACCCAGCGATGTCCAACGCACTGGCGGTGGCGTGCTGGCTGCGCGAGCCGCTCTCACGGCCATACATGTTGCGACAGGCGAAACTGCCGAGATGATCGACCCGCGTCACTTTCTGCCCGTAGACCGCCATTGCCGCCGGCTGCAACCCATGGCGCTCGAACAGCGCGAAGGCCACGGCCAGTGGGCAACTGGCGAGGAAACTGCTGCTCAGCGCCACTTCACCACCCTGCACCCTCAGCACATTGGTCAGCGGGCACGTCGAATTGGCGCCGCTGTCCGCCTGGCGGGCGGTGCGCAGCCCCGAGGTGGCGAGGGCCTGGTCGCACAGCTGTGGGTCATTGCGCAGGGCCATGAGCTTGAAGCGGGTCAGCAGGTTGGGCGCAAGGTTGACGTCCAGGGGCGCCCAGGGATTCCATTGGGGCGGCAGCGCCACCCAACCACGCCATACCCCCAGCACTGCAACACCAACGAGCAGTGCCACTACCGCAAGAACTTTCAAAAACCGCACGACGTTGCCTCGGGCCTCAACCCTTGAATAATTGATTGGCCTGCTTGAACGGCATCGAGCGGCGCGTGAAGGTGAACGTGCCTTTTTGCTGGATTTCCTCGGCGGCGCGGAAGAACTCGCCATACGCCGCCAGGGCCAACGCCGATCCGACGCTGATGCGCTTGACGCCCAACTCGCTCAACTGCGCCACCGTCAGGTCCAGCGCCCCGGACATCAGCACGTTCACCGGTTTCGGCGCCACGGCCTGTACCACCGCGAGCACTTGCTCGGCGCTGCTCAGCCCCGGGGCGTACAACACGTCGGCCCCCGCGTCTGCGAAGGCCTTCAAGCGGCGAATGGTGTCGTCCAGGTCCGGATTGCCATGCAGGAAGTTCTCCGCCCGGGCCGTCAGCAGGAAGGGATACGGCAAGCTGCGCACGGCCTCGGCGGTGGCCTTGACCCGCGCCACGGCATGGTCGAAGCAATAGATCGGGCTGTCTTCGCGCCCCGTGGCATCTTCGATCGAACCACCCACTGCACCGGCCCCCGCCGCACGGAGCAGATTACGCGCGCAATCGTCGGGGGCATCGGCAAAACCGTTCTCCAGGTCCACGGCCACGGGCAGGTTGGTGGCCGCCACAATCGCCCGCACATTGGCCAGCGTGTCCTCCAGGCCCAGCGCGCCATCGGGCCGGCCCAACGAAAAGGCGTGGCCGGCACTGGTGGTCGCCAGGGCTTCAAAACCGAGGCTGGCCAGCATCTTGGCCGAACCGGCATCCCACGGGTTGGGAATGACAAAAGCCCGTTCACGTTCGTGCAAGGCCTTGAACGCCTGGGCTCGACGAGTTTGCGCATCCATGTAGTTCGCTCCTGAGCAGGTAGGGTTGGCCTCAGAGCAAACCCAGTTGCTCGGCGGCGGGCTCTCTATATAGCTCAGGCAGGGCCGGCAAGCCAGGTAAACGACTCATCAGGCGAGTGTGGAAGCGTTGCGCGAGTTTGGCTGCCAGCAGGTTGTCGGCGGTGTGCAAGAAGATATAGGGCGTGCGCCCTTCTTCGATCCACGCGGCGATTTTTTCCACCCAGGGCGTCAGGAACGGTTCATTGGCTTCCAGCACCGGATGACCAATGAAGCGCACTTGCGGACATTGGGTGAACGCCGCGGGCCGGGGTGGTACGCGGGGCTTTTTCGATTGCGCGTGGAGCACCGCAGGATCAGTCGAGGTGCAACTGAACAAGGCTCGGGGATCGAGGCAGATGCGTTCGACACCACGATCGAGCAACAGACGATTGAGGCGCCGTTCGGCGTCGCCCTTGGCAAAGAACTCATCGTGACGGACTTCCACAGCCAAGGGGCGCTGCAAGGCGTCGATGAACCCCGCCAATTCCGGCAACCGATTCGGGGTGAAGGCCTTGGACAGTTGCAGCCAGTACGGCGAGACACGCTCACCCAAGGGGCTGAGCAGTTGCAGGAAGGTTTCGGTGGCCGTCAGGCGCTCACGCAAGTCGCCGTTGTGGCTGATGTCACCGGGAAACTTGGCGGTGAAGCGAAAGTGCTCGGGCATGATTTCGGCCCAGCGCTGGACCGTGGCCGCAGAAGGGCTGGCGTAGAAGGTCGTATTGCCTTCCACGGCATTGAACACTTGGGAATAGAGATTCAGAAAGTCGGTGCTTTTCGCGTCCTGGGGATAGAGATAATCACGCCAGGCGTTTTCGCTCCAGGACGGACAGCCCAGGTAGTAAGGCAAGACCATCAGATGTAGAGATCGAGTCCCAGCACTTCCATATCCCAATCGACGAAACCGGCGGTGCTCAGGTAGCTCGCCAGGGCCGTGGCGACACTGCGGCTCATTGCACGGTGATAAAGCATGTCTTGCTGACGGGCGGGGAGATTGCTCAGGCGTTGCGCGGAGGCCTTGGCGGCGCGGGCGGCCAGTTGCTCTTCAGACGGGAACTCCAGTTCGCCATCGATATCATCATCGAAGGACTCTTGCTCAGCGATTTTGCCTGCACGAGGCTTGCGCTTGATGGGATAGGACTGGGATGAAACGCCGTCTATACGCATAACAGAATGCTCGGTATCAATGATGGCAATTTAGCGGCACTTTCACAGCCGCGCAAATGCGCAAGTGATAACTAGAACACATAAAGTCCAAAAGGTTTAAAAACGGGCTGAAAAAGTGACGACTGGCAATATTGGGTGTGACTTTTGGCAGGTGAAATGTCTTTGTGGGAGCAAGGCTTGCCCGCGATGAAGATGACGCGGTCTGCCCGGGAACCGAGGCGCCTGTATCGCGAGCAAGCTTTGCTCCCACAACGCCTGGGGTTATCGCTCGGATTTTGGCGTGGCGACTTTGTCCCGCAGGTACACCGGTTGCGCATCATCGGCCACAATGGCTTCACCACGGGCCCAGGCGAAGCGGGCCAGGGCCAGCAGGTCTTCGGCGTGAGGCAGCAGGGTGGCGTCCTGGCCGGCCAGGTTGACGGCGATGCGCTCGCCGTAGCCCCAACCGGTACCGGCGCCGAACCAGTCACCGCCGGCGTCGCTCGGCAACGCCGCCGCTTCGGGCGGCAATACCGCTTCAGCACCGACCAGGCGCATCTCGCCGTCGGTTTCGCGATAGCAGCCCCAGTACACCTCGTCCATGCGCGCATCGATGGCCGCTGCAACTTGGCGGGCGCCTTGTTCGCGCAAGGCGCGCTGGGCCAGCACCGCCAGGTTCGACACTGGCAACACCGGTCGCTCCAGGGCAAACGCCAGCCCCTGCACCACGCCGATGGCGATGCGCACGCCGGTAAAAGCCCCCGGCCCGCGACCGAAAGCAATCGCGTCCACTGCCTGCAAGGTCGTCCCGGCATCGCTCAGCAGTTTCTGGATCATCGGCAACAGTTTCTGCGCGTGCAGGCGCGGGATCACCTCGTAATGGCTCGTGACCTTGCCGTCGTGCAGCAAGGCAACGGAACAAGCTTCAGTCGCGGTGTCCAGGGCCAGCAAGGTGCTCATCGTTGTGTCCGTAAATCAGGTGGAAAAAAGTGCGCCAGTATAAACAACTACGGCCCGCAAGCGGGCCGTAGTTGATGCAACTGATCAGACTTTTCAGCTCAGCGCTTCGAGCACCTTGCCGGTGATCGCATCGACCGAGCCAACGCCCGGGATGTGGCTGTACTTCGGCTTGCCCTGGGCAGCCGACAGATTCTGGTAGAACGCCACCAGCGGCTTGGTCTGGGAATGGTAGACCGACAGGCGATGACGCACGGTTTCTTCGGTGTCGTCCTTGCGCTGCACCAGCTCTTCGCCAGTCACGTCGTCCTTGCCGGCGACTTTTGGCGGGTTGTAGACGGTGTGATAGACACGGCCGGACGCTTCGTGAACGCGACGGCCGGCAATGCGCTGGACGATCTCTTCGTCGTCGACCGCGATTTCGACCACGTGATCGAGCTCGACACCGGCAGTCACCAGGGCTTCAGCCTGGGGAATGGTGCGCGGGAAGCCGTCGAACAGGAAGCCGTTGGCGCAATCGTCTTGAGCGATGCGATCCTTGACCAGGGCGATGATCAGGTCATCCGACACCAGGCCGCCGGCATCCATGATGCTCTTGGCTTGAACGCCCAGTGGCGTGCCCGCCTTGACCGCGGCACGCAGCATGTCGCCAGTGGAGATTTGCGGGATACCGAATTTTTCGGTGATGAACTTTGCCTGAGTACCTTTACCGGCCCCGGGAGCTCCCAGCAGAATGACGCGCATCGATGTGCTCCTCAATTTTTTTATGTAAAACGCTCGGATTCGCCTCGTGGGGCCAATCTTCGAAAAACAGGATCGTGACCGCCCAAACGGCCAAAGGCTGATCAAGATACACAGCAGGCCCGACCCACACAAGCCGCCGAAAGTCGGAGGAACCCGCGCCCGATACGACCTTCGCAGGGGGTGGCGAGAGTCGCAACCGGGCAACAAACTGTCGCCTGGCCAACCTGTCCCCTCCCCCGGCGGACAACGCCCGGGAACACCGGGCGAGCCGTTTCGGTGCGCTGCCTAACCTTAGCCGGTATTGCGCAAACCGGCGGCAATCCCCGCCACAGACACCAGCAACGCCTGTTCCACGGGGCTGCCCTGGGCCACATCCTGCTGCCGCGAGCGCGCCAACAGTTCGGCCTGCAACAGGTGCAGCGGGTCGAGGTACGTGTTGCGCAGGCGAATGAATTCCAGCGTGGCAGGGCTATGTGCCAGTAGCTGCGACTGACCGGTCAACCCAAGGACCACCCCACAAGCCTGCGACAATAGGTCGCGTAAATGCGCCCCCAAAGGCAGCAGCCCAGGTTCCACCAAACGCTCGTCGTAGGAGCGGGCAATATCGGCGTCGGCCTTGGCCAGCACCATCTCCAGCATGTCGATGCGGGTCCGGAAGAACGGCCATTGCTCGCGCATCTGCCCCAGCAACTCACCTTCGCCGCGCTCCAGGGCCTTGCTCAGTGCGGTTTCCCAGCCGAGCCAGGCCGGCAGCATCAGGCGGGTCTGGGTCCAGCCGAAGATCCACGGGATCGCCCGCAGGCTTTCGATGCCACCGGCCCGACGCTTGGCCGGACGGCTGCCCAGGGGCAGGCGCCCCAGTTCCTGCTCGGGGGTGGACTGGCGGAAGTACTCGACAAATTGCGGGTTTTCCCGCACCACGGCGCGGTAGGCACGGACGCCATCGGCCGCCAGTTCGTCCATCAGGTCCCGCCACTGCGGCGTGGGCGGCGGCGGTGGCAACAGCGTCGCTTCAAGCACGGCGGCGAGATAAAGGTTGAGGTTCTGTTCGGCGATATCCGGCAGGCCGAATTTGAAACGAATCATTTCGCCTTGCTCAGTGGTGCGGAAACGCCCGGCCACCGAACCCGGTGGCTGGGACAGGATCGCCGCGTGCGCCGGACCACCACCACGGCCCACGGTGCCGCCGCGACCATGGAACAACAGCAGTTCGACTTGCTGCTCGCGGCAGATGTCCACCAACCGCTCCTGGGCCCGATACTGCGCCCAGGCCGCCGCCGTGGTCCCGGCATCCTTGGCCGAGTCGGAATAGCCGATCATCACTTCCTGAGGACCTTGCAGCCGCGAGCGATAACCGGGCAGCAGCAACAGCCGCTCGATCACCGGCCCGGCGTTGTCCAGGTCGGCCAGGGTCTCGAACAGCGGCACCACGCGCATTGGCCGCAACACGCCAGCGTCCTTCAATAACAGCTGCACGGCGAGGACATCGGAAGCCGCACCGGCCATGGAGATCACGTAGGAACCCAGGGACGCCGCTGGCGCCGCAGCCACTTCCCGGCACGTCGCCAACACTTCCGCCGTATCGGCCGACGGTTTGAAATGGGCCGGCAGCAGCGGACGCCGGTTGCTCAGTTCCGCCAGCAAGAAGCTGATGCGCTGCTCCTCGTTCCAATCCTCATAGCGGCCCAAGCCCAGGTAGTCGGTTATTTCCGTCATGGCGGCGGTATGGCGCGTCGAGTCCTGGCGCACATCGAGGCGCACCAGGAACAGGCCGAAGGTCACCGCCCGGCGCAGGCAATCGAGCAGCGGCCCGTCGGCAATCACGCCCATGCCGCATTCGTGCAACGAGTGGTAACACAGCTCCAGGGGGTCCAGCAGCTCGCGGTTGTGCTGTAACACGTCGGCGCCTGGCGGCGTGGCGGCGCTCAGGGAGGCGTGGGCCCAGTTGCGGGTGGCGCGCAGGCGTTCACGCAGTTGCTTGAGCACGGCGCGATAAGGTTCGGCGCTGTCGCCGGCCTGGGCGCGCAAGGCCTCGCTGGCGTGTTGCATCGACAGCTCGGCCGCCAGTTGATCGACATCACGCAGGTACAGGTCCGCCGCCATCCACCGCGCCAGCAACAGCACCTCGCGGGTCACGGCGGCGGTGACATTCGGGTTGCCGTCACGGTCGCCGCCCATCCACGAGGCAAAACGGATCGGCGCGGCCTCCAGCGGCAGGCGCAAGCCGGTCGCGGCATGCAGGGCCTGGTCGGCCTTGCGCAGGTAATTGGGGATGGCCTGCCACAACGAGTGCTCGATCACCGCGAAACCCCACTTGGCCTCGTCCACCGGGGTCGGTCGGGTGCGGCGGATTTCTTCGGTGTGCCAGGCTTCGGCGATCAACCGCTGCAGGCGCTCGTGAATCTGCGCGCGCTCGGTGCTGGTCAGGTCGCGGTGATCCTGGGCCGCCAGTTGCGCGGCGATGGCGTCGTATTTCTGGATCAGCGTACGGCGAGCCACTTCCGTGGGGTGGGCCGTGAGGACCAGTTCGATCTCCAGCCGCCCCAATTGCCGGGCCAGGGCTTCGGCGCCATGGCCCTCGGCGCGCAGCCGGGCGAGCAACTCGGGCAGCACCCGTGCCTCGAAGGGCGCCGGTTGCGACTCTTCGCGGCGGTGGATAAGTTGGTATTGCTCGGCGATGTTGGCCAGGTTGAGAAACTGGTTGAACGCCCGTGCCACCGGCAGCAGTTCGTCCTCGCTCAACTGGTTGAGGCTGGCGCTGAGTTCGGCGTCCACAGAGCCGCGTCGGTCAGCCTTGGCGCCCTTGCGGATCTGCTCGATCTTGTCGAGAAACGTGTCCCCGTACTGTTCGCGGATGGTATTGCCCAGCAGTTCGCCGAGCAGGTGGACGTCCTCGCGCAAGCGGGCATCGATATCGGTCATCAGCATTTCTCCAGCAAAAAAGTCCGGACAGCTCTTGGATCAGAGAGTGCCGATGCCCGTCGCTTATGACAAGCGACGAAGGGACTTTAAACCTTGCACAACAAAGCTAGTCTCATGAGTAAGCCACACAACGGCTTGTCACTCACCGCGCCTGCCACGAGCAGACTGATTGAGGTCATCATGAAAATTCGTGAGCTTGCCCAGCATTGGGAAGAAAACGCCAAGGGCCGCCTGACCCAGACCGGCTACACGATCCATCTGGACGTGGAAGCCGCCGCCCGGCTGGCAGCGATCTGCGACATGTACCCCAAGCGCCAGCCCGAGGAACTGCTCGGCGAGCTGATCGGGGCGGCGCTGGAAGAGCTGGAAGCAAGCTTTCCCTACATCAAGGGCTCACAAGTCGTCGCCACCGATGAAGAAGGCGACCCGCTGTACGAAGACGTCGGCCCGACCCCGCGATTCCTCGCGTTGTCCCGCCGGCATCTGCACGAACTTTCCTCGCAGAACGACAAATCCAAACACTGACTTCTTTCATTCCTGGTTGCGACTTTCCGGCGCGGTGGCTTTTCCACCTGCGCCGCAATACCGCTGCGCGCCTTGAAAGTTCAGCTTTTCTGCCGCTGACCGATCAGTCAGTAATTCTTTTGGCGAATGGCCATCTTCGCTGAACTTTTGAAAAACGCCTCGGGTCACACCGAGTAACCATACTGGAACGGTTGTTTAAATAAACGCGCCTTGGCGCCAGCGCCAAACCAGACGTCACGGCTTCGGTCCCAGCATGGATTTGTCGTTTTTTCAGGAGTTTCCCAATGGAGTTGAAGCCTATGAATACCTGCACTGCCAAACCCTCATCCACTGGCCTGCGCGGCTTGAAGTTGGCTGCCCTGGCGATCGGTAGCAGCTTCATTCTCGCCGGTTGCGCCGGTAATCCACCTTCGGAGCAGTACGCGGTGACCCAATCGGCGGTCAACAGCGCCGTCAGCGCCGGCGGTACCGAATTCGCCGCCGTGGAAATGAAATCGGCCCAGGACAAGCTCAAGCAAGCCGAAATCGCCATGCATGACCAGAAGTACGACGAAGCCAAGCGACTGGCCGAACAGGCCGAGTGGGATGCCCGCGTCGCCGAGCGCAAGGCCCAGGCCGCCAAGGCCGAACAAACACTCAAGGACTCCCAGAAAGGGGTTCAGGAACTGCGTCAGGAAGGCATGAACAAGGTTCAGTAAGCCGTTCACGCCACGACGTACTTCTCATTGATAAAAGGACGACAGACTATGATGCACAAACACTTGATGATGCCCGCCCTGCTCGCTGCCTGCGTAGCCCTGGCCGCTTGCTCCCACGACCCGAACGCGAACCTGGAACAGGCGCGCACCAACTACAACGGCCTGCAGGCTGACCCGGCGGCGACCAAAGTGGCTGCCCTGGAAACCAAGGACGCGGCGGACTTCCTGGCCAAGGCCGACAAGGCCTACCTGGACAAGGAAGACGAAGCCAAGGTCGACCAGTTGGCCTACCTGACCAACCAGCGCGTTGAAGCGGCCAAGCAGACCATCGCCCTGCGCAACGCCGAAGCCGAACTGAAAAATGCCGGTGACGAACGTGCGCGTGCCTTGCTCGATGCGCGTAACGCGCAGATCAAGCAACTGCAGGACAGCCTCAACGCCAAGCAGACCGAACGCGGTACGCTGGTGACCTTCGGCGACGTGCTGTTCGCCACCAACAAGTCCGACCTGCGCGCCAGCGGCATGACGAATGTGAGCAAACTGGCGCAGTTCCTCCAGGAAAGCCCGGACCGCAAGGTGATCATCGAAGGCTATACCGACAGCACCGGTTCGGATTCCTACAACCAGTCGCTCTCCGAGCGCCGCGCCAGCTCCGTGCGCACTGCCCTGGTGAAAATGGGCGTGGACCCGGCCCGCATCGTGACCCAGGGGTACGGCAAGGAGTTCCCGGTGGCCGACAACACCAGCGTCTCGGGTCGTGCCATGAACCGTCGCGTGGAAGTGACCATCTCCAACGACAACCAGCCAGTGGCCCCGCGCTCGACCTTGAGCGCCAACTGATCGGCTGAGAGCCACAAAAAAGCCCCGCCTGACTTCAATCAGGCGGGGCTTTTTCATGGTCGCATACATTGTGTCGAGCCGGCCATATTCCTTGTGGGAGCGAGCCTGCTCGCGATAGCGGTGGTTCAGTCAACACCTATATCGACTGACCTGCCGCCATCGCGAGCAGGCTCGCTCCCACAGGGGGAGTTGTGGTGTGCTGGGGGACTACGGTTGAAGTTTCTGCGGCGTTTCCTGGCCCATGCAGCGCACCGCGCGTTTCTTCTCGTTGATCAGCACGCCGGTCAGGCCTTTCTGCTCGGTGTCGAACAGCACCAGCACGCCATCGATGCATTGGGCGACCTGGGGGGCCGGTTCCAGGGACACCTTGTAGTCCTCGCCTGGTACGGTCTTGAGCATGGTGAACTGGTTGAGCAGCAACGCGTCCTCGGGCTTGGCGAAGTGCAGGTAACCGTAGTACCAGAGCACCCCCACGGTGCCGAGGATGCTGCAGATACCGGTGATGATCAGGGGGATGGCGTTACGTTCTTCGCTCATTGCGGACTCTCTGGTGATTCAACGGGTGATTTCGGGTAGTTCGGGACCTCGCCCAGGCGGCGCAGGCCGTCGAAGTGCTGGGGGTCGTCGAGGTAGCGCAGCATCACGGTGCGCCAGGTTGGGTCGGCGAATGTCTGCACATGGCCGCCGCGTGTCAACTGCAAGACCCGCGGCGGCGGCGCAGCTTGATACAGACGGATGCCGTTGGAAAGGGGCACGATGGGATCGTCCAGGCTGTGGTAGATCAATTTCGGCACGCCATTCAATTGCGCCACGGAACTGATCGCGCTGTCACCGTCCGGCACCAGCCAGGACAACGGCACCTGGAACGGCCAGGTCAGCCACGAGGTACTCAGGGCAAAACGGCCAACGTCGCGATAACTGGCGGGCACGCCATCGAGCACCAGGGCCTTGAGCTGCCGTTGGCGCTGCGGGTGCTCGACCAGGTAATGCACCGCCAGCGCGCCGCCCAGGCTCTGGCCGAGCAACACCAGCGGCTTGCCCTGCACCTCCGGCGCCTGGTCGAGCCATTGAAACGCGGCGTCGATGTCCTGATAGATCGCCGGCAGGCTCGGCTCGCCTTCGGACACGCCGTAACCCCGGTAGTCGACCATCAACACCTGGTAGCCCTGCTCCGGCAACCACCAGCTCCCGCCCAGGTGCCAGGCCAGGTTGCCGCCGTTGCCGTGCAAATGCAGGACCGTGCCCTTGACCTCCACACCCGGTTTGACGGGTAGCCACCAGCCGTGGAGCTTGAGACCGTCGGCGGTGGTCAGGGTGACGTCGCGGTACTCGAGCTTGGCCCGCTCCGGGGTAAACGGCAGGCCGCGTTCGGGGTAGAACAGCAGTGAGCTGCAACCGCTCAGGGCCAGCAACAGGCAAATGATGCCGAGGGTTCGCATCCGGTGAAGCCTCGCAAAAAATCAGAGTTGGAACACCGTCCCTGTGGGAGCGAGCCTGCTCGCGAAGGCGGCATTGCAGTCAACATTGATGTTGAATGTTCAATCGCTTTCGCGAGCAGGCTCGCTCCCACATTTTTCGGACAGTGTGGGTGTTCAGAGGATATTGGAATAATCCGCTTCGATCCGGTCCAGGCTCAGGTGGTTCAGGAAGTTGGAGAAACACATCCAGGCCGACAGAGCGTTCATGTCGCGGAACTGCTCGGGCAGGTACTTGGGTGGTACGACCAGGCCTTCGTCCACCAGTTGCCGCAACGTGCGCATGTCCTCGAGGGTGGTCTTGCCGCAGAACAGTAGCGGCACCTGTTCCAGCTTGCCCTTGCGCACGGCCAACTGAATGTAGTTGTAAACCATGATGAAGCCTTTGAGGTAGGACAAGTCTTTGGTGAATGGCAGACCCGTCGGCACCGACCCTCGGAAAACCCGACTGGCGTTGCCGTAGCTTTCGGCCATTTCAAAACCCTGCTCGCGGAAGAACTCGAAGACCTGCAGGAAGTCGGCGCCCTCCTCCACCATGTGAATGGCCCGGGTGCGGTTGGTCAGTTTGCGCAGGCGACTCGGGTAGGAGGCGAAGGTGATGATTTCCATCAGGATCGCCAGGCCTTCCTGGGTCACGGTGGACGAGGGCGGGCCCTTGGACAGGAAGGTGCAGATCGGCTGGTTGAGGCCGTTGAGGGTGGTGCCGACGTGCACCAGCCCTTCGTGGACTTCCAGCGCTCGCACGTCGCGCTCGTTGAACATCGCATCGGTGCGGATCTTGATGTAGTCCGCACCCGCCGCTGCATCGGCCACAATGCCATCGGACTCGAACACCCGGATGGTTTCCTCGGCTTCGCCAAACACCCGGTTGAGGCGGTGCTGCAGCAGGCTGACGGCTTCCTTGGCGCTGAGGACTTTCGGCTCGTCCTTGAGGTCGCCACGGCCATCGATGTTGTTCAGGTAATCGGAGAGCATCAGGCCCAGGTCGGCCAGGGTCGGGTCGCCGGCGTGGAAGGCATCGGAGGCGGCGCCATAGAGCTCCTGGGAGATCAGCCCGAAATCCTCGGTGCCACGCGCTTCGAGCATGCGCACCACCATGCGGTATTCCTTGCACATGCGGCGCATGATCTGGCCGACCGGGTTGAACTGCCCCAGTTGGCGGGTGATGTCACGCTCGATGTTCTGGAACTCCAGCTTCACCTTGCTGGAATCGAAGGACAGTGGCCGGTTGAGGTAATAGTCGCGATCCACCGCAGGCATTTCCTTGCCCTTGGCCTTGAGAAACCCCTTGCGGATGCTCTCGTCCCACTTCACCGCGTCGAGGATGCGAATCGGCGTTTGCGCCAGCACAATGCGATCGGACAAGGTGCGTATCGTCTGCTGGTAATCGTCCACCCGGAACTCCTGTGAAAAAACGTCCGCTTGTTGCTGTTATTGGGATTTGACCAGCCGCTGGTAGCGCACGGCCTCCGAGAACACGTCGGAATTGGCCGGGTCATCGAGGTAACCGAAAACCTTGTTCATGTCGCTGTCCACCAGCACGCCGTCACCTTCCTCGCTCTGGTTCGGTAGGCCGCTGAGGATCTTCTGGCCGATGGCCTGGTTGATCTGCTCCAGGTCCAGGTTGTAAACCACCAGCTCCTGCTTGTCGGTCAACTCGAAACCGGCGATCAGATAATGGCCGCCAAACCGGGCCGGCACCTTGGCCGACACGTACCAGCGGCTGCCATGACGGGACACCGTCAGGGGAATGGCTTCGCGCTCATGGGGCCTGGCCCTGAAGTAGCTGATGGCCTGGTAGCGGTGCTTGCCGACCTGCGTCAGCTCCAGGTTCAACGGTTCACCCCAGGCATTGGTGCTGGTCCAGTCACCGAGCAGGCCCGCGGGCGCGGCTTCGCTGTCAGGCAACGGTGCCTTGAACGACACCAGGCAACCACTGAGCAGCAGCAACGAAACGGCCAGTACAACGGCACGCCAGGCTTTCATTTGAACTCCCTATGGCACGGCACCTTGTCCTTACATGTGAGAGCAGGTGTGTGTGGGAGCAAAGCTTGCTCGCGATGAAAACACCTCGGCCTATCGAGGGACCGCGTTATCGTTCATCGCGAGCAAGCTTTGCTCCCACCTAGCCTACTCCCACAAGGGGTTACACCGACGCCAGTACCAGGTGCATGTAGCGGGTCAGGATGCCGAGCATATCTTCATCGGCTACCGGCTCGGCGCCATTGAGCAAGCCCTGATATTCCATCCGACCGATAATCGCCGTCAACACTTTGGCATCCTGTTGCGGCTCACGGGAGCCCAATACCTGGAAAAACTGACAGGTGCCGTGCAGCAAAATCTGCTGGTGGGAACGCACCAATACCGCCAGGCGCGGGTTGAGCAGCGCTTCCTGGCGAAAGGCCTGTTCGGCCATCAGGTACTCACGGCGACTGTCCAATTGGTGTTGCACGTAGTCGGCGGTCATCCGGGCAATGTCGTCCGCCAGTTGCGAACGCGATTGGGCGCTGCCGTCCCCATAGGCGACCATTTCCCGCAGCAGGCCTTCGTTGTTGGTCCACAGCTTGGCCATGAACGCCGCGCTGCGTTCCACATACTGGGCGAAGGTATCGGTGAGCAAGTCATCGATGTCCTTGAAATAATACGTGGTGGCCGACAGCGGCACGCCGGCTTCGGCGGCCACTGCGCGGTGGCGCACGGCTCGCACGCCATCACGCACCACAATGCGCATGGCCGCGTCGAGAATCTCCTGGCGACGCTGCTCGCTGCCCTGTCGGCTGGCCTTGCGGCCCTGGTACTGAACACTTTCAGCGACAGCCGTGGCGACGCCCGCTGCACCTTCTGAAGCCATTGCACGATTCACGACAGGTCTTCCTCGCTCTTTGAAAAAGTAACCAATTGATACGCTTGTACCAGACAGGCAATAAAAAGCCGCCCTTCCAGGCGGCTTTTTAGTTGAAGCACTTACGCTTGTGGCCGCATGTGCGGGAAGAGAATCACGTCCCGGATCGACGGTGAGTTGGTCAACAACATCACCAGGCGATCGATGCCGATACCTTCACCAGCGGTCGGCGGCATGCCGTATTCCAGGGCACGCACGAAGTCGGCATCGTAGTGCATGGCTTCGTCGTCGCCGGCGTCCTTGTCAGCCACCTGGGCCATGAAACGCTCGGCCTGGTCTTCTGCATCGTTGAGCTCGGAATAGGCGTTGGCGATTTCACGGCCACCGATGAACAGCTCGAAACGGTCGGTCACGCTTGGGTTCTCGTCGTTGCGACGGGCCAGCGGCGACACTTCGAACGGGTACTGGGTGATGAAGTGCGGCTGTTCCAGCTTGTGCTCGACCAGCTCTTCGAAAATCATCACTTGCAGCTTGCCCAGGCCTTCGAAGCCGAGCACCTTGGCACCGGCCTTCTTGGCGATGGCGCGGGCCTTTTCGATGTCGTTCAGGTCATCGGCCGTCAGTTCAGGGTTGTACTTGAGGATCGAGTCGAACACCGACAGGCGCACGAACGGCTCGCCGAAGTGGAACACCTTGTCGCCGTACGGCACGTCGGTCGTCCCGAGAACAAGCTGGGCCAGCTCGCGGAACAGTTCCTCGGTCAGGTCCATGTTGTCTTCGTAGTCGGCGTAGGCCTGGTAGAACTCGAGCATGGTGAACTCGGGGTTGTGCCGGGTCGAAACGCCTTCGTTACGGAAGTTGCGGTTGATCTCGAAGACTTTTTCGAAGCCACCCACAACCAGACGCTTGAGGTACAGCTCCGGCGCGATACGCAGGAACATTTCCATGTCCAGGGCGTTGTGGTGGGTTTCGAACGGCTTGGCCGCCGCACCGCCGGGGATGGTCTGCAACATCGGCGTCTCGACTTCCAGGAAGTCACGCTTCATCAGGAAGCTGCGGATGTGGGCGATGACTTGCGAGCGCACGCGGAACGTCTGGCGCACGTCTTCGTTGACGATCAGGTCGACGTAGCGCTGGCGATAGCGCTGCTCGGTGTCGGTCAGGCCGTGGTGCTTGTCCGGCAGCGGGCGCAGGGACTTGGTCAGCAGGCGCACGCTGGTCATCTCGACGTACAGGTCGCCCTTGCCGGAACGGGCCAGGGTGCCTTCGGCGGCAATGATGTCGCCCAGGTCCCAGGTCTTGACGGCGGCCAGGGTTTCTTCCGGCAGGGTCTTGCGGTTGACGTAGACCTGGAGGCGCCCGGTCATGTCCTGGATCACCATGAACGAACCACGATCGAGCACGATACGACCGGCCACCTTGACTGGAATAGCCGCCTCGGCCAGCTCTTCCTTGGTCTTGTCCGCATACTGCTTCTGCAAGACGTCGCAGTAGGCGTCGCGGCGGAAGTCGTTGGGGAAGGCCTGGCCCTTGGCGCGCTCGGCAGCAAGCTTTTCCTTGCGCAGGGCGATCAGGGAGTTTTCTTCCTGTTGCAGGGCTTGCGGGTCGAGTTCTAGGTCGCTCATGTCTTTAAGGATTCCATCACAGGTTCGTTGCCCCCGGCCCCGGGCCGGAGTTTGCGGGCGAGTCATGCTCCCTGATGGAAGCGTGCCTGCCCGCCGCATGGGTGTCGCGTTACAGCCCTTGTTTGAGGCTGGCGATCAGGTATTCATCGATATCGCCATCGAGCACCTTGTCGCAATCGCTGCGTTCGATGCTGGTCCGCAGATCCTTGATCCGCGAGGCATCGAGCACGTACGAACGGATCTGGTGACCCCAGCCGATGTCCGACTTGGTGTCTTCCAGCGCCTGGGACGCCGCGTTGCGCTTCTGCACTTCCTGCTCGTACAGGCGAGCCCGGAGCATCTTCATCGCGGTGTCTTTGTTGGCGTGCTGGGAACGCTCGTTCTGGCAACTGACCACGGTGTTGGTCGGTACGTGGGTAATCCGTACGGCCGAGTCGGTGGTGTTAACGTGCTGACCACCGGCTCCGGAGGAACGGTAGGTGTCGATGCGCAAGTCCGCCGGGTTGATCTCGATCTCGATGTTGTCATCGATTTCCGGCGAAACGAATACGGCCGAGAACGAGGTGTGGCGGCGGTTGCCGGAGTCGAACGGGCTCTTGCGCACCAGGCGGTGCACGCCGATCTCGGTCCGCAGCCAGCCAAAGGCGTATTCGCCCTTGATGTGCACCGTGGCGCCCTTGATCCCGGCGACTTCACCGGCCGACAGTTCCATGATGGTGGCGTCGAAACCGCGTTTGTCAGCCCAGCGCAGGTACATGCGCAGCAGGATGTTGGCCCAGTCCTGGGCCTCGGTGCCGCCGGAACCGGCCTGGATGTCCAGGTAGGCGTTGTTCATGTCCATCTCGCCGCTGAACATGCGACGGAATTCCAGCTTGGCGAGGTTCTCGTCCAGGCGTGTCAGCTCGGCGACGACATCGCCGACTGCACCTTCATCGTTCTCTTCGACAGCCATGTCCAGCAGGTCGCGGCAATCGGCCAGGCCGCTGGACAACTCGTCCAGGGTCTCGACGATCTGCGCCAGCGCAGAACGCTCGCGGCCCAGTTCCTGGGCGTACGAAGGGTTGTTCCAGACATTCGGATCTTCAAGCTCGCGATTGACTTCGGTCAGACGCTCATGCTTTTGATCGTAGTCAAAGATACCCCCGAATAGTTTCGGAGCGCTCGGACAGGTCCTTGATGGTGTTCAGGATCGGGTTGATTTCCATGGCGGGCAGCACTCGTTGGCGAACTTTTGAAAGCCGGCGAGTATAACGTAATCAAGCGCCAGCGGCAGCCCGCCTGGCGGCTTTAGGGGTAATGAGGTTCAGGGATTGATCTGCACAATCCCCCTGTGGCGAGGGGATTTATCCCCGCTGGGCTGCGCAGCAGCCCCAAATACAGTCAACTCAATTTGCCTGACACACCGAGTTGTCGGGCTTTAGGGCTGCTGCGCAGCCCAGCGGGGATAAATCCCCTCGCCACAAAAGCATTCAAGCCGACATTCAGGGTGATCTATTCGAAACCCACCCGATTACGCCCATTGTGCTTGGCCAGGTACAACCCCTTGTCCGCCGCCGAGATCAGTTGCCGGCAATCGCTACCCTGCTGGGGGATGAAGGTCGAGACGCCGATGCTGACAGTCAGGTTTGCGCCGCCGTCGGGCGTGGTGTGGGGGATTTTCAGGGTGGCGACGCCCTGGCGCAGTTTCTCGGCCATCAGCCGGGCGCCGCCCGGCGAGGTGCCAGGCAGGACCAGGGCGAACTCCTCGCCGCCGTAGCGGGCCGGCAAGTCGGACGGACGGCTGCACGCCTCGCGGATCGCCGTGGCGACCTTGCGCAGCGCTTCGTCGCCTTCCAAGTGGCCGAAGTTGTCGTTGAAGGCCTTGAAGTAGTCCACGTCGATCATCAGCAGCGACAGTTGGCTCTGGTCGCGCATCGCCCTGCGCCATTCCAGCTCCAGGTATTCGTCGAAGTGCCGGCGATTGGACAATCCGGTCAGGCCGTCGGAGTTCATCAAGCGTTGCAGCACCAGATTGGTGTCGAGCAGTTGCTGCTGGCTGACCCGCAGCGCCCGATAGGCCGCGTCGCGTTGCAACAGCATCATGTAGGAACGCGAGTGATAGCGGATGCGCGCCACCAGTTCGATGTTGTCCGGCAACTTGACCAGGTAGTCGTTGGCCCCGGCGGCGAACGCCGCGCTCTTGATCAACGGGTCCTCCTTGGTGGACAGGACAATGATCGGGATATCGCGGGTGGCCGGATGGTTACGGTACTCGCGCACCAGGCTCAAGCCATCCAGGCCGGGCATCACCAGGTCCTGGAGAATCACCGTCGGCTTGATGCGAATCGCATGGGCGATGGCCTGGTGAGGATCGGAGCAGAAATGGAAGTCGATGTTGTCTTCGTTCGATAGCCCGCGCCGCACCGCTTCGCCGATCATCGCCTGGTCGTCGACGAGCAAGACCATGGCGGCGTTCTCATCGCGCTTGAATTCGTCGAGCTGCAGATCATTCATGGTGGCTTACCTGAGTACGCCCTGGCGCAAGGCTGGCGGGGTTCATCATGGGGTAAAAATCTCCAACAGCCGTGGCGCGATGGCGTCCAGGGCGAGAATATGGGCGGCGGCGTCGATGGCGGCCGCCGCTTTGGGCATCCCGTACACCGCACTGCTGCGCTGGTCCTGGGCGATGGTCGCATAGCCCTGCTGGCGCATCAGTTTAAGCCCTTGCGCACCGTCGCGACCCATGCCGGTGAGCAATACACCCACCGCGTCACCGCTCCAGTACTGGGCGACACTTTCAAAAAACACGTCGATGGAGGGCCGGTAGATCTCGTTCACCGGCTCGGCGGTGTAGGCCAGGGTGCCGTCCTTCAACAAGCGCAGGTGATGATTGGTCCCGGCCAGCAACACCGTGCCGCTCTGTGGCGTCTCGCCCTGCCGGGCCAGGCGCACCGTGTGGCCCGAGACACTGCCCAGCCACTCGGCCATGCCGGCGGCGAACACTTCGTCCACATGCTGGACCAGCACGATGGCCGGGGTAAAGTCACGCGGCAGCGCCTTGAGCAGCACCTCCAGCGCCGCCGGCCCGCCCGCCGACGACCCGATGGCCACCAGGCTCTTGCGCGACACTGCCGCACGCTGCGCCGCTGGCGCGGGTCGTTCACGCTTGTTGCGCTCACCGATCAACCAGCCGATGTTGGTGATCTTGCGCAGCAACGGCGCTGCAGCGTCCGCCGGGTTACCGACCCCCAAGGCCGGGGTATCGACCACATCCAGCGCGCCATGGCCCATGGCCTCGAACACCCGGTGGACGTTCTGCTGGCTGTCCCCGGTGACAATCACAATAGCGCATGGGCTGTCGGCCATGATCCGCCGGGTGGCTTCCACGCCATCCATGATCGGCATGAACAAGTCCATGAGGATCAGGTCCGGGGTGTATTCGGCGCAGCGTTGCACCGCCTCGGCGCCGTTGGCGGCCACCCAGACCAGTTGATGCGCCGGCTCGAACGCCAGGGCGCGGCGCAGGGCCTCGACCGCCAGGGGCATGTCATTGACGATGGCGATCTTCAAGCGCGCGCCCCTCCGATCAATTCAACCACGGCGTCGAGCAGGGCGTCGTCGTGAAAACTCGCCTTGGCCAGATAATAGTCGGCCCCGGCGTCGAGACCACGACGGCGGTCTTCTTCGCGGTCCTTGTAGGACACCACCATCACCGGCAGCGACTGCAAGCGGTTGTCGCGCCGCAACAGCGACACCAGCTCGATGCCGTCCATGCGTGGCATGTCGATGTCGGTGATCAGCAAGTCGAAATCCTCCGAGCGCAATGCATTCCAGCCATCCATGCCATCCACCGCCACCGCCACGTCGTAGCCGCGACCCCGCAACAACTTGCGTTGCAGCTCGCGCACGGTCAGGGAATCGTCCACCACCAGGATCCGCTTGCGCGGGGCCTGGGCCTGGTTCTGTCGGGCGATGCGTTCCAGGCGCCCGGTATCGAGCAATTTGTCCACCGAACGCAGCAGGTCTTCGACATCGACAATCAACACCACCGAGCCATCGTCGAGCAAGGCCCCGGCGGAAATGTCCTGGACCTTGCCCAAGCGTTCGTCCAGGGGCAGGACCACCAGGGTCCGCTCGCCGATGAAGCGCTCCACCGCCACGCCGTAGATCGTCTCGCGCTCGCGGATCACCACGACCTTGAGGGTCTGGCTACTGCCTTGCGTCGCCGGGCGATTGAGCAACTGGCTGGCGGCGACCAAGCCGATATGCCGACCTTCGTGCCAGAAATGCTGGCGACCTTCGACCTGGACGATGTCTTCCGGCGCCAGGTCGCACATGCGTTCGATGTGGGCCAGGGGAAAGGCGTACGCTTCATCGCCGACTTCCACCACCAGGCTGCGCACCACCGACAGCGTCAGCGGTACCTCGAGGTGAAAGCGACTGCCCTCGCCCGCCGTCTGCTCCAGCACCACCGCACCGCGCAGTTGCCGGACCATGTGCTGGACGGCGTCCAGGCCGACGCCGCGCCCGGACACTTCGGTGACTTTGTCGCGCAGGCTGAAACCGGGCAGGAACAGGAAGGTCAGCAGCTCCTCTTCGCTCAGGCTGGCGGCGGTTTGCTCAGGGGAAAGGCCGCGCTCGACGATGCTGCGGCGCACCCGTTCCAGGTCCACCCCGGCGCCATCGTCCGCCAACTCCAACACCAACAGGCCAGCCTGATGGGAAGCCCGCAGGCGGATCAGGCCTTCGGCGGGCTTGCCGGCCAGCATTCGTTGCTCCGGGGTTTCGATGCCATGGTCCACGGCGTTGCGCAGCAAATGGGTCAGCGGCGCTTCGAGCTTTTCCAGCACATCGCGGTCGACCTGGGTTTTCTCGCCCTCAATCTCCAGGCGCACCTGTTTGCCCAGGCTGCGGCCCAGGTCACGGACCATGCGTGTCTGCCCCGAAAGCACATCGGCGAACGGGCGCATGCGACAGGCCAGCGCCGTGTCGTACAGCACCTGCGCCCGTTGACTGGCCTGCCAGGCGAACTCATCCAGCTCGGCGGTTTTCTGCGCCAGCCATTGCTGGGTTTCGGCGAGCAAACGGCGGGCATCGCCAAGGGCTTCCTGGGCTTGCAGGCTCAGGGCATGGTCCTTGAGGTGTACGTTCAGCTCTTCAAGGGCGCGCAGGCCGCTGCTTTGCTGGCGCTTGAGGCGTTGCATCGTCGCCAGCCAGGGCTTGAGGCGCTGGGTCTCCACCAGGGATTTGCTCGACAGATCAAGCAAACTGTTGAGGCGTTCGGCCGTGACCCGCAAGACCCGCTCGCCGCCTTCGGTGACCCGTTTGCGCTTGGGGGCAGGCTCCGTTGCCGGGGGCAGTTCCACTTCCGGCAGCTCGACGCGTAGCGGCTCGACCGGTGTCTCGACGGTTGGTAAGACCATTGCCGGGGCCTGTGGCGCGTTGGGATCAAGCAGACGCCCCATCAACCCCACATAGGCGTCGATGTCCGCGGCGCCGACGCTGTTGCCCGGGGTGGCGATGCGCGTCAGCAGGTCGGTGCCTTGCAGCAAGGCGTCGATGTGTTCGGCGCCCAACACCAGGCGCCGCTCCTGGGCACTGACCAGGCAATCCTCCATCACATGGGCCACGCTGACCCCGGCGTCCACCCCGACAATGCGCGCCGCGCCCTTGAGGGAGTGCGCCGCGCGCATGCACGACTCGAGGTATTCGGCCTGGGTCGGATCGCGCTCCAGGGCCAGCAGGCCGGTGCTCAGCACCTGGGTCTGGGCTTCGGCTTCCAGGCTGAACAGTTCCAGCAACGAGGCGTCGCGCATCTGATCAGGGGTCATGACAGGCTCCGGGCCACGGCGGACAGCAGCTGTTCTTCATCCAGCCAGCGCAGGCTGCGGCCCTTGAAGGGCAGCACACCACGGGTGTACTTGCCCGACGATTGCGAAGCGCTCGCCAGGATGCGTTCATCGATGGCGTGGATGCCGTCCACCTCATCCACCGGCACCACCACCGGCCCGCCCTTGGCCGCGACAATCAACATGCGCGGCATCACCCGTGCGCCGGCAACCACCGCCGCGCCGGGCTCCAGGTCCAACAGCTCGACCAGCGACAGGCAGGCCACCAGCGCCCCGCGTACATTCGCCACGCCCAACAAGGCCCGCGAGCGCTGGTGGGGCAAGGAATGGATCGGCTGCAACGGCGCCACTTCCACCAGGCTGCGAGTGGTCAGGCCCAGCCATTCCTCGCCGAGGCGGAACATCAGCAGCGAGCGCGTGACCACATCGGTGTCCACCGGGGCCAGGGACACCTCCCGCTGATCCTGCGGCAAGGCATAACGGTCGAGCAGCCGGGTGGCGGCCGCCGAATACACCGAGCAATTGCGGCAGTGGATATGCTCGACCAACAGCGGACAGGATTTGTCGCCATGCACGCCGATGCGATTCCAGCAGTCGTCGATTGCCTGGGCATCGTCATGGGTGACGGTGTAAGAAGCCGAACCGCTCATCGTTTGTGCTCACTGTCTGCCGCGCGCCCGCTACGGGCGGCGCGTTCCTGCAATCGACGGGCTCCGGCCGCGTCTCCCTGGGAAGCCAGCAGCGCCGCCAGATGCACCAGGGCCTCGGCGTGTTGCGGTTCAAGATAAAGCGCCTTGCGATAAAAACCCTGGGCTTCAAGGGCGCTGCCAGCCATGTCGCTGAGCAGGCCCAACCAATAGAACACCTGGGCGTTTGGCGCGTGGCTGCGCAAGTAGGCCTCGCAAGCCACGCGGGCCTCGGCGCTTTTGCCGCCGTTGGCCAGGGCGGCGATATTGGCCAGCAAGGTCGCGGCATCGCTGCTTTTGGGCTCGACAATCGGCGTCACGCTCGCCGCAAACGGCCGCGGCCGAATCACTGGCGGAACGACGCGGGGCGGAGGCTGACGAACTGGCAGCGGGGTCGGCATCAAGGCCGGCAACGGTTGCGGCTCGGGGGCACCCTGGCGGCTGAAGGCGAACGATTGGGCGATCCCGATCGAGCGCATGCCCAGTCGGCCCAGCAAACTGCCCTCGGCGGGGCCGATAAACAGCACACCGTCCTGATGGGTCAGGCGCTTGAGCACCTCGAACACCTGCTGTTGGGTCGGCTGGTCGAAATAGATCAACAGGTTGCGACAGAACACAAAATCGTAAGGTGCCTCGTTCACCAGCAAAGCCGGATCCAGCAGGTTACCCACTTGCAAACGCACCTGTTCGCGCACCCGCTCGCTGAGGCGATAACCCTCGTCTTCGGCGTCGAAGTACCGCTCGCGAAAACCCAGCTCCGCGCCACGGAAGGAATTCCTGCCGTAGCGCGCTTCCTTGGCCCGCGCCACCGACAGCGGGCTGACGTCCAGGCCGTCTACCTTGAACTGATGCGGTCCCAGGCCTGCGTCGAGCAAGGCCATGGCAATCGAATAAGGTTCTTCGCCGGTGGAACACGGCAGGCTGAGGATGCGCAGCGCGCGCAGGTGCTTGATCTCGGCCAGGCGCTTGACGGCCAGCCTGGCGAGGGTCGCGAAGGATTCCGGGTAGCGGAAGAACCAGGTCTCCGGGACGATCACCGCTTCGATCAGCGCCTGCTGCTCCTGGGCCGAATGCTGCAGGGCCTGCCAATATTCATCGGCGGTTCGCCCGGGCACGGCAATGATGCGTTGGCGCACAGCCCGCTCAATGATCGCGGTGCCGACGGAGGTCACATCCAGGCCGATGCGCTCCTTGAGGAAGTCGAAAAAACGCTGGTCGTTGTTCATGGCGTGGCCTCGAGGTCATCGAGGTTCAGCGGCGGCGCAGGAAACAGCAGCGCCCGAACGGATTCATCGAGCAGGTCATTGACCCGCACCCATTGCAGCAACCCCAGGGCATCTTCACGGACAGGGCCGAGGTACGGCGCCTGCCGGTTGTCCAGGCCATAAGGTTTGAAATCGGCCGGGTCGCAGCGCACGGTGTCGGTCGCCTGTTCCAGGATCAACCCCAGCACTTGTCCCGTTTGTTGCGCGTCGCCCTGATAGCGCACCAGCACCAATCGCGTACTGGTCCGGGCCTCGGCGCTCTGGCCGAAGGTCAGGGCGCACAGGTCGATCACCGGCACCACCGTGCCGCGCCAGGCAAACACCCCCGCCACCCAGGACGGCGCCCGGGCAATCGGTTTGAGAGGCAGGCGCGGCAGCACTTCCACCACATCGATGGCCTGCAGGGCGTAACGTTCGTTGCCGATGCAGAACACCAGGAACAACGACTGGCGGGCCGTCGGTGCGGCGCCACGGCGGGTCTCGAGTTCGCCCATCAGACTTTGAAACGCGAGACGCCGCTGCGCAGCCCTACGGCGACCTGGCTCAGCTCGTCGATGGCGGAACTGGCCTGGCGCAGGGAATCCACGGTCTGGCTGCTGGCATCGCCCAACTGCACCAAGGCGTGGTTGATCTGCTCGGCACCGGTGGCCTGGGCCTGCATGCCTTCGTTGACCATCAACACGCGCGGCGCCAGGGCCTGAACCTGATGGATGATCTGCGACAGTTGCTCACCCACCTGCTGCACTTCGGCCATGCCCCGACGCACTTCTTCGGAGAACTTGTCCATGCCCATCACACCGGCCGATACCGCGGACTGGATCTCGCGCACCATCTGCTCGATGTCATAGGTCGCCACGGCGGTCTGGTCGGCCAGGCGTCGTACTTCAGTGGCCACCACGGCAAAACCGCGACCGTACTCGCCGGCCTTTTCGGCCTCGATGGCCGCGTTGAGGGACAGCAGGTTGGTCTGGTCGGCCACTTTGACGATGGTCACCACCACCTGGTTGATGTTGCCGGCCTTCTCGTTGAGGATCGCCAGCTTGGCGTTCACCAGGTCGGCGGCGCCCATCACCGAATGCATGGTTTCCTCCATGCGCGCCAGGCCTTGCTGGCCGGAGCCGGCGGCCACCGAAGCCTGGTCGGCGGCGGTGGACACTTCGGTCATGGTGCGCACCAGGTCTCGGGAGGTGGCGGCGATTTCCCGAGACGTCGCGCCGATCTCGGTGGTGGTGGCGGCGGTTTCGGTGGCCGTGGCCTGCTGCTGGCGCGAGGTGGCGGCGATCTCGGTGACCGAGGTGGTGACCTGCACCGAAGAGCGCTGGGCCTGGGACACCAGCGAGGTCAGCTCGGCCATCATGTCGTTGAAGCCGGTTTCCACGGCACCAAATTCGTCTTTGCGCGCCAGATTCAGGCGCCCGCTCAGGTCGCCGCTGCGCATGATCTCGAGAATCTCGACGATACGGTTCATCGGCCCCATGATCGCCCGCATCAACAACAACCCGCACAGCACGGCGATGATCAGCGCGACCAGGAACGACAGGCCCATGGCGATCTTGGCCGCGGTGACCGCATCGCCGATGGTCAGGGTGGCGTTTTCCGCCAGCTCACGATTGCGCTCGATGATCTGGTTCAAATGCCCGCGGCCGCCGATCCATTCTGGCGTCAGCTCTTTGTCCAAGGCCTGCCGCGCACCTTCGTAGTCCTTGCGCTGGTACAAGTCCAGGACCTTTGCCATGGCCTGGTTGAACGCCAGGTGATTGGCCTCGAACTCGTCGAAAGAGGCCTGGTCGGCGGGGTTCTGGATCAGTTTTTGATAGTTCTGTATTTCTTCGCGCAGGTGCTGCTCGAAGCCCTGGTAGCGGGCCTTGTCCTGGGCGGTGATTTCCCGGTTGCCCGAAAGGCCGACGATTTGTTGGGTCAAGACGTAGCTGTCGACCCAGCCGCCGCGAATCATGGAACTGAAATATACCCCCGGCACCGCATCGGTCCGGACCTTTTCTCCGCTGTCCTGGATCTTCAACAACCGTGAATACGAGACAACCACCATCAACAGCATGATGGCGATGATCACCGCAAAACTCGCCAGGATGCGTTGGCGCAATGTCCAATTCTTCACAGTAAAACCTCGGGCACTTGAAATGTTGGGCAGTATAGCCGAGGGCGGCGCCGGGCCAGTATGGCGGTGTGAGGGGATTTGACCTGTGGGAGCGAGCTTGCTCGCGATAGCGGTGCATCAGTCAAAAACACTGTGACTGACCGGGCCCCATCGCGAGCAGGCTCGCTCCCACAGGGAAATGGGTTGGACACAAGACCGCCAAACACCACAAAACCACTGTGGGAGCGGGCTTGCTCGCGAAAACGGTGCATCAGTCGACATTTCCATTGACTGACACACCGCCTTCGCGAGCAAGCCCGCTCCCACAGGGGAATGAGTTGGGACTGATCTATACAGTCGCCTGGCGTACCTGTTTCTCCAACTCCACCTTCAACCCCGGATCCAGCTTGAGTTGGCGCGCCAGTTCGTCGAGGTAGGACTTCTCCATGAAGTTTTCCTCGTCCACCAGCATCACGCTGGCGATGTACATTTCCGCCGCCATTTCCGGGGTGCTGGCGGCGCGGGCGACGTCGGTGGGGTCCAGGGGCTTGTTGAGTTCGGCGTGCAGCCAGTGTTGCAGTTCCTGGTCGTTATCGAGCTTGGTGAACTCGCCTTCGATCAACTGCCGTTCACGCTCATCCACGTGACCGTCGGCCTTGGCCGCCGCCACCAGCGCCTTGAGGATCGCCTGGCTATGCTGCTCGACCTGCGCCGCAGGCACGCGGTCGAGGGTCTGCGGTTCGGTTTTCGGTGCGTTGCCCTGTTGGGCCTGCCAGTTGCCATAGGCTTTGTAGGCGATCACGCCCAAGGCAGCCAGGCCACCATAGGCCAGGGCCTTGCCGCCGAAGCTGCGGGCTTTCTTGTTGCCCAGCAACAGGCCCATGGCCCCGGCGGCCAGTGCCCCGCCGCCCGCGCCGGAAAGCATCCCGCCCAAGTTGCCGGAGCCACCGAGCAACCCGCCCAGACCGCCGGACGACTTGCCTTGGGAACCGCCAGCCTTGTTCTGCAACATTTCCTGGCCGGACTTGAGAAGCTGATCGAGCAATCCACGGGTGTTCATTTGTCGTCTCCACATTTCGGGTCAACGTAAGGCCACCAGCCTAGATCGAAAGTGCCCCGGCGCCTCCGGCGAGATTGCTTCCAGATGTTGCCTGGCTCATTCAAAGACGCGCTCACCTACCCTTCTAAAAAAACGATATACACTCCAGCACATCGATAAAATCGCCCACTGGGTATTCGACCATGATGACCCTGCGTCAGATCCGTCATTTCATCGCCGTGGCTGAAACCGGCTCCATCTCCGCCGCTGCGCAAACGGCATTCATTTCCCAGTCCACCCTGACCCTGGCCATCCAGCAGTTGGAACAGGAAATCGGCGTCAGCCTGTTCAACCGCCACGCCAAAGGCATGACCCTGACCCACCAGGGCCATCAATTCCTGCGCCAGGCCCATCTGATCCTGGCCACCGTCGACAACGCCAAGCGCAGCCTGCAGCAAAGCACCGACCAGGTCGCCGGCCAAGTCACCATCGGCGTCACCAGCCTGGTCGCCGGTTATTACCTGGCGGACCTGCTGACCCGCTTCCAGCGCGCCTATCCCAACGTGGAAATCCGCGTGATGGAAGACGAACGCCCGTACATCGAGCATTTGCTGGTCAGCGGCGAAATCGATGTCGGGGTGTTGATCCTGTCCAACCTGGAAGACCGCCACGCCTTGCAGACCGAAGTCCTGACGCATTCGCCCCACCGCTTGTGGCTGCCGGCGCAGCACCCGCTGCTGGAGCACGACAGCATCAACCTGGCCGACGTGGCCCGCGAGCCGCTGATCCAACTGAACGTCGATGAAATGGACCGTAACGCCCAGCGCCTGTGGCGCGGTGCCGGCCTGCAACCGAAGATCACCCTGCGTACGGCCTCGACCGAAGCGGTGCGCAGCCTGGTGGCAGCGGGGCTGGGCGTATCGATCCAACCGGACATGACCTACCGCCCCTGGTCGCTGGAAGGCGACATCATCGAAGCGCGACCGATTGCCGACCTCAACCAGACCCTCGACGTCGGCTTGGCCTGGCGCCGAGGCACGGCTCGACCGGCGTCGGTCGACCCGTTCCTGGCCGTCGCCCGGGAACAGCCCCATGGCGGGCGAAAGCCATCTATTTAATCGAACGCAGCCTTGAGTATTTCGAATTTGTCGGCCTTAAGGCCGAGCACTAGTCTTGCTGCACCACCGCAATCCATTGTGGGAGCGAGCCTGCTCGCGAAGCGGTGTTACAGATAGACCGCTATCGCGAGCAGGCTCGCTCCCACAGGTTTTGTGTTGTAACTGATAGCAGTAGTCACTTCCAAAAAAGAGAAGGCGAACATGGCTGGCACGCAAACCCCGTTGTGCACCACGTTGCTGATCAACGGGGAACTCGTTCCCGGTGAAGGCATTGTCGAGCCGATCCTCAACCCGGCCACCGGTGAAGTCGTGGCTCACATCGCCGAGGCCAGTACCGAGCAGGTCGAAGCCGCGATCCTCGCCGCCCATCAGGCCTTCGACGGCTGGTCGCGCACCACGCCGCAACAACGCTCGAACCTGCTGCTGGACATCGCCAGCGCCATCGAAAAGAACGCCGATGAGCTGGCCCGCCTCGAATCCCTGAACTGCGGCAAGCCGCTGCACCTGGCGCGCCAGGACGACCTCAGTGCGACGGTAGATGTATTCCGTTTCTTCGCCGGCGCCGTGCGCTGCCAGACCGGCCAGCTCAGTGGCGAATACTTGCCCGGCTACACCAGCATGGTGCGTCGCGACCCGATTGGCGTGGTGGCGTCCATTGCACCGTGGAATTACCCGATCATGATGGCCGCGTGGAAAATCGCCCCGGCCCTGGCCGCCGGCAATACGTTGGTGTTCAAGCCATCGGAGCACACGCCGCTGTCGATCCTCGCCCTGGCGCCGACACTGGCCCAGATCCTGCCACGAGGCGTCATCAACATCCTCTGCGGGGGCGGCGAAGGTGTCGGCAGCCATCTGGTCAGCCATCCCAAGGTGCGCATGGTCTCGCTGACCGGCGATATCGTCACCGGGCAGAAGATCCTCCAGGCAGCAGCGAAAACCCTCAAGCGCACGCACCTGGAGCTGGGCGGCAAGGCGCCAGTGATCGTGTGCAACGATGCCGACATCCAGGCCGTGGTCGAAGGCGTGCGCACCTACGGTTATTACAACGCTGGGCAGGATTGCACGGCGGCGTGTCGGATCTACGCCCAAGGCGCAATTCACGACCGTCTGGTGGCCGAACTCGGCGCGGCGGTCAGCAGCCTGCGCTTTGCCGGCAAGCGCGACGCCGACAATGAGATCGGCCCGCTGATCAGCACCCGCCAGCGCGACCGCGTGGCCAGTTTTGTCGAACGCGCCCTCGGCCAACCACACATCGAACGCATTACCGGCGCGGCGGTGCATTCCGGCGCCGGTTTCTACTACCAGCCCACGCTGCTGGCCGGCTGCAAGCAAAGCGACGAAATCGTCCAGCGCGAAGTGTTCGGCCCGGTCGTCACCGTGACCCGCTTCGACGAACTCAGCCAGGCGGTGGACTGGGCCAACGACTCCGAATACGGCCTGGCGTCCTCGGTATGGACGCAGAACCTGGACAAGGCCATGCAGGTGGCGGCGCGCCTGCAATACGGCTGCACCTGGATCAACAGCCATTTCATGCTGGTCAGCGAAATGCCCCACGGCGGCCTGAAACGTTCGGGCTACGGCAAAGACCTGTCCAGCGATTCGCTCCAGGACTACAGCGTGGTGCGCCACATCATGGCCCGCCACGGCCAGCATCTGTAGATAACAGCACTACTCTAATAACAGGCCATCCATGGCGCTTCACCCTGTTCGAACACTGCCCCGACCATAATTAAAGCAAGAGGGATTTCCATGTACGCGCACAAGACCGTATTGCTCAGCGCAATCACCACGACGCTGCTGACCAGCGTCAGCCTCCAGGCCGCCGAACCACTCAAGGCCGTTGGCGCCGGCGAAGGCCAACTGGATATCGTCGCCTGGCCGGGTTACATCGAACGCGGCGAAAGCGACAAGGCCTACGATTGGGTCACCGGTTTCGAGAAGGAAACCGGTTGCAAGGTCAATGTGAAAACCGCCGCCACCTCTGACGAAATGGTCAGCCTGATGACCAAGGGTGGCTACGACCTGGTCACCGCCTCGGGCGACGCCTCGTTGCGGCTGATTGCCGGCAAGCGCGTGCAGCCGATCAACACCGCACTGATCAGCAACTGGAAAAACCTCGACCCGCGCCTCAAGGATGCGCCGTGGTACGTGGTCAACCAGCAGACCTACGGCACCCCGTACCAGTGGGGCCCGAACGTGCTGATGTACAACACCGAGGTGTTCAAGCAGGCGCCCACCAGTTGGAGCGTGCTGTTCAGCGCCCAGGACTTGCCCGACGGCAAGCCGAACAAGGGGCGCGTGCAAGCCTACGATGGCCCGATCTACATCGCCGACGCGGCGCTGTACCTCAAGACCGCCAAGCCTGAGCTGGGCATCAAGGACCCGTACCAACTCGACGAAACCCAGTACAAGGCCGTGCTGGAAGTGCTACGGGCCCAGCAGCCGTTGATCCACCGCTACTGGCACGACACCACCGTGCAGATGAGCGATTTCAAGAACGAAGGCGTGGTGGCGTCCGGCGCCTGGCCGTATCAGGTCAACGGCTTGATGAACGAAAAACAACCGATCGCCTCGACCATTCCGAAAGAAGGCGCCACCGGCTGGGCCGACACCACGATGTTGCACGCCGAGGCCAAGCACCCCAACTGCGCGTACAAATGGATGGACTGGTCGCTGCAACCGAAAGTCCAGGGTGACGTCGCCGCGTGGTTCGGCTCGTTGCCGGCGGTGCCGGCGGCGTGCAAGGGCAGCGAACTGCTGGGCGCCGAGGGCTGCAAGACCAACGGTTTCGATCAGTTCGACAAGATCGCCTTCTGGAAAACCCCACAGGCCGAGGGCGGCAAGTTCGTGCCGTACAGCCGCTGGACCCAGGACTACATTGCGATCATGGGTGGGCGTTAAACCCAATCAGTCGGTGTAGTTCACTGTGTGGGAGTAAGGCTTGCCCGCGATGAAGATAATGCGGTCTCCCGGGGAACCGAGGCGCCTGTATCGCGAGCAAGCTTTGCTCCCACAGCACTGCTCCCACAGGTTTGGTGCACGGCAACTCACCTCCGATCCAACAGCAGTCGCGCTTTTTTGGAGCCCCGCACCATGACGCTTGCAGTCCAATTCACCCAGGTATCCCGTCAATTTGGCGAAGTGAAAGCCGTTGACCGGGTTTGCATCGACATCCAGGACGGCGAGTTCTTTTCGATGCTGGGCCCGTCCGGTTCGGGCAAGACCACCTGCCTGCGACTGATCGCCGGGTTCGAACAACCCAGTGCCGGCTCGATCCGCATCCACGGCGAAGAGGCCACCGGGCTTGCGCCGTACCAGCGGGACGTCAACACGGTGTTCCAGGATTACGCCCTCTTCCCCCATATGAACGTGCGCGACAACGTGGCCTACGGCCTGAAAGTCAAAGGCGTCGCCAAGGCCGAGCGCATCAAGCGCGCCGACGAAGCGCTGGAGATGGTTGCCCTGGGCGGTTACGGCGAACGCAAGCCGGTGCAGCTCTCCGGCGGCCAGCGTCAACGGGTGGCCCTGGCCCGCGCGTTGGTCAATCGCCCGCGAGTGTTGCTGCTCGATGAACCTTTGGGCGCCCTCGACCTGAAGCTGCGCGAACAGATGCAGGGCGAATTGAAGAAGCTGCAACGCCAGCTGGGCATCACCTTCATTTTCGTCACCCACGACCAGACCGAGGCGCTGTCGATGTCCGACCGCGTGGCGGTGTTCAACAAGGGCCGCATCGAACAGGTCGACACCCCACGCAACCTGTACATGAAACCGGCGACCACCTTCGTCGCCGAATTCGTCGGCACCTCCAACGTGATCCGTGGCGAGCTGGCCCGGGAACTGAGCGGTTATCCACAGCCGTTCTCGATTCGCCCGGAACACGTGCGTTTCGCCGAGGGCCCGTTGGCCAGTGGTGAGATCGAAGTCCACGGCCTGCTGCACGACATCCAGTACCAGGGCAGCGCCACGCGCTACGAGTTGAAGCTTGCCAACGGCCAGACCCTGAACCTCAGCCAGGCCAACACCCAGTGGCTCGACAACACAGCCCAGCACCAGACCGGCCAGCACCTGAGCGTACGCTGGGCCCGGGAGGCGATGGTCGCGCTGCACGACACCGTCAGTGGCGAGGTGTGAGATGAACACCCTGGCCATCGCTCAAACGCCCACGCCCGGTTCACCGTTGCGACGCTTTTCCAACCTGCTGTACCGGCGCCCCAACCTGTACCTGTCGATGTTGCTGGTGCCGCCGCTGATCTGGTTCGGCGCGATCTACCTGGGCTCGCTGCTGACCTTGCTGTGGCAGGGTTTCTACACCTTCGACGACTTCACCATGGCGGTCACGCCGGACCTGACCCTGGCGAATTTCGCGGCGCTGTTCCAGCCGTCGAACTTCGACATCATTTTGCGCACCCTGAGCATGGCGATAGCGGTGTCCATCGCCAGCGCCATCGTCGCGTTCCCGATTGCCTACTACATGGCGCGCTACACCAGTGGCAAGACCAAGGCGTTTTTCTACATCGCGGTGATGCTGCCGATGTGGGCCAGCTATATCGTCAAGGCCTATGCCTGGACGCTGCTGCTGGCCAAGGGTGGCGTGGCGCAATGGTTCGTCCAGCACCTGGGCCTGGGGCCGGTGTTGCAGTTCGTGCTGGGGATCCCGGGCGTGGGTGGCAGCACCTTGTCCACCTCACACCTGGGGCGTTTTCTGGTATTCGTCTACATCTGGCTGCCGTTCATGATCCTGCCGATCCAGGCGTCCCTGGAGCGTCTGCCGCCATCGCTGCTGCAAGCCTCGGCCGACCTGGGCGCCAGGCCACACCAGACGTTCATGCAGGTGATCCTGCCGCTGTCGATCCCCGGCATCGCCGCCGGCTCGATCTTCACCTTCTCGCTGACCCTGGGGGATTTCATCGTGCCCCAGTTGGTGGGCCCGCCGGGCTACTTCGTCGGCAGCATGGTCTACGCCCAGCAAGGCGCCATCGGCAACATGCCCATGGCCGCGGCGTTCACCCTGGTGCCCATCGTGCTGATCGCCCTGTATTTATCCATCGTCAAGCGACTGGGAGCTTTCGATGCACTCTGACTCTCAAGACCGGGCCTCGTGGGGCTTGCGGATCGCGGCGTGGGGCGGGCTGGTGTTCCTGCATTTCCCGATCCTGATCATCTTCCTCTACGCCTTCAATACCGAGGACGCCGCGTTCAGCTTCCCGCCCAAGGGCCTGACCCTGAAGTGGTTCAGCGTCGCCTTCGCGCGCCCGGATGTGCTGGAGGCGATCAAGCTGTCGTTGCAGGTCGCGGCCATCGCCACGTTGATCGCCATGGTGCTTGGCACCCTGGCCTCGGCGGCGCTGTACCGACGCGATTTCTTCGGCAAGCAAGGCATTTCGCTGATGCTGATCCTGCCGATTGCCTTGCCAGGCATCATCACCGGTATTGCGCTACTGGCGACCTTCAAGACCTTGGGCATCGAACCAGGGATGTTCACCATCGTCGTCGGCCATGCCACTTTCTGCGTGGTGATCGTCTACAACAACGTCATCGCCCGCCTGCGCCGCACCTCCCACAGCCTGATCGAGGCCTCGATGGACCTGGGGGCCGACGGCTGGCAGACCTTTCGCTACATCATCTTGCCCAACCTGGGGTCGGCACTGCTGGCCGGCGGGATGCTGGCGTTTGCGCTGTCATTCGACGAGATCATCGTCACCACCTTCACCGCCGGCCACGAACGCACCTTGCCGCTGTGGCTGCTCAACCAACTCAGCCGCCCTCGCGATGTGCCAGTGACCAACGTGGTGGCGATGCTGGTGATGATGGTCACGATGGTGCCGATATTGGGCGCGTATTACCTGACCCGAGGCGGTGAGAGCGTGGCCGGTAGCGGCGGGAAATAAACCAAGTACTGACGATGACGACCCAATGTGGGAGCGAGCCTGCTCGCGATGGCGTTTCTGAAAGCGCCAAAAGCATCGCGAGCAGGCTCGCTCCCACAGAAAAGCAAGAATCAAGAGGACATGGACATGCAAACCAAACTGCTGATCAACGGCCATCTGGTGAACGGCGAAGGCCCTGGCCAGGCGGTGTTCAACCCATCGCTGGGCCGGGTGCTGGTGGAGATCAATGAAGCCAGCGAAGCTCAGGTCGATGCCGCCGTGCGCGCCGCCGATGCCGCCTTCGAGGCCTGGTCGCAAGTGCCGCCCAAGGACCGTTCCCTGTTGCTGCTCAAGCTGGCCGATGCCATCGAAGCCCACGGCGAAGAACTGGCGGAACTGGAGTCGGACAACTGTGGCAAACCCTTGAGTGCCGCGCTGAACGACGAGATCCCGGCGATTGCCGACGTGTTCCGCTTCTTTGCCGGCGCCAGCCGCTGCATGAGTGGTTCGGCAGGCGGCGAATACCTGCCGGGGCACACCTCGATGATCCGCCGCGACCCGGTGGGCGTCATCGCCTCCATCGCGCCGTGGAACTACCCGCTGATGATGGTCGCCTGGAAAATCGCCCCGGCCCTGGCGGCCGGCAATACCGTGGTGCTCAAGCCGTCGGAGCAGACCCCGCTGACGGCGCTGCGCCTGGCGGAACTGGCGTCGGAAATTTTCCCGGCCGGCGTGCTCAACGTGATATTCGGTCGTGGGCAAACCGTCGGCAACCCGCTGGTCACCCACCCGAAAGTGCGCATGGTGTCGCTGACCGGCTCCATCGCCACTGGCTCGAACATCATTTCCAGCACATCCGACAGCGTCAAACGCATGCACATGGAACTGGGCGGCAAGGCCCCGGTGATCATTTTCGACGACGCCGATATTGACGCGGCGGTGGAAGGCATTCGCACTTTCGGCTTCTACAACGCCGGGCAGGACTGCACCGCCGCCTGCCGCATCTATGCCCAGAAAGGCATTTACGAGCAGTTCGTCGAGAAGCTCGGCGCCGCGGTGGGGAGCATCAAGTACGGCCTGCAGAACGCACCAGACACCGAGATGGGCCCGCTGATCACCGCCCAGCACCGCGACCGCGTGGCCGGTTTCGTCGAACGGGCCATCGCCCAGTCGCATATCCGCCTGATCACCGGCGGCAAGGCCGTCGACGGCAACGGGTTTTTCTTCGAGCCGACGGTGCTGGCCGACGCCCAGCAGGATGACGAAATCGTCCGTCGGGAAGTCTTCGGGCCAGTGGTGTCCGTCACGCAATTCCTCGACGAGGCACAAGTGCTGGCCTGGGCCAACGATTCGGACTACGGCCTGGCCTCATCGGTGTGGACCGCCGACATCGGCCGTGCCCATCGCCTGTCGGCCCGCCTGCAATATGGCTGCACCTGGGTGAACACCCACTTCATGCTCGTCAGCGAAATGCCCCATGGCGGTCAGAAACGTTCCGGCTATGGCAAGGACATGTCCATGTATGGGCTGGAGGATTACACGGTGGTGCGGCATGTGATGTTCAAGCATTGACGCCAAGACAACCTTGGCAACACATGCCCACGCCTGCCCCGCGTTCGTCCTGCTAAGGTTTTCGTCGATCGGTGCACGCTCGCCGGTTGACGCAAATCCTGGCAGCACCTAGGGTGTCTACAACGTATACACCTTGGAGATCAGCCATGGCCTCGCCCGTTTTGTCCTTTCGTGTGGAAGAAGGTCTGGCCCAACAGCTGGACTTGCTGGCCGCCGCCACCGACCGCGACCGTCAGTATCACCTCAAGCGTGCACTGGTCCGATATGTGGAGGCCGAATCCTGGCATCTGCAAGCCATCAGCGAAGGCATAGCCGATGCCGACGCTGGAAACCTGACCGATCTGGACGCCGTGAAGGCTAAGTGGGCAAAACGTGCCGAGCATCGTACTGACCGACAAAGCACAGAGTGACCTCTACTCGATCCACGAACATTACCAAAGCGCCATCGGTGCAGAAGGCGCCGATGCCGTCATCAGCGCCATCCTGGAGACACTGCGCCAACTGCAACGCTTTCCCGGCTCGGGGCGTCCGTCAGTCGTTCCTGATATTCGAGAGCTGGTACTGACGCGCTACCCATTCGTAGCCCCCTACCGGCTCATGCATGGGCAACTGCAGGTCTTGCGGATACTGCACCAGCGCACCGAACGTCCCCAGGACTGGTCGTTGGAGTGATGTCGGCCGGTGCTCCCCGCCCCGGCCGCTAAAACCGCGAAACACTGCGCATCGCATCCACCAGATAGCGCATGGCGATGCGGTCGTTTTCCGACAACTCCCGATAGCGCTCCACCAGTCTCAATTCTTCCAGGCTGAGCCGGCGTGTCCTGCGTGGGTTGGTCAGGCCTGGAAAGATCCCCAGCATTTCGGTAATGCCCTGTATTTTTGTCATGAGTTGTCCTTCTTTACGTCGAGGTTGACCTGATAACGCCGTCTGAATCCGGGTTAGATCGCCTATCACGCTAAAGAATAGGGAGGATTCAAAGCGTGAAAAGGGAGTTTTAGAGTAATTAGTCAAAAAAAGTCAGAATCGACATAAAAAAAGAAATAACTGTAAGAAAATTTGACCAAGCCACGCTTTCCTTGCTCTCAAAGCCCGTATTTCCCCTATGATTTTGCGCCTCGGTGAACCGATCCTGCTCTCAGGCATCTGTTCTAACGTTCGTCGCGTTTGGCCAAAGGCATGTCCGAACTCATTTATCAGTCTCTGTAGCCAGGATCGGCTCGGGACTGTTTCGAGAAAGGTTGTATTTATGCACCGCAGGAATCTGCTCAAGGCCTCCATGGCCTTCGCCGCCTACACTGGGCTGTCGGCCTCCGGCCTCATGGCCGCACGCGCCTGGGCCGCCGATCAGACTGCCGACGGCGAAGCCCGCCCCTTCGATTTCAACGGTTTGAAGGATCAGGCCAAGCGGCTGGCCGAGAGCCGCTATGTCGACACCAAGCAAGTCCTGCCAGAAACCCTGGCCCAAATGTCGCCGCTGCAGTTCAACGCCATCCAGTACGACGTCAATCACTCGCTGTGGAATGAGCTGGACGGGCAACTGGACGCACAATTCTTCCACGTCGGCATGGGCTTCAAGCAGCCGGTGCGCATGTACAGCGTCGACCCGAAGACGCGCATGGCCCGTGAGGTGCACTTCCGCCCGGAGCTGTTCAACTATGAGAAAACCACGGTCAACACCTCGCAATTGAAGGGTGACCTGGGCTTCGCCGGCTTTCGCGTCTTCAAGGCGCCGGAGCTGGACCGGCACGACATCCTTTCGTTCCTGGGGGCCAGCTACTTCCGCGCCGTGGATGCCAGCGGCCAGTACGGGCTGTCGGCCCGCGGTTTGGCCATCGACACCTATGCGAAGAAGCGCGAGGAGTTCCCGGACTTCACCAAGTTCTGGTTTGAAACCCCGGACAAGAACAGCACCCGCTTCGTGGTCTATGCCCTGCTCGACTCCCCCAGCGCCACCGGTGCCTATCGGTTTGACATCGATTGCCAGCCGACCCGGGTGGTGATGGAGATCGACGCGCACGTCAATGCCCGTACTGCCATCGAGCAACTGGGCATCGCCCCCATGACCAGCATGTTCAGCTGTGGCACCGTCGAACGGCGCATGTGCGACACCATTCACCCGCAAATCCACGATTCCGACCGACTGGCCATGTGGCGCGGCAACGGCGAGTGGGTGTGCCGGCCGTTGAACAACCCCGCCACCCTGCAATTCAACGCCTTCGCCGACAAGGACCCGAAAGGTTTCGGCCTGGTGCAGACCGACCACGACTTTGCCAGCTACCAGGACACCGTGGACTGGTACAGCAAGCGCCCAAGCCTGTGGGTCGAACCGACGACGGCCTGGGGCGAAGGCTCGGTCGGCTTGCTGGAGATTCCTACCACCGGCGAAACCCTGGACAACATTGTCGCGTTCTGGACGCCGAAAAAACCGGTGGCCGCCGGCGACTCGCTGAACTATGGCTACAAGCTCTACTGGAGCGCACTGCCGCCGGTCAGCACCGACCTGGCCCACGTCGACGCCACCCGCTCAGGCATGGGCGGTTTCATCGAAGGCTGGGCACCGGGCGAGCATTACCCGACCGTCTGGGCCCGTCGCTTTGCCGTGGACTTCAGCGGCGGCGGCCTCGACCAACTGCCGCCGGGCACCGGTATCGAACCCGTGGTGACCTGCTCCCATGGCGAAGTGAAGGACTTCAACGTGTTGGTGCTGGATGCAATCAAGGGCTACCGCATCACATTCGACTGGTACCCGACCGACGACAGTGTAGAGCCGGTGCAGATGCGCCTGTTCATTCGCACCAAGGACCGGACCTTGAGCGAGACCTGGTTGTACCAGTACTTCCCGCCGGCGCCGGACAAGCGCAAGTATCCCTGATAGGGATCGGGTGTCTGGGCTGGCCCTATCGCGAGCAGGCTCGCTCCCACAGTAGTTTCGTGTCGTTCACATAACCTGTGATCCACACTCAACCCTGTGGGAGCGAGCCTGCTCGCGATGAGGCCGGTACAAACACTAAAAATTCCAGACAAACAAAAGCTCCGGCCAATGACGACCGGGGCTTTTTTGTTTTACCAAACACTCAATCGCGCAAATCCGACTCATGAATCGGCTGGTCCCGATGCGTGGCCCGCTGGTACTGCGCCGGCCACGTGGCCTTGCGGCCGCCCAGGTCATCATCGGCATGCAAGGCCCAGTACGGATCACGCAACAATTCGCGGGCCAGGAAAATGATATCGGCCTGGCAGGTGCGCAGGATGTGTTCGGCCTGGGCCGGCTCAGTGATCATGCCGACGGTGCCGGTGGCGATTTCCGACTCCTTGCGCACCCGCTCGGCGAAACGGGTCTGGTAACCCGGGCCGGTGGGAATTTCCGCATTCGCCGCCGTGCCGCCCGATGACACATCGATCAGGTCCACCCCCAGCGCCCTGAAGCGCCGCGCCAGCTCCACGGTTTCGTCCGGGTTCCACCCGTCCTCGACCCAATCGGTGGCGGAAACGCGAACGAACACCGGCAGTTCTTCAGGCCATACGGCCCGCACCGCTTCGGTGACTTGCAGCACCAGGCGGATGCGATTTTCGAACGAGCCGCCGTATTGATCGCGCCGCTGATTGCTCAAGGGCGAGAGGAACTGATGCAGCAGATACCCATGGGCCGCGTGAACCTCGACCACTTTGAAGCCGGCCGTGAGGGCGCGCTTGGCCGAATCGACGAAGGCCTGGATCACACCGGCGATCTGCCCGTCGTCCAATTGGACTGGCTGGGTGTGCTGCGGGTCGAAGGCAATCGGCGATGGACCGACCGGCATCCAGCCGCCATCCGCCGGCTTGACGCTGCCATGCTTGCCCAACCAGGGTCGCCAGGTGCTGGCCTTGCGTCCGGCATGGGCCAGTTGTATGCCCGGCACGGCCCCTTGGGCGGTGATGAACCGGGTGATGCGTTGCAAGGGTTCGATCTGTTCATCGTTCCACAGCCCCAGGTCCTGGGCGGTGATGCGGCCGTCGGCGGTAACAGCGGTGGCTTCGGTGAACACCAGGCCGGCACCGCCCACGGCACGGCTGCCCAAGTGCACCAGGTGCCAATCGTTGGCCAGGCCATCGGTGCTCGAATACTGGCACATCGGCGATACCGCGATGCGATTGGGCAGGGTCAATTGGCGAAGGGTATAGGGTTCCAGCAGCAGACTCATGGGGCACCTCTCGAATCAGTGGGCAGGCTCCAGGGTTCTGTTTGAAAAGTCGACGAGTGACAAAAGGTGCAACACCCGCCCCCGCGGGCAAAAAACTCGACAAGACGTCACAAGGGCTATCAAGCAGTGCTTAGAGCCTAGTCGACAACCCGGCAGGACGGAGGGTTCAGAACTTAAAAACCGACGGTGTGGCGAGGGCGCTTGCTCCCGCTTAGGTCGGTCACTGTGTGGCGAGGGGATTTATCCCCGCTCGACTGCGAAGCAGTCGCGAACCCGGCCAACGCCGTTTGACTGGAGAAATGCGGTGCCGGGACATTTTGGGGGCTGCTGCGCAGCCCAGCGGGGATAAATCCCCTCGCCACAAGAAGTCATCACTTAATCGATAGCACTTGTGGCTACCGCGGCTCGATATGGGCAATCATCAATTGCACCGTTTCCTGACCGCGGAACTCGTTGAGGTCGAGCTTGTAGGCCAGTTCCACCCAGCGCACGGTAGGGTTGGGCCAGATCTCGCGGTCGATGCCAAAGGCGATGCCATCAAGCTTCACCGAGCCGCACTCGCTCTTGAGGACGACCTTCAAGTGCCGCTCGCCCACCACGCGCTGTTCGACCAACTGGAACAGGCCGTGGAACATCGGCTCAGGAAAATGCTGGCCCCAGGGGCCGGCGTGGCGCAGTGCCCGGGCCAGTTCCAAGTGGAACTCCTCGACCGCCAGGGTGCCATCCGACAACAGTCGACCGGTCAGGTCTTCTTCACGCAATTGCCGGCGCACTTCCGCGTCGAACGCTTCGGCGAACAACGGAAAATTCGCCTCCGGCAGCGTCAGTCCCGCCGCCATGGCGTGACCGCCGTACTTGCTGATCAGGGTGGGATGCTGCGCCGCCACCACGCTCAGCGCATCGCGAATGTGAAAGCCCGGCACCGAGCGGCCCGAGCCCTTGAGCAAACCGTCCCCGGCATCGGCAAAGGCGATGGTCGGACGGAAATAGCGTTCTTTCATCCGCGAAGCGAGGATGCCGATGACCCCTTGGTGCCACTGCGGATCGAACAGGCACAAACCGAACGGCATCGACTCCACCGGCAGGTCCTTGAGCTGGGCCAGGGCTTCGCGCTGCATGCCCTGCTCGATGGACTTGCGGTCCTGGTTCATGCCGTCCAGTTGCGCGGCCATCTCCCGCGCCAGGGCCGGGTCGTCGGTGAGCAGGCATTCGATGCCCAGGCTCATGTCGTCCAGGCGCCCCGCCGCATTCAGACGCGGCCCGAGGATAAATCCGAGGTCGGTGGAGGTAATCCGTGAAGCATCGCGCTTGGCCACTTCCAGGATTGCCTTGATGCCGGGCCGGGCACGTCCGGCGCGAATCCGTTCCAGGCCTTGGTGCACCAGGATCCGGTTATTCGCGTCCAGGGGCACCACGTCGGCCACGCTGCCCAGGGCCACCAGGTCGAGCAATTCGCCGATGTTCGGTTGGGGTGTGCTGGCATACCAGCCCAGGCTGCGCAGACGCGCCCGCAGCGCCATCAGCACATAGAAAATCACCCCGACACCGGCCAGGGCCTTGCTCGAGAACTCGCAGCCCGGCTGGTTCGGATTGACGATGGCGTCGGCTGCCGGCAGTTCAAGGCCGGGCAAGTGGTGGTCGGTGACCAGCACCTGGAGCCCCGCCGCTTTCGCCGCCGCCACGCCTTCCACACTGGAAATACCGTTATCCACGGTGATCAGCAACTGCGGTTCGCGGGCCAGGGCGACTTCGACGATTTCCGGGGTCAGCCCGTAGCCATATTCGAAGCGATTAGGCACCAGGTAGTCGACATGGGCCGCACCGAGCAGACGCAACCCGAGCATGCCCACGGTGCTGGCGGTCGCGCCATCGGCGTCGAAGTCGCCCACGATCAGGATGCGCTGGCGTTGCTCCAGCGCCGTCACCAACAGATCCACCGCGGCGTCGATCCCCTTGAGCTGCTGGAAGGGAATCAAGCGCGCCAGGCTCTTGTCCAGTTCAGCCTCGGACTGCACGCCACGCGCTGCGTACAGGCGGGTCAACAGGGGCGGCAGGTCACCGAGAAATGGCAGGGTATCGGGCAGTTGGCGGGGTTCTATGCGCATGGGGTGACGAAAACTTCTCTTTAATGGTGAAAATCCTGGTGGCGAGGGAGCTTGGCACTGTAGGAGCTGCCGAAGGCTGCGATCTTTTGATCTTTTGATCTTTCGCTTGAGACTCAAGCGTCAGGGGAAAGATCGCAGCCTCGCTTCGCTCGGCAGCTCCTACAGGGCCCGGTGGGCTCAGCCACGCTCGCCCAGCAACCATTGCAGCTGGACTTCATGTTGGCCACGGTCGTCGGTCACGAAAATCGTGCCCTCACTGATCATCACGTCCCACTTGATCACCCGCGGCATGTCCTGGGCCAGGGTTTCGAGCACTTCCTGGGGTACAGCGGCGATGTTGACGTTTTTCAGGTTCTTGACCGCCGGGATCACCTTGCCTTCCCAGACCCGCAGGCTGCCGTAGGCCAGCAGGCTGGTGCGCTCGGTCCGGCGCGAGCACCAGGTCAGGCGATCGGCATCCGGCTGACCGACTTCGATCCAGTGCAGCACACGGTCATCCAGGCTTTTTTCCCACAGCGCCGGCTCATCGACGTCTGACAGACCACGACCAAACGCCAGCAGTTCGTTGTACCAGAACGCGTAGGCCAACAGGCGCACGGTCATGCGCTCTTCGGTTTCCGAAGGGTGGCGGGCGATGGTCTGCTTCACACTCTCGTACACATTGCGGTCAAGGTCGGTGAGGTTCAGTTCAAACTTATAGGTCGTGGACGGCTGGGCCATGAACGGGCTTCTTGATACGAGGAAAGGCGGCAAGTCTAACCGATGACGCGGGCAATCCACGAATTGCCGACCATCAACCTGCGGCGACCGGCCTTGGCCTATGATAAAACGCTCTATTCGTTCTGCCTTTGTCCTACAGGATCTGTCATGTCGCTTACTGCCAAACCCCTTGCCGGCGTCAAAGTCATCGAACTCGGCACCTTGATCGCCGGGCCCTTCGCCTCGCGCATCTGCGGTGAATTCGGTGCCGAAGTCATCAAGGTCGAATCGCCCGACGGCGGTGACCCCCTGCGCAAGTGGCGCAAGCTGTACGAAGGCACCTCGCTGTGGTGGTTCGTCCAGGCACGCAACAAGAAGTCCCTGACCTTGAACCTCAAGCACCCCGAAGGCCTGGTGATCCTGAAAAAACTGATCGGCGAAGCCGATATCCTGATCGAGAATTTTCGCCCCGGCGTACTGGAAAAGCTCGGCCTGGGCTGGGATGTCCTGCACGCACTGAACCCGAAACTGGTGATGGTGCGGCTTTCGGGCTTCGGCCAGACCGGGCCGATGAAGGATCAACCGGGGTTTGGCGCGGTGGGCGAATCCATGGGCGGCCTGCGCTACATCACCGGGTTCGAAGACCGTCCGCCGGTGCGCACCGGAATTTCCATCGGCGACTCCATCGCCGCCCTCTGGGGCGTGATCGGCGCATTGATGGCCCTGCGTCACCGCGAGATCAACGGCGGAACCGGGCAAGTGGTGGACGTGGCCTTGTACGAGGCGATTTTCGCCATGATGGAAAGCATGGTGCCGGAGTTCGACGTGTTCGGCTTCATCCGTGAGCGCACCGGCAACATCATGCCCGGCATCACCCCCTCGTCCATCCACACCAGCGCTGACGGCAAGCACGTACAGATTGGCGCCAACGGCGACGCGATCTTCAAGCGCTTCATGCAGATCATCGGCCGTGACGACCTGGCCAATGACCCGCAACTGGCCAGCAATGATGGCCGTGACAGCCGCCGCGACGAGCTCTACGGCGTCATCGATCGCTGGGTCAACTCGCTGCCGCTCGATAGCGTTATCGACCAACTGAACCAGGCCGGAGTGCCGGCCAGTCGGATCTTCAGCGCCGAGGATATGTTCAGCGACCCGCAGTTTCTGGCTCGTGAAATGTTCCTGCAGGCCAAGTTGCCCGACGGCAAGGCGTTCAAGATGCCAGGGATCGTACCGAAACTCTCCGACACCCCGGGCACCTCCGAATGGGTCGGGCCGGCGCTGGGTGAACACAACGCACAAGTGCTCGGCGAGCTTGGCTACGACGCACAGCAGATCACCAAACTGCGCGCCGACGGGGCCATTTGACGCTCTGTAGGGGCCAGTCACCGAAGATCAAACGGTGGGAGCGAGCTTGCTCGCGATAGCGTCCGTTCAATCGACTTGATGTTGACTGGCACACCGCAATCGCGAGCAAGCTTTGCTCCCACAGGTCCTGCTCAAACAGATCTGACGGGTGTACGACCGCAAGAGCCAGGCCGGCTGTCAGGCCGCCTCGCGAGCAAGCTTTGCTCCCACAGGTCCTGCTCAAACAGATCTGACGGGTGTACGACCGCAAGAGCCAGGCCGGCTACTAGGCCGCCTCGCGGTGGACGTTGATCTCGGCGCCCCGTTAACCACGCTGGCCGAACGCAGGCATTGCGCAGTGGGCAACCCGGCATGGATGCCGGGTTAGCCGCGCTGGGCCATGGATGGCCCTTCGCGGCGGGCCCACGGAGCAATGCCTTCGTTCGGGCATGCCGAGCCTAGGCGAGGCACCGAGTGGTGGGGCAGAAGCGCTTTGGTTACTTTCGCGCTTTTCGAAAGTGACCCGCCGTCAGGGCGGAACCCTAAGCCGCCGTTACCGCAGCAATGGATATGTACCGACCATCAGGCCGCCATCGCGAGCAAGCTTTGCTCCCACAACGGCGCCAGCGCCTGACAAACCGCGCTAAAAACGTAAAAGCCAGGCAAAAAGAAACCCCGAGAAGTGGGGAGACGACTCGGGGTTAAACGTAACCAATCAAGGTTCGTACAACAAGCGACAAGCACCGGAGCACAATGCTCGCTCTTGTTGGTAAAGAGTCTGACTCATCAGGACGTAGGAAGGTTCCCACAAAACCCCAGTCAATTCGCCCCGACCATGACCTTGTCGCGCGCCAGATTGCGCAGCGCCGCAATCACACAGGGCTCCAGGCGGCCCTCGGCAATCAGCACATCGCGATGCAGGCCATCGACCACATCCGTCAACTGACGCTTGTCGGTCAATTGGGCCTGATTGAACACTCGCTCGACCATGATGGCCCCGGAGGTATTCTTCAGCGTCACCAGGCATTCGCCCTTGGCGCCGGAGGGAGTCAGCGTGACCTGATACGGGCTCAAGGCTTCATTCAGCAATAGGCTGATACTTTCCATTCGCTCACCCTTCAATAGTCCGAAAACAACTGCATGTTCACAGTAAGTGACCGTGGGCCGCAGCAGAAAGTTCGTCAGCGCACCGAACCGGCACGCCTCCAACCTGTTCAACCGAGCATGCGCGCCCAATATGACAGGCAAACAACAGCCTTCTCTTGAAGTCTTGGCGTGGTGACGGTCGGCGTCAGGCCATCAACTTGTCGCAACGGCGCCATCGACGCCCGGCATCGGTCCAGCCCCCCAGAATGCCGCGCAACTGCCCGTCAGCCCCATAGAAGGGCACCGACCAATGATAGATTTCCCGCAATCCGCTGCTGAACATCAATTGTCGGTCGACGAACCGGGACTGGCCGGTGCGCAATTGCTCCATCACCTCCCCATGCAGCAACTCGGCAGTGGCCGGCGGGAATGCCGCCGAATCCGTCAGCCGCGTGCCCCGCAGCTTTTCGAAGCGGGTCGCAAACTGGTCCTCGTAGCTTTTGTTGCACATGATCAGGCGCCCTTCCAGATCCCGGATGAAAATCGGGTCGGGAATGGCATCCATCAAGGCCCGCTGGAGCATCAACTGGTCCTTGAGGACCGCCTCGGCCTTGAGACGCTGGTCGATCTGTATCTGCAGGCGACGGTTCCATAGCAGGGACAGGAGGCCGAACACCACGACCACGGTCACGCACCAGTACCCCCAGCGGGACACCCGCTCCCAGATCGATGGCGCCTGGACGGGTGTGATGCCGGCCATCCATTTGGAACGCAGCGCGCGCATGTCCTTGGCCGGGAAGGCTTCCAGGGCTTTGTTCAAGATGCTCAGCAGCACGGTCAGGTCCTGGCGTACCGCGAGGTAATCGGGTTCCCACTTGCCTTCAAGGCCCCTTCCTACCTGCAATTGTCCTGCCGGATAGAGATGCACCCCGGTTTCATTTTCGATGGTGGCATAGGCTTCCCGACTCTCGACCAATGCCCGCGCCTCGCCATAGGTCTTGGTCGTGCGCAATTCGATGGCCGGGTAGTCGCGCCTGATCTCCGCTTCCAAGGCATGCCGCGCCGGCAACGCCAGGACCTTCCCTTCCAGCTGTTCCAGCGAATGGAGAATCGACTCTCCGTCACGGCCGACAAATACCCAGCCCGAGCCACCAAATGCATGGCTGAAACTCAGGAAATCCCTGCGTTCGTCATTCATCGCCAAGAGGGTCGTCATGTCGGCTTCGCTGTTCTCCAGCAGCGTCAGCAACTCGCCGGGGGAGAACGACTCTCGATGCACGAACTCAAGGCCAGTCATTTGCGTAATGCGCTGGAGAATGTCGTGGTTCAGACCGTTCCACTGCCCCAGTTCATTCTTGAACAGGTACAACGGAAACTGCGTCGTGGCCACGATGACGCGGGGGTTCTCCTTGATCCACTTCAATTCCTGCACATCCAGCACCAGCCGCTCGCCAGGATTGAACGGCGGCGTGTCGAAAGCCGCCAACTGCGCCGCATTGCCCCCTTGCGCCCAGTACATCAGGGCCAGGCCCATTACCCAGCCCCGGGCTGGCTTGCCTTTGCTAAAAAACGACATCTGCATTTCCTTCGAGATGACTCGCCCGTTCCTCCAAGGGCGAAAACCCGACCAGTTTGGCATGCAGAAACAAGAAAGCCCGTCAGGAGACGGGCTTCAAAATGTGACAGGTTTGCGCGGTCAGAGCGGCTTGCCGCGGTTCCCATGCTGACTGACAAAGGCCTGCACGGCCTTCAAGTCGTTGGGCAACACGGTGCAACGCTCATCTCGCTCAAACAAATCAGAAAGATGCGCAGGCAGTTCGAGCGCTTTTCCTACACCGGCTTTCTCCACGGCTTCCGGGAACTTGACCGGATGCGCCGTGCCCAGGATCACCATCGGGATGTCCAGGCTACGACGGCACTCACGAGCGGCCCTGACGCCAATGGCCGTGTGCGGATCGAGCAACTCACCGCTCTGCTCGAACACCTCGGCGATGGTTTCGCAAGTCTGCTCATCGTCCACGGCCAGGGAGTCGAACAACTTGCGGGCTTCGGTCCAGCGCTCAGGCTCGACGCTGAAACCGCCGCCCTGGCGGAAGCTGTCCATCAGGCCGGCAATCGCCGCACCATTGCGACCGTGCAGGTCGAACAGCAGGCGTTCGAAGTTCGACGACACCATGATGTCCATCGAAGGCGACAGCGTGGCGTGCAGGGTTTCCTTGACGTACTGGTTGCCGCTCATGAAGCGGTGCAGGATGTCGTTGCGGTTGGTGGCGACGATCAATTGATTGATCGGCAGGCCCATGTTGCGCGCCAGGTAGCCGGCGAAGATATCGCCGAAGTTGCCGGTCGGCACCGAGAACGACACGGAGCGGGCCGGGCCGCCCAATTGCAGGGCCGCGTGGAAGTAATAAACGATCTGGGCCATGATCCGCGCCCAGTTGATCGAGTTCACCGCCACCAGCCGCGTGCCCTTGAGGAAGCTCTGGTCGGCGAAACTGGCCTTGACCATTTCCTGGCAGTCATCGAAGTTGCCTTCGATGGCGATGTTGTGGATGTTATCGCCGAATATCGTCGTCATCTGCCGACGTTGTACTTCCGAGACCCGGTTGTGCGGGTGCAGGATGAAAATGTCGACGTTATCGCAATGCTTGCAGCCTTCGATGGCCGCCGAACCGGTGTCGCCAGACGTGGCACCGACGATCACCACACGCTCGCCACGCTTTTGCAGCACGTAGTCCAGCAGGCGACCGAGCAATTGCAGGGCGAAGTCCTTGAACGCCAGGGTCGGGCCGTGGAACAGCTCCATGACCCATTCGTTACCGTTGAGCTGACGCAGCGGTGCGATGGCATTGTGGGAAAAGACGCCATAGGTCTCTTCCAGGATTTTCTTGAAATCGGCGTCCGGGATGCTGCCGGTGACGAACGGGCGCATGACCCGGAACGCCAGTTCGTGATACGGCAGGCCGGCCCAGGAAGCGATTTCTTCCTGGGTGAAGCGCGGCAGGTTTTCCGGCACATAGAGACCGCCGTCCGTGGCCAGGCCGGCCAGGAGGACATCTTCGAAATTCAGGGCCGGTGCCTGGCCGCGGGTGCTGATATAGCGCATGGGGCAAACCTTCGGTTTGGGCTTCAAGCGTTGAAGCTGCAGGCGATACATTCAAAGGCAAGTGTGCCTTCGTTCGCAGCCTGCAACTTACCGCTTGCCGCTAAATTAATTCAAATGTTCGACGCGGATACGGACCACCGGGCCAACGACACCCTGGAGCGCTTCCAACGCCGCAATCGCGTCGTTGATGCGCTGCTCGACCACACGGTGGGTCAGCAGGATCATCGGCACCAGGCCGTCGTGTTCCTCGACTTCCTTCTGCATGATCGACTCGATGTTGATGCCGCGTTCCGAGAGGATGCTCGCCACTTGGGCCAGCACACCCGGATGGTCCTTGGCCTGGATGCGCAGGTAGTAGGAGCTTTCGCACGCCTCGATCGGAAGAATCGGGTGAGCCGACAGCGAGTCTGGCTGGAAGGCCAGGTGCGGCACACGGTTTTCCGGGTCCGAGGTCATGGCGCGAACCACGTCCACCAGGTCGGCAATCACCGAAGAGGCCGTCGGTTCCATGCCCGCACCAGCGCCGTAGAACAGCGTCGAGCCGGAGGCGTCGCCGTTGACCATCACCGCGTTCATCACGCCGTTGACGTTGGCGATCAGGCGATCGGCCGGGATCAAGGTCGGGTGCACGCGCAGCTCGATGCCGTTGGCGGTGCTGCGCGCCACGCCCAGGTGCTTGATGCGATAGCCCAAGGCTTCGGCGTAGTTCACGTCAGCGGTGGTCAGCTTGGTGATGCCTTCGGTGTAGGCCTTGTCGAACTGCAACGGAATGCCGAACGCAATGGAGGCCAGGATCGTCAGCTTGTGCGCTGCGTCGATGCCTTCCACGTCGAACGTCGGATCAGCCTCTGCGTAGCCCAGGGCCTGGGCTTCGGCGAGCACGTCTTCGAAGGTGCGACCCTTCTCGCGCATCTCGGTGAGGATGAAGTTGCCGGTGCCGTTGATGATCCCCGCGACCCAGTTGATGCGGTTGGCCGACAGGCCTTCGCGGATCGCCTTGATCACCGGGATACCACCGGCCACGGCGGCTTCGAAAGCCACGATCACGCCCTTCTCGCGGGCCTTGGCGAAAATCTCATTACCGTGAACAGCGATAAGCGCCTTGTTCGCGGTGACCACATGCTTGCCATTCTCGATGGCCTTGAGTACCAGCTCACGGGCAACGGTGTAGCCGCCGACCAGCTCTATGACGATGTCGATCTCAGGGTTCGTGGCCACTTCGAAGACATCGTTGGTAATCGCAATACCGGTCGTCTGGAACTGAGGCTTTGGCGTGCGCATGGCAATTTGTGCCACTTCGATCCCACGCCCGGCACGACGAGCAATTTCCTCGGCGTTGCGCTGAAGTACGTTGAAGGTGCCGCCACCGACGGTACCTAACCCACAGATGCCTACTTTGACCGGATTCACTCTTGACTCCCCATGAAACGGCCGACGCAAGGTCGGCCGTGAAATACAGCCGCGCAGCAACGCGACTTTGTGTTTAACGGCCCGACGAAGGTTTTCGCCGAGCCGTGATCTTCAGAAGCAGATCGCCCATGATCATTTCGCGTCCAGGGCCAGTTTGGCGACTTGTGGCGCCGGCTGGTAGCCCGGAATCACCTGGCCGTCGGCCAAAACGATGGCCGGCGTGCCGTTCACACCAATGGACTGGCCAAGGGCGAACTGCTTGGAAACCGGGTTCTCGCACTTGGCGGCCTTGATTTCCTTGCCATCGACCATCTTGTCCATGGCCGCTTTCTTGTCCTTGGAGCACCAGACCGCCTGCAACTGCTCATCGCCCGGCGAGCCCAGGCCCTGGCGCGGGAACGCAACATAGCGCACTTCGATGCCGCGCTTGTTCAGCTCCGGCACTTCGGCGTGCAGCTTGTGGCAATACGGGCAGGTGGTGTCGGTGAACACGGTGATGTGCGACTTGGTTTCGCCAATGGCCGGATAGACCACGGTTTCAGCGACTGGAATGCCGTTGATCAACTTGGAAATGCCCTGGCGCTCGGTCATCTCGGTGAGATTGACCGGCTTGCCGTCCTTGAGCTCGAACAGGTTGCCCTGGACGATGTACTGACCGTCGGCGCTGGCGTAAAGCACGCGACTGCCCTTGAGCTTGACCTCATACAGGCCGGCCATGGGACTGGCCGAGATGGTTTCGATCGGCACTTCGAGCTGAAGGTTTTCCAGGCTCTTGCGGATAGCCTTGTCGGCCGCGTCGTCGGCGATGGCAAAGGTACTGGCCAGCGCAATGGCGGCGGCGGTGAACATCTGGATCAAACGCATGGGGACTCCTGAGGCGAACAAATGAGACGGGAAACGCCGACCCGCAGATTCGGGTTCCAACCGCCCACTGTGCAAACCGACAAAGCCTACCACATAAGGCCCGCGTGACCGAATGCCGCTGATGCAAGACGCTTTGAGGATTGATGCAGGCTTTTCTGTGGGAGCTTTTCTGTGAGAGCTTTTCTGTGGAGCTGTCCTGTGGGAGCTGTCCTGTTGGAGCTGTCCTGTGGGAGCTGTCCTGTGGGAGCTGTCCTGTGGGAGCAAGGCTTGCCCGCGATGGCCGCGCCGCGGTGTAACAACTACACCGCGTTATCGTTCATCGCGGGCAAGCCTTGCTCCCACAAGCTTGCTCCCACAAGCTCGCTCCCACAGGGAATTTCATTCAGCCGCGCGGATGGTGTTTGGCATGCAAGTCCTGCAACCGCGCCCGGGCGACGTGGGTGTAGATCTGGGTGGTGGACAGGTCGCTATGGCCGAGCAGCATCTGTACCACCCGCAAGTCGGCGCCGTGGTTGAGCAGGTGCGTGGCGAAGGCATGGCGCAAGGTGTGAGGCGAGAGGGATTTGTTGATCCCGGCCACCTTGGCCTGGTGCTTGATGCGGTGCCAGAAAGTCTGGCGGGTCATCTGCTCGCCGCGCAGGCTGGGGAACAGCACGTCGCTGGGGCGCCCGCCCAACAGTTCGTGGCGGGCATCGCGCATGTAGCGCTCGACCCAGACAATCGCCTCCTCGCCCATCGGCACCAGGCGCTCCTTGCTGCCCTTGCCCATCACCCGCAGCACACCCTGGCGGAGGTTGACCTGCTCCAACGTCAAGCTGATCAACTCGGTGACCCGCAGGCCACAGGCGTACAAGACTTCCAGCATGGCCCGGTCGCGCTGACCGATGGCTTCGCTGAGGTCGGGTGCCGCCAGCAGCGCTTCCACATCGGCTTCGGAGAGGGACTTGGGCAATGGACGCCCCAATTGCGGCATTTCCACGCGCAAGGTCGGGTCCACCGCGATCAGCTTTTCCCGCAGCAAATAGCGATAGAACCCACGCAGGCCGGAGAGAAACCGTGCCGTCGAGCGCGGTTTGTAGTTCTGCTCCAGACGCCACGCCAAGTGATCGAGGATCAACTCCCGGCCAGCATTGATCAGTTCCAGGTGGTTTTCCTGCAACCAACCGTTGAACAGCGCCAAGTCGCTGCGATAGGCATCGCGGGTGTTATCGGACAGGCCCTTCTCCAGCCACAGGGCGTCGAGAAACTGGTCTATCAGCGGATGATCGATGGCGGGCATAAGAACTCTTGAAGGATGCGGGCACACACAGCATCAAAATGGCAAATGAAGCTATGCAGGGTGCTCAAAGCGCAAATCGCAGGCAACAAAAAAGCAGCCCGCAGGCTGCTTTTTTTGCATCGGAAGCTGGACTTAAGCCAGTTTTTCCTTGATGCGAGCTGCTTTACCCGACAGGTCACGCAGGTAGTACAGCTTGGCTTTACGTACGTCACCGCGACGCTTGACAGCCATGCTGTCGATTTGCGGGCTGTAGGTCTGGAAAGTACGCTCTACGCCGACACCGTTGGAGATTTTACGAACGGTGAATGCACTGTTCACGCCACGGTTACGCTTGGCGATAACGACGCCTTCGAACGCTTGCAGACGGGAACGGTCGCCTTCCTTCACTTTCACCTGAACGACAATGGTGTCGCCTGGGGCAAAGGTAGGGATTTCTTTGGTCATCTGCTCTGCTTCGAGTGCAAGGATGATTTTGTTAGTCATGCTGTGCTCCTAAGGCAAGTCGTCGGACTCACCATCGATACGTTGTTAACTATCGTCCCGCTCGCGGATGTATTCCTCGAGCAGCTTCTTCTCTTCTCCAGAAAGCGAGCGGCTTTCCAGAAGATCGGCGCGTCGTTCATAGGTCCGACCAAGGGACTGCTGTAAACGCCAACGCCGGATGTGCGCGTGATTGCCACTTAGCAACACGTCGGGAACACGCTGATCCGCATACACCTCCGGTCGGGTGTAGTGCGGGCAATCCAGCAGACCATCCGTAAAGGAATCTTCCTCAGCGGAATCTGCATGCCCTAAAGCTCCAGGCAGCAGTCGTGTAACCGCATCGATCAGGACCATCGCCGGCAGCTCGCCGCCAGACAGTACATAGTCGCCAATCGACCACTCTTCATCGACATGAGCTTCAATGAAACGCTCGTCAATGCCTTCATAACGGCCGGCAATCAGGATCAATGCATCCGAATTCGCCAGCTCGCGTACCGCCGACTGAGTCAGCTGACGGCCTTGGGGCGACAGGTAGATCACCTTCGCACCCTCCCCGGCTGCCGTCCTGGCCTGAACCAGCGCATCTTCCAGGGGCTTGATCTTCATCACCATGCCCGGACCACCGCCAAACGGGCGATCGTCCACAGTGTGATGTCGATCCGTGGTGCAGTCCCGCGGATTCCAACAGGTGAGCTGCAACAGCTCCTGTTTCACCGCGCGGCTGGTTATGCCGTACTCGCTGATGGCGGAAAACATCTCGGGAAACAATGTAATGACTTCAACGCGCAAGTTAGCCACGTTTAGAAATCCGCATCCCATTCCACCTTCATCTCGCCTGCGGCAAGGTCGACGGCCAACACGCATTGCTCGGTATAGGGCAACAGGCGTTCGCGATCATCCAGGCTGCCGACGCAAGGCTTGACCACCATGACATCGTTCGAACCGGTCTCGAGCAGGTGATCGATTTTCCCGAGCAATTGCCCGAGGTGGTCGATGACCTTCAGACCCACCAGCTCGTACCAGTAGTACTCGCCGTCGGTCAGTTCAGGGAACAGGTTGCGCGGCACGCAGATCTCATAACCGGCCAGAAGACGCGCTTCTTCACGATCATCGAGATCCTTGAGCTTTGCGACCAGGAACTTGTCGTTCCCGCGTCCGCTGACCAGCTCCACCTGTTTCACGCTACCTTCGCGCTTGAGCGTCCAGGTTTTGTAGTCCAACAGGTTCTTGATCGGATCAGTAAAGGAATACACCTTCACTTCGCCGCGAACGCCATGTACAGAGTAGATCTTGCCGACAACGATCAAATCATCAGCATCTTTTGGCGTCGCGTTCATATTGCTCAGGCCGCAGCCTTAGCCGATTCCTTCAACAACTGAGCAACGCGCTCAGAAGGTTGTGCACCAACGCTCAGCCAGTAGGCTACGCGCTCTTGGTTCACGGACAGACGAACTTCCTGACCACGGGCAACAGGGTTGAAGAAACCAACCTGCTCCTTGTGGGAACCGTCACGCGGGTTGCGGCTGTCGGTTACGGTCAGGTGGTAAAACGGGCGCTTTTTGGAGCCGCCAAGGGCAAGACGGATTGTTAGCATGTGAACATCGTTCCTGTAGTCGGTGCTGCAAATCTAAATGCACAGCGGGCATAGGTGCCCGAAAGGCCGCATATTCTAAGGAATATCCGGACTTTTGCAAATGTCTTTTTCCGGCGCCTGGCGCCATGCGATCAAGATTTGCCATAGAGCCGTCATGAAAAACGGCAAGTCAGCTCCCGCGTAGCGCGGGTTTGCTGGAGATCCCCGCATCCGTGCGGGGCAACGCCGACATGACAGTCGGCGCAGATTCTTTACATTTTCGGCATGCCGCCGCCGGGCAACATACCACCCATGCCGCGCATCATCTTGGCCATTCCGCCCTTGGCGGAGAATTTCTTCATCATCTTCTGCATCTGCTTGTGCTGCTTGATCAAGCGACCGATGTCCTGCACCTGGGTGCCGGAACCCATGGCGATACGGCGCTTGCGCGAACCGCTGATCAGCTCAGGGTCGCGGCGCTCGGCCGGGGTCATGGAGTTGATGATGGCTTCCATCTGCTTGAACTGCTTTTCAGCCGCGCCCTGGGCATTGCCCATCTGCGCCAGGTTCACGCCACCGATGTTCGGCAGTTTGTCCATGAGGCCGCCAAGGCCGCCCATGTTCTTCATTTGTTGCAACTGGTCGCGGAAGTCTTCGAGGTCGAAGCCCTTGCCCTTCTTCAGCTTCTTGGCCAGTTTGTCGGCCTTGTCCTTGTCGAGGGTCTGTTCGGCCTGCTCGATCAGGCTGAGCACGTCGCCCATGCCGAGGATACGCGAAGCGATACGCTCGGGGTGGAACGGTTCGAGCGCTTCGCTCTTCTCGCCCATACCGATGAACTTGATCGGCTTGCCGGTGATGGCGCGTACCGACAGCGCGGCACCGCCACGGGCGTCACCGTCGACCTTGGTCAGGATCACGCCAGTCAACGGCAGTGCATCACCGAATGCCTTGGCGGTGTTGGCCGCGTCCTGGCCGGTCATGGCATCGACCACGAACAGGGTTTCCACCGGGTTGATCGCGGCATGCAGCGCCTTGATCTCGCCCATCATCTCTTCATCGATGTGCAGGCGACCGGCGGTATCGACGATGACCACGTCGATGAATTTCAGTTTTGCTTCTTTAATAGCCGCCTGGGCGATGTCCACCGGCTTCTGGCTCAGGTCGGACGGGAAGAACGTCACGCCAATGTCGTTGGCCAGGGTTTCCAGTTGCTTGATCGCCGCCGGACGGTAGATGTCCGCCGACACCACCATCACCGACTTCTTCTTGCGCTCTTTAAGGAAGCGCGCCAGCTTGCCGGCTGTCGTGGTCTTGCCCGCGCCCTGCAGGCCGGCCATCAGCACCACCGCTGGCGGTACGGCGCTCAGGTTCAGGTCTTCGTTGGCGGCGCCCATCAGGCTTTCGAGTTCGGCCTGGACGATCTTCACGAACGCCTGGCCCGGTGTCAGGCTGCGCGACACCTCGGTGCCGACGGCACGCTCCTTGACCGAATTGACGAAGTCCTTGACCACCGGCAGGGCGACGTCGGCTTCGAGCAACGCCATACGCACTTCGCGCAGGGTGTCTTTGATGTTGTCCTCGGTCAGTTTCGCCTTGCCGGTGACATGGCGCAGCGTCTGCGAGAGACGGTCGGTTAGGTTTTCAAACATGCGCGATCCTTTCAGGCCCAGATGAGACCGGGATAATGGCGGCCCAGACCGTGAAAAATGTGCTCGGCGAGCCTGCGGCGTGGGCAGGTCGCGGATTATAGCGAAGAAGCGGGCGACGTACACCTTGCTGTCAGTTGCGGTGGTCTTTCGTGCGGAGGGGGTTCTATGCCAAACTCAGCGCCTTTCGGGCTTGCCTAACAGGATTTATGCTCCCCTTGTCACCCAGCTTGCTTGCCACGCTCGCCGCCGCTTGCCTTTATGCCGCTGCGACCCTCTATCAAGGCACCCGCCTGGCCACCGGCGCCAAGGCGAACAAACGCCTGCTGGTCACGCTTGGCGTGCTGGCGGTGCTCGGTCACGCGACCAGCCTTTATACCCACCTGATGACGCCGATTGGCCTGGGCCTGGACTTCTTCAACGCCGCCAGCCTGATCGCCGTCGCCGTGATCGCCCTGACGCTGCTGGCCTGCTCGCGCATTCCGGTGGAAAACCTGCTGGTGCTGCTGTTCCCGCTGGGGCTGGCGACGGTGCTGCTGGCGCAATTCGCGCCGTCGGGCACGGTGCAGATCATCGACGAAGAGCCGGGCATCCTTGCCCACATCCTGCTGTCGATCCTCGCCTATGGCCTGTTCACCATCGCGGTGTTCCAGGCCTTGCTGCTGCTGGTGCAAGACCACCAGCTCAAAAACAAGCACCCGTCCGGGCTGATCCGCAACTTCCCGCCATTGCAAACCATGGAAAGCCTGTTGTTCGGCTTCCTCTGGGCCGGCTGGAGCCTGCTGTCGCTGTCGCTGATCTCCGGCTGGTTGTTCGTCGAGAACCTGTTTGCCCAGCACCTGGTGCACAAGACCCTGCTGGCCTGCCTGGCGTGGATCGTCTTCAGCGTGCTGCTATGGGGCCGCAACCGCCTCGGCTGGCGCGGCCACAAGGCGATTCGCTGGACCCTGGCCGGTTTCTGCCTGCTGATGCTCGCGTACTTCGGCAGTAAGCTGGTCCGCGAATACATCCTGCATGTGTGACGGACGGCCCTGATGGATACGTTGCCCGTGGCGCCGCTGTTTGCCGTGCTGGTGGTGCTGATCCTCTGGTCGGCCCTGTTCACCGCCATCGAAGCCGCCCAGCAGCACCTGCTGGCCCAGCGCACGGCTTCGCGCGCCAGTGACAAACCACTGGCAGCGCTGACGTTCCCGTTGGCCAGCCTGATCCTGTGCAATACCCTCTGCCGCACCCTGGCCGTGGTCGTCGGCACCTTGCTGGCGATCTTTACCTGGCTGGAAAACGGCCCTTGGGTAGCCTGGCTCGGCAGCGGCGCTGCCCTGCTGGTGTTTGCCGACTACCTGCCGCGCACCTTGGCCACCCGCCAACCCGAAGCGGTGCTGGCCCTGGGCAACGCCTTGCTGGGCATACCGTTGAAGATCCTCTATCCGTTTGCCTGGCTGTTGAATGGTGCCAGCCAATTTTTGCTGCGCCCCTTTGCGCGCAAGGCCAGCATGGTGCAACAGAGCGACGACGAAATGCCCGCACCACCGCGCAGCGAACACGAACCTGAACACGGCGGCGGCCGGCTGCACCCGATTTCCGGCATACACGCCCTGGACAACATCACCGTCAACGATATCCTCGTGCCCCGCAGCGAGGTCGATGGGATCAACCTCGACGACCCCATCGGCGAGATCATCGAACAGTTGCGCCTGAACCGGCGTACCCGCCTACCGATGTTCCACAGCGACATCAACCAGGTCGAAGCGGTGCTCAACACGCGCCAGATCCGTCATTTGCTGGCGGACGCGAGCCTGACCAAGGAAGCGCTGCTGACCGCCTCCCACGAGCCCTACTTCGTCCCCGAAAGCACGCCACTGCAACTGCAATTGCTGAATTTCCACAAGCAGCAGCGGCGCCTGGGCATGGTGGTGGACGAGTACGGCGAAGTGCTGGGCATCGTCACCCTGGAAGACATCCTGGAAGAAATCGTCGGCGAATTCGAGAGCGAGCACAGCCTCGACAACCCCCACATCCATCCCCAGCCCGATGGTCGCCTGATGATCGATGGTGCGGCGTCGATCCGCGAATTGAACAGGACCCTGGGCTGGCACCTGCCTTGCGACGGCCCCAAGACCCTCAACGGGCTGGTGACCGAAGCCCTGGAAACCATCCCCGAAAGCCCGGTGTGCCTGAAGATCGGCCGTTATCGGCTGGAAATCATCGAAACCGTGGACAACCGTGTCAGCCAGGTGCTGGCGTGGCATAACAGTTCGGTGCCCACGGCTTCCTGAATCCCCCCCAGGCTCAAGGTAAAACACAGTTGTGGCGAGGGGATTTATCCCCGCTGGGCTGCGAAGCAGCCCTAAAACCCGGCAACTCGGTGTGCCAGGCAAAATTGAGTTGACTGTATTTGGGGCCGCTTCGCAGCCCAGCGGGGATAAATCCCCTCGCCACAAAAAGCCCAGCGCACGCTTCAATATTGTGTGCGGGCTCTCTTGTTGAATCGTTAGCCCCCTTCCTATACTCAAGCCGCTTACCCAGCCCCGCCCGAACCCCGTGCTTACCCGCACCCAGCCGGTTCATCGGCAGAATCCACATCAGTCCTGCGACTGTTCCTACCCGAAACAGCGAAAGGATACCCGCCCACATCCCTGGGTGTTCGACCATAATAATTCGCTCCAACGGAGCACATGACTGTCAGGGATAACCGCATGACGACCGCTACCTGCAACGAGGCTGTGTCTGCCCAGCCGACAAATTCGGCCACCCGCGTGGCCACCGCGAGTTTCATCGGCACCGCCATCGAGTTCTACGACTTCTACGTCTACGCCACGGCTGCGGCCCTGGTGATCGGGCCGGTGTTCTTCCCGCAAACCTCAGGCACGGCACAGATGCTGTCGTCCTTCCTGACGTTTGGCATCGCCTTCCTTGCCCGCCCGTTGGGCTCTGCGCTGTTCGGCCATTTCGGCGACCGGATCGGGCGCAAGTCGACGCTGGTGGCGTCCCTGCTGCTGATGGGTGTGTGCACCACGCTCATCGGCGTGCTGCCGGGCTACGCCAGCATTGGCGCCTGGGCGCCGATCCTGCTGTGCGTGCTGCGTTTCGGCCAGGGCCTGGGGTTGGGCGGTGAATGGGGCGGCGCGGCGCTGCTTGCCACCGAGAACGCGCCCAAGGGCAAGCGTGCCTGGTTCGGCATGTTCCCCCAGCTGGGGCCCTCCATCGGCTTCCTGGCGGCCAACGGGCTGTTCCTGACCCTGGCCATGACCCTTGACGACGAGCAGTTCCGCGCCTGGGGCTGGCGGATTCCGTTCCTGCTCAGTGCCGTGCTGGTGATCGTCGGCCTCTATGTGCGGCTCAAGCTCCACGAAACCCCGGTGTTTGCCAATGCCATGGCCCGCCAGGAGCGAGTGAAGGTGCCGTTGGTCGAGCTGTTCAGCCAGTACTGGGCGCCAACCTTGCTGGGCGCGGCGGCGATGGTGGTGTGTTACGCGCTGTTCTATATCTCGACGGTGTTTTCCCTGAGCTACGGCGTGTCCACCCTCGGCTACAGCCGCGAGACCTTCCTGGGTCTGTTGTGCTTTGCCGTGCTGTTCATGGCCGCCGCTACGCCCCTGTCGGCCTGGGCCAGCGACCGCTACGGCCGCAAGCCGGTGCTGATCGTCGGCGGCGTATTGGCGATTGCCTCGGGTTTCCTCATGGAACCCTTGTTGACCCACGGCTCGACCGGCGGCGTGGCGCTGTTCCTGTGCATCGAGCTGTTCCTGATGGGGGTGACCTTCGCCCCCATGGGCGCCTTGCTACCAGAACTGTTTCCGACCCACGTGCGCTACACCGGTGCCTCGGCGGCCTACAACCTGGGCGGCATCGTCGGCGCCTCGGCCGCGCCATTCTTCGCCCAGAAACTGGTGGCGATGGGCGGTTTGAGCTATGTCGGGGGTTATGTTTCAGCGGCCGCGCTGCTTAGTGTGATCGCCGTGCTGTGCCTGAAGGAGACGCGTCATAACGACTTGAACCGAGTCGCCTGACGCGCCTCCCGTAGGAGCTGCCGCAGGCTGCGATCTTTTGATCTTTCACTTGAGACTCAAGCGTCAGGGGAAAGATCGCAGCCTCGCTTCGCTCGGCAGTTCCTACGGGGCAGAACCGGCCAATGAAATAACCGCTAACAATCACCCTCCATTGAAACCACCCCCCACCTGCCCCATCTAAGACCCATACCCCATTGCGCAGGTGCCCCATGAGCGACCAGCACTCTACAGAAGCCACTCACGATTACGCTGACTCCGAACACATCGAACACACCTCCTCCGGCACCGGCCTGGCCCTGCCTGGCCAGAATTTGCCGGACAAGGTCTACATCATCCCGATCCACAATCGTCCGTTCTTCCCGGCCCAGGTGTTGCCGGTCATCGTCAACGAAGAACCGTGGGCCGAGACCCTGGAGCTGGTGGCCAAGTCCGACCATCACTCCCTGGCACTGTTCTTCATGGACTCGCCCCAGGAAGACCCGCGCCATTTCGATACCTCGAAACTGCCGCTGTACGGCACGCTGGTGAAGGTGCACCACGCCAGCCGGGAAGGCGGCAAACTGCAATTTGTCGCCCAGGGCCTGACCCGCGTGCGTATCCGCACCTGGCTCAAGCACCATCGCCCACCGTACCTGGTGGAAGTCGAATACCCGCACCAGCCGAGCGAGCCGACCGATGAGGTCAAGGCCTACGGCATGGCGCTGATCAACGCGATCAAGGAACTGCTGCCGCTCAACCCGCTGTACAGCGAAGAGCTGAAGAACTACCTCAACCGCTTCAGCCCCAACGACCCTTCGCCGCTGACCGACTTTGCCGCTGCGCTCACCTCCGCCACCGGCAATGAACTGCAGGAAGTGCTCGACTGCGTGCCCATGCTCAAGCGCATGGAAAAAGTCCTGCCGATGCTGCGCAAGGAAGTCGAAGTGGCGCGGCTGCAAAAAGAAATTTCCGCCGAGGTCAACAACAAGATCGGCGAACATCAGCGCCAGTTCTTCCTCAAGGAGCAGCTCAAGGTCATCCAGCAGGAGCTGGGGCTGACCAAGGACGACCGCAGCGCCGATATCGAACAGTTCGAGCAGCGGCTCGAAGGCAAAGTGCTGCCGGCCCAGGCGCAGAAACGCATCGAAGAGGAAATGAACAAACTCTCGATCCTGGAAACCGGCTCGCCGGAATATGCCGTCACCCGCAATTACCTGGATTGGGCGACCTCGGTGCCGTGGGGCGTGTATGGCCAGGACAAACTCGACCTCAAGCATGCGCGCAAGGTGCTCGACCAGCACCACGCCGGCCTGGACGACATCAAGGAGCGCATCCTCGAATTCCTCGCCGTTGGCGCCTACAAAGGCGAGATCAGCGGTTCCATCGTGCTGCTGGTGGGTCCGCCGGGCGTGGGCAAGACCAGTGTCGGCAAATCCATCGCCGAGTCCCTCGGGCGACCGTTCTACCGTTTCAGCCTCGGCGGCATGCGTGATGAAGCCGAGATCAAGGGGCATCGGCGCACCTACATCGGCGCCCAGCCGGGCAAGCTGGTGCAGGCACTGAAAGATGTCGAAGTGATGAACCCGGTGATCATGCTCGACGAGATCGACAAGATGGGCCAGAGCTACCAGGGCGACCCGGCCTCGGCCCTGCTGGAGACCCTCGACCCGGAGCAGAACGTCGAATTCCTCGACCACTACCTGGACCTGCGCCTGGACCTGTCGAAAGTGCTCTTCGTCTGCACCGCCAACACTCTGGACTCGATCCCCGGCCCGCTGCTGGACCGGATGGAAGTGATCCGCCTGTCGGGCTACATCACCGAAGAAAAAGTCGCCATCGCCAAGCGTCACTTGTGGCCCAAGCAACTGGCCAAGGCCGGCGTGTCCAAGGGCAGCCTGAGCATCAACGACAGCGCCCTCAAGGCCCTGATCGACGGCTATGCCCGTGAAGCCGGGGTGCGACAGCTGGAAAAACAGCTGGGCAAACTGGTGCGCAAGGCGGTGATGAAGCTGATCGACGACCCCAAGGCCATGATCAAGCTCGGACCGAAGGACCTCGAGGCCTCGCTGGGTAAACCGGTGTTCCGCAACGAGCAGGTGTTGTCCGGCATCGGCGTGATCACCGGCCTGGCCTGGACCAGCATGGGCGGCGCGACCTTGCCGATCGAAGCAACGCGCATCCACACCCTCAATCGCGGCTTCAAGCTGACCGGGCAACTGGGGGACGTGATGAAGGAATCGGCGGAAATCGCCCACAGCTACGTCAGTTCGCACCTGAAGCAATTTGGTGGCGATCCGAAGTTCTTTGACGAGGCCTTCGTTCACCTGCACGTACCGGAAGGCGCCACGCCCAAGGACGGCCCGAGCGCCGGCGTGACCATGGCCAGCGCGTTGCTGTCCCTGGCCCGCAACCAGCCGCCGAAAAAAGGCGTGGCCATGACCGGCGAACTGACCCTCACCGGACACGTCCTGCCGATTGGCGGGGTGCGCGAGAAGGTCATCGCGGCGCGGCGGCAGAAAATCAACGAGCTGATCCTGCCGGAAGCCAACCGGGGCAACTTCGAAGAACTGCCGGACTACCTCAAGGAAGGTGTCACGGTGCACTTTGCCAAGCGGTTTGCGGATGTGGCTAAGGTGTTGTTCTGATATTTCTCTAGCGCTTGTGCGGGCGCCATCGCGGGCAAGCCTTGCTCCCAGGGTAAAATGTCGCTCACAGATTTTGTGTGCGACAAAGATCTATTGTGGGAGCAAGGCTTGCCCGCGATGACGGCATCAGTAACAACACCTCCCCAGCTGACACACCCAGTAGCATCTTCGGTTATGCTCGCCGTTCGTCGTGAATGCCGGAGCCACCACCCTTATGTTCCCCACCCGCCTGCTCGCCCCCCTCAGCCTCGCCCTGTTGAGTGCCTGCGCCACGCAAACCAGCAACAACGTGACCGTGGAAAAACTGAGCCAGTGCCCGGTAAGGCTCAATAACGGGCAGAACCTGATCCTGAGCTTGCCCAGCAACCCCACTACCGGTTATCGCTGGGCGATCCAGGATTCGGCCGGTGGCGTGCTCAAAGGCTTGGGGCCGGAGGTTTATCGCAACCCGGAAGACGCCGGCATCGTCGGCGCCGCGGGTGTCTCGACCTGGCGCTTCCAGGCGTTCAGCGCCGGCACCGGGCGCTTGCGCCTGACTTATCAACAGCCCTGGGCCCCGGAAGTACCGCCCGTGGAAACGTTTGACTGCGCCATTGCGGTGAACTGACCGTGGGTTGGCTGATCCTTGCACTGATGGGCGCAGCCACCTACCTGTACGGCCTGACCGTGCACGCCACGCTGTTGTGCCTGCTGGTCAAGCCCATGCCGGTCCTGGCCCTGCTCGGCTGGCTGCACGATGCGCCGCCCAGTGACTATCGGCGCTGGATCAGCCTCGGGCTGATTTTTTCGCTGGTGGGCGATGTGTTGCTGGCCTGGCCGGGGGATCTGTTCGTGTTCGGCCTCGGCGCGTTTCTGCTGGCGCACCTGGCCTACCTGAAAGCCTACCTCAGCGACTGCCGCCGCCCGGCACTGCTGCCATTGGCCCTGGCCTTGGGCATCGGCGCGGTGCTGTTGGGGATCCTGGTGTCGAACGGCCTCGGGCCGTTGCTGGTGCCGGTGATTGTCTACGGCCTGGCCATCAGCGCCATGCTCTGGCGAGCGTTGGCGCGACTGGGCACCGGCGTGCCGAAACGCTCGGCCTGGCTGGCCGCCGCCGGGGCGCTGGCGTTTGTGTTCTCCGACAGCCTGATCGGCATCAACCGGTTCGTGCAGCCCTTCCATGCCGCGCCTTACCTGATCATCGTCAGTTACTGGCTGGGCCAGTGGGGGATTACGGCGTCGGCGTTTACCCAAAAGCCACACTGAACAAAGATAAATATGGGAACAAAGCTCTGTGGGAGCAAGGATCTGTGGGAGCAAGGCTTGCCCGCGATGAAGGTACCGCGGTCTATAGCAAGACCGCATTATCGTTCATCGCGGGCAAGCCTTGCTCCCACAGAGCCCTACTCCCACAAAACCTTACTCCTACAAAGCCTTACTCCCACAAAGCTCGCTCCCACAGGTTTTTTGGTTAAAATGCCGGCCTTTTCACCACCCATGCCGCTGGAACCGCCGTGAGCAAAGATCCCGATCGCCTATTCGCCCAACCCCTGGCCCAAGTGCCGGACTTCGCCTTCAACGAGGACGTGGTGCGGGTGTTTCCGGACATGATCAAGCGTTCGGTACCGGGTTACCCGACCATTGTCGAAAACCTTGGCGTGCTCGCCGCGCAATTCGCCCAGCCGGGCAGCGTGCTCTACGACCTGGGCTCGTCCCTGGGCGCCGTGACCCAGGCCCTGCGCCGCCACGTGCGCACGGACGGTTGCCGGGTAATCGCTGTGGATAACTCGGCGGCCATGGTCGAGCGCTGCCGCGAATACCTCAACGGCCAGGACTCGATGCTCCAGGAGCTGCTGCCGGTGGAAGTGATCGAAGGCGACATCCTCGCCCTGACGTTCCAGCCGGCCTCGGTGGTGGCACTGAACTTCACCCTGCAATTCATCGCGCCGGACCAGCGCACCGCATTGTTGAGCCGCATCCGCCAGTCCCTGCTGCCGGGCGGCGCCCTGATCCTGTCGGAAAAATTGCGGTTCAACGATGCCGAGGAACACGCCCTGCTCACCGACCTGCACGTGGCGTTCAAGCGCGCCAACGGCTACAGCGAGCTGGAAATTGCCCAGAAACGCAGCGCCATCGAAAACGTCATGAAGCCCGACAGCCTCGAAGAACACCGCGAGCGCCTGCTGGCAGCCGGGTTCTCGAAAGTCGTGCCGTGGTTCCAGTGTCTTAACTTCGCCTCGTTGATTGCCCTGCCATGATTGATCTGTCCCCCCTCGCCCGCCATCTGGCCGGCACGCCCCTGGCCGAATGGGCCGCGACGCTGCAGACGCAACTCGACAGCAAGATGGAAAAGGGCCATGGCGATCTGGAGCGTTGGCAAAGCGCGCTCGATGCGCTGCCGGCCTTGCAACCCACCACGGTCGACCTGCTGAATGGTCTGACGCTCGACACCGATTGTTCCGACGAAACCCGTGCGCAAATGCGTACCGCGTTGATGGGCCTGTCGCCATGGCGCAAAGGCCCTTTCGACCTGTTTGGCGTGCACGTGGACACCGAATGGCGCTCGGACTGGAAGTGGTCACGGGTGGCCCCGCACCTGGACCTGAAAGGCAAGCGCATCCTCGATGTGGGCTGCGGCAACGGCTACTACATGTGGCGCATGCTCGGCGCCGGGGCTGACACGGTGATCGGCGTCGACCCCAATTGGCTGTTCTTCTGCCAGTTCCAGGCGGTGCAGCGCTACCTGTCGCAGCCCAACGCCTGGCATTTGCCGTTCCCCTTCGAGGCCCTGCCACCCGAGTTGGAAGGCTTCGACACCGTGTTTTCCATGGGCGTGTTCTACCACCGCCGCTCGCCGATCGAGCACCTGCTGGCCTTGAAGGACTGCCTGGTCAAGGGCGGTGAACTGGTGCTGGAAACCCTGGTGATCGAGGGCGACGAACACCAGGTGCTGGTGCCCGAGGACCGCTACGCGCAGATGCGCAACGTGTGGTTCCTGCCGTCGGTCCCGGCCCTGGAGCGCTGGCTGCGCCGCGCCGGGTTCAGCGACGTGCGTTGCGTGGACGTGAGCCTGACCACCGTAGAGGAACAGCGCAGCACCGAGTGGATGAAGTATCAGTCGCTGAGCGACTTCCTCGACCCCGCCGACCACAGCAAAACCATCGAAGGGCTGCCGGCGCCGATGCGGGCGGTGATTGTGGCGCGGAAATAACCCAGACAGCCACAAATCCCCCCTGTGGGGGCGAGCCCTTGTGGGAGCAAGGCTTGCCCGCGATGGAGGCACCGCGGTCTATAGCAAGGCCGCGTTATCGTTCATCGCGGGCAAGCCTTGCTCCCACAAAGGTTCACTCCTACAGAGGTTCGCTCCCACAGGAGATAAGTGTTTAGTCTGAGGATTTGGCTCTTCGGGCCTTGAAGAACTCACTCAGCATGGTGCTGCATTCCTCGGCCAACACCCCGCCCTCGTACATCACCCGATGGTTCAGGAAGCCCTGGTTGAAGAACTGCCCCTGGCTCTGCACGATGCCGGCCTTGGGCTCCAGGGCGCCGTAGACGACCCGGGCGATACGCGAATGGACGATCAGGCCAGCGCACATGCTGCATGGCTCCAGCGTCACATACAGCGTGCTGCCGGGCAGGCGATAGTTGCTCACCGCCTGGGCGGCGGCGCGGATGGCGACCATTTCGGCGTGGGCACTGGGGTCGTAGCCGCTGATCGGGCAGTTGAAACCGCGTCCGATGATCTCGCCGTCCTGCACCAGCACCGCGCCCACGGGCACTTCGCCCAGGGCGGCGCCTTGTGCGGCGAGGGCCAGGGCTTCGCGCATGAAGTCCTGGTCACGGCTGCGGTCGATGATCCTGGCAGGGCGAATCTGGCGCATCAAGCCACCTCGATGGCGGCCATCAGGCCGGTTTCCATGTGGTCGATCACATGGCAGTGGAACATCCACACGCCTGGATTATCCGCCACCAGCGCCACCTGCGCCCGCTCGTTCTTGCCCAGCAGGTAAGTGTCGGTGAAATACGGCACGACCTTGTGCCGGTTCGACGCAATCACCTTGAAGCTCATGCCGTGCAAGTGGATCGGGTGCTGGTACTGGGTCATGTTCTTCAATTCGAAAATGTAGCTCTGGCCTTTCTTCAGCGTGGCGATCGGCCGGTCGGCGCAGGTCTTGTCGGTGATGTCCCAGGCCTTGCCGTTGATCTGCCACAGGCTCGGTGGCTTGCCATTGTCGACATTGACCGACACCGAGCCAACCCATTCGAAATTGAAGTTGAGTTTTTCGGCATTGGCCAGGTCCGGCTCGGACACAGGATTGGGCGGCAGCGCCGGCGGCCATTGGCTCGGCGCGTCACTGTTAGGCACCGAACGCAAGGTCCCCAGGCGCACCGGGCCATTGCGCAACGACAACTCTTCGCCGGCTGGCGGTGCCTTGATCGCCAGGCAAATGCGCATGCCCGGGCCAAGCCAGTATTCCTTGCCCAACGGGCGCGGTTCGATGGGGTTGCCGTCCAGTGCATAGATCTGCGCTTCAACGCCTGGGATGTTGATGCGATACGTCAGGGTGTTGTCCAGGTTGAGCAAGCGCACCCGGGTGATCTGCCCGGCCGGCAGGTCAATCACCGCTTGCGCCACGCCGTTGATGGTCGCCAGCCGGCCAGCCGTGCCGCCACGCGCCGCTTCACGGGGAATGCTGAACGCGACGAACTCGCCCTGCTCGTCCACATGCCAGCTCTTGAGGCTCAGGGTTTGTTCGTACTTGAAACCGGTGGGCTCACGCTCTTCGATGATCAACGGCCCCACCAGCCCACGCCCGAGCTCTTCGCTGCTGTTGACGTGGGGGTGATACCAATAGCTGCCAGCGTCCGGCACGCGGAATTTGTAATCGAAATACTCGCCCGGCAGCACCGGCAATTGCGAGACATACGGCACACCGTCCATCTCCAGCGGCAAACGGATCCCGTGCCAATGAATGGTGGTGGCGACCGGCAGGTGATTGATGAAACGTACCCGCAGCCACTCACCCTGGCGCACCCGCAACTCGGTGCCCGGCGCCGAAGAGCCAAACGCCCAGGCCTGGGTCTTGTGCCCGGCCACCAGCTCGACGTCCAGCGGTGCGGCGATCAATTCATAGTCGTGACCGGCCTCGGCATCGGCGCGCTTGCCCAACCAGTACCGCGACGCACCTCCCGCCCCCACGCCAACGACAACAAGACCGGCCAGGCCACCGAGTATTTGGCGACGGGTAAAGGACATGAACGCAACCACCTATTGAATCCGCGGCGAACCGTTGGGCCCGCAAAAGGCGAATACGATACACCCGCAGATGAGAAACGGTAAGGAAAGCAAGATGAAAAAAACGTGTGGTGGTTTTTCCCAGCGTTTTCCCGATAGGAGAATAATTCGAACGATCAGCGTGCTTTTGCACCGCGTGGCGTAAAAAAAGCCGAGCGACTACTCGCTCACCCGCTCCAACCAGGCCTTGTGCGCAGCACTTGTATCGTCGGGCAGGTGGCGCAGGTAAGCCTGTAGCTCCGCCTGCATACCGAACACCTTCCATATCAACGGCGCCAAGCGCGATGCAGGGTTGCCCGCCTGCTCCAACTCGCGCAGCCACTGCAGGCTGCGCTCTTTGTATTCGGCGAGCACGTCCGACTGGTAATCGTGGGCCTTGCCCAACCCGGAGATGTACATCAGCTTGGCGACTTCCACCGTGGGCCAATGAAGAGCCATGTTCAGCGGCCAGTCGAGCATGGCACGCTCACCCCACATCGCGGATTTAGGCATGCGCCCGTTCGCCAGCAGCGTCAACATGAAGGCCTGGCCCAGCTCGGTCAGGTAGACCGGCAAGGCTTCGGCGGTGGGATGCAGGTAGAACGAATCCACGGGCGTCTCGCGCTTCAGGCCAATGCGCGCAAGCAAACGCTGCTCAAGGTCGAGTACCAGAGCACCGATGCCGGCCTTCGTCGCGCTGCCGCTTTCGGTAGTTTGCCTGGTGCGAGTCGCGCAGTCCCAGAGGCTCAGGGAAAGCTGCCATTGGGCTAGATCACCTTCACCCGAACAGCCGATCTCGCCGGTGATGAAGGACTTCATCGTCGGCGGCACGATATCGAAAAGCGCTTGGCCGTCGGCTTCACCCCCCGATAGCACCGGGCCGCCGCCTTCCACGATTTGGATATAACACGTGCCTACATGGTCGCTCCAGTAGTGCACGGCTTCGGCCAGGTAGAGAGGAATCGCGCGCGAGAAGCGCCCCAGTTCATCCTCCCGTTGCGATTCGGCGCGCTCTGCCCCGTCTGTGCTTTTGGACAGCGCGAAGAAACCGATTTGCGATGCCCCTTCCGGTTTCTGCGCGAAGAACCAATCGGCGTTGCGCAAACCGTAGTGCCAGATCGGCTGGCTCAATGCCAACGTCGCGAACTGCAGGCTTTCAGGATCCACCGGCACGCCTTGGGCGTCCTGCTTGTGCATTTGCTGGAAGGCTTGGGCAAACTGGTCGAGCTGGCTTTTGATCGGCGCAAAACCCAGGGCATACAGGCGGGCGAGCAGCGCCTCGCCTGCGGCCGCTTGGCCAAGTTCCTGATAGGCGCGCAGCAAGTTGATACCGGCCATGGGGTCGTGTTTGCGCTCATCATAGACGGGCTCGACCAGCTCGATGATCAGTGGAATCTGGCCGTTGTTACCCAAGTCGCCCGAGATCATCATCAGCGCGCTGCCGTCGAACGTACCCGCCGTCAGCACCTGCGTGTAAAACCCGCGTGCCGATTGGACGTCCTTCTGTTCCAGGCAATGACGCGCCAACCACAAGGGCGCACGCCAACTGCCGGGCAACGCAGCCACGGTACGCAGCGCCTCGAGATAACCCGCCTCGCCCCCTCGTTCCCGCTGAAGGGCCGCCCACCACAACAGGCCATTCTCTTGATTCGGGTCGGCCTGGATCGCGTGCCAAAGCGTTTCATCGGCAAGCGCCTGCTCGCCGCGCTCGCTGAAGACCTTGGCCAGGTTGGTCAGCAAGGTGCCTGTCGCGCCCACTTTCGCCATCCCGGTGCGCAGCGCGTTTTCGGCGGCATCGAGCTGGCCGTTCTCCAGCAGCACAATGCCCTGGATGACATGGCTGCGCTCGGGGTTGCTGTCGATCTCGACCAGTTGTGCCGCGGCCGGAATCAAGTCAGCGACAAAACCATCATTCAAACCCGAGATAATCAGGCTGTAGAGTTCGTCGGCAGAATTCCATTTCTCTCGCAGGTTTGGCAGGAAGACGTTGTTGCGCCACTCGTTGCGGGTGATCTGCATCTCACGACCGTAGCTGTCGTAGACCGTGATCAATTCACCCTCGTCCGGCTGGGGCGGCGGCGCATCAGCGTGCGCGGAAGAAACCGGTGTCGACGTGCTGGATTTCTTGCCGCTCAGAGCGGACAGGATGCGTTTGAACATAAGGGCAGTGACACCGTTTCTGAGTTTGTCGGCACGGTGTTCTTGGGATGGAAGTTTGCAGTCTTGTTGTGAGCGGCCGACAGCTTTGCGCATTCACGAGCAGAGAGCGACGGACAAACGTGGACAAGCCAAGAGCAACGATGGGGAAGTTGGCATTTAAGCACAATTTGAAACACGACTTTGCGCAGCGGCTAGGCACAGACACCTGGAAAACGCCTCTGCCCCTGTGGCGAGGGGATTTATCCCCGTTGGGCTGCACAGCAGCCCCCCGGAACCGTTATCGCCATGCGCCAGCTTCGGCTACTCCGTTATTCCCCAAGACTGTCACCCAACCAAAGCGTCCAACTCTTCGCAAGCCATACCAGGCAACCGTCGACCTTCTTTCGCAACGTTGACCTGCAGCGCCACTTGGGCCACATCCAACACATTCTTGGTAAGCGAATAGCTGCCCCTGGCCTGCAGCCAACCCAGAACATCTGCCAAATGCCAGATAGATGTACTGCCCTCATGCACCGGTGTCGGGAAGCTAGCTGGATGGGCCAACATCAGCTTGCGCATGTTCTGCCGAGACACACCTACGATCTCGGCAACGTCGGTCAACCCGACCAAATCAGGCGCAACCTCGATCAATTTGGCCGACGGCACCGCGCGATGGACGTCGGCCAGAGCGCTAAGCACAGCCTTGACCGCATCAGGAGCCTCGCGAGTGAACTCAAGCGCCAGACGCCCTGGCTGCCCGATGCCTACCAAGGCATCGTCGCAGCCCGCTTCTCCCAGCCGTTCGACCAGTTCATCCATGGCACAACCGTCGTCAGCAAGCTGATATTTCAAGGTAAAAATATATTCCATTGTTCTATTCCTCAGCATCGCCATCAACGTCGTGTCGGTCGCGATGCGCAGTGCAATTGTCCACAACGCGTCGCAAGGCTCGCGCATGGTTGCCAGGGCTCTTCGGCGTGCTCCATATCGAAGTGATACAGAACTCGCCACAACGGCACTCCACCTCTTTGTACGGGCAATAAACCCGCCCCCAGGCGTGACTGCCGCCAACCTCTATGCGCCAGCCATGCCCTTCGGCATGCCTAAGCGCTTCTTCAATTTCTTTCTTCGGATGCGTTGGACGAATCATCCTTGATCTCCAGTATTCGCATGACTCGCCAGGTTGTCAAATGACAACCTTACTCTTTCTTTTAAACGACAGCACTCACTACCAGCACGGACACGCTTGCCCGGGCACGGCATGGGTGCGGGGGAGATAACTTGGCTACAACAGCGTTTCGCGAGGCATGCCGGCGACGCTCCTGTTGGGTCTCGCCGTTCGATGATAAGCATTTCTCGATGCTCGTTGAGGCGGGGAATCGTAGCGAAAGGTGACTGAGCCGCCAGGTGACATTCACTTTCAGGGGAGCGACGGACAAACGTGGACAGGTCAGGAACAACGATGGGGAAATCGGTGCATAGACGGCACAAGCAGCATGGACCGCTTAACAATGTGGCGAGGGAGCTTGTCCCTCGCCACATAGGTGTTTTGCAGAACAGTCCTATCGGAAAGTTATTATCAGTCGAACGTGACCAAGCCCTGGGTTCAAACGCCAAAAGCCCGCAATTAAGCGGGCTTCAGGGTGTTTCTCGCTAATGGCTGCCGGTCAGTGCCGGCGCCCCATCATTCCCACTCAATCGTCGCCGGCGGCTTGCTCGACACGTCGTACGTCACGCGAGAAATACCTTCGATTTCATTGATGATGCGCCCGGAAACGGTTTCCAGCAGCTCGTACGGCAGGTGTGCCCAGCGCGCGGTCATGAAGTCGATGGTTTCCACGGCACGCAGGGCCACGACCCAGGCGTAACGACGGCCATCGCCGACCACGCCCACCGATTTCACCGGTTGGAACACCACGAAGGCCTGGCTGACCTTGTGGTACCAGTCGGCCTTGCGCAGTTCTTCGATGAAGATGTGGTCGGCGCGACGCAGCAGGTCGGCGTATTCCTTCTTCACTTCGCCGAGGATCCGCACGCCCAGGCCCGGGCCCGGGAATGGGTGGCGGTAGACCATGTCGTACGGCAGGCCCAGCTCAAGACCCAGGCGACGCACTTCGTCCTTGAACAGTTCGCGCAGCGGCTCGACCAGCTTGAGGTTCATCTCTTCCGGCAGGCCACCGACGTTGTGGTGGGACTTGATCACGTGGGCCTTGCCGCTCTTGGCGCCGGCCGACTCGATCACGTCGGGGTAGATGGTGCCCTGGGCCAGGTACTTGATGTTGTCCAGCTTGTTGGACTGGGCATCGAACACGTCGATGAAAGTGCGGCCGATGATCTTGCGCTTTTTCTCCGGGTCGGACTCGCCGGCCAGGTTGTTCAGGAACTGCTCTTCGGCGTTGGCGCGGATCACCTTGACGCCCATGTTCTCGGCGAACATGGCCATCACTTGCTCGCCTTCGTGCAGGCGCAGCAGGCCGTTGTCGACGAAGACGCAGGTCAGCTGGTCGCCAATGGCCTTGTGCAGCAATGCGGCAACCACCGAGGAGTCAACGCCGCCGGACAGGCCGAGCAGCACGTTGTCAGTACCGACTTGAGCACGGACTTGGGCAATGGCGTCTTCAGCGATTTTCGACGGGGTCCACAGGGCTTCACACTCGCAGATGTCGAGGATGAAGCGCGACAGGATGCGGCCGCCCTGCTTGGTGTGGGTCACTTCAGGGTGGAACTGCACGCCGTAGTAACGGCGATCATCGTTGAACATGCCGGCAATCGGGCAGCTCGGGGTGCTGGCCAGGATGTGGAAGTCTTCCGGCATCCTGGTGACCTTGTCACCGTGGCTCATCCACACGTCCAGGCCGAACAGGCCGTCGGCGTCGACGTGGTCCTCGATGCCGTCCAACAGGCGGCTCTTGCCGACTACGTCAACGCGGGCATAACCGAACTCACGCAGGTCCGAACCTTCGACCTTGCCGCCCAGTTGTTCAGCCATGGTCTGCATGCCGTAGCAGATACCGAAGACGGGCACGCCCAGGTCGAACACGGCTTGCGGGCAGCGCGGGCTGTCGGCTTCGTGCACGGACTCGGGGCCGCCGGCGAGGATGACGCCTTTAGGCGCGAATTCGCGAATCGCTTCGTCATCCATGTCGAACGGATGCAATTCGCAGTACACGCCGATTTCACGCACGCGGCGGGCGATCAGCTGGGTGTACTGGGAACCGAAGTCGAGGATCAGGATGCGGTGAGCGTGAATGTCGAGGGCCATGACTCATTCTCATGTAGTGAATCAGAAACAACTCGGGGCTGAATGAACAGCCCCGGTGATTAACGTTTTGCTGGAGGCCTTAACCTACGCGGTAGTTCGGCGCTTCCTTGGTGATCTGCACGTCGTGGACATGGGACTCGGCCATGCCAGCGCCGGTGATACGCACGAATTCAGGCTTGGTGCGCATCTCTTCGATGTTGGCGCTGCCGGTGTAGCCCATGGAAGAACGCAGGCCGCCCATCAGTTGATGGATGATGGCGCTCAGGGTGCCTTTGTACGGCACGCGACCTTCGATGCCTTCCGGCACCAGCTTCTCGGCACCCGCGGAGGAGTCCTGGAAGTAACGGTCGGAAGAGCCCTGGGCCTGGGACATGGCGCCCAGCGAACCCATGCCGCGATAAGCCTTGTAGCTACGGCCCTGGAACAGCTCGATCTCGCCCGGTGCTTCTTCGGTACCGGCAAACATCGAACCCATCATCACGCAGGAGGCACCGGCTACGATGGCCTTGGACAGGTCACCGGAGAAGCGGATACCGCCGTCGGCGATCAACGGCACGCCGGTGCCTTCAAGGGCGGCGGCGACGTTGGCGATGGCGCTGATCTGCGGCACGCCGACACCGGCAACGATACGGGTGGTGCAGATCGAGCCAGGGCCGATACCGACCTTGACCGCGTCGGCGCCGGCTTCGGCCAGGGCCTTGGCGGCAGCGCCGGTGGCGATGTTGCCGCCGATCACCTGCACTTCAGGGAAGTTCTGCTTGACCCAGCGAACGCGGTCGATCACGCCTTTGGAGTGGCCGTGGGCGGTGTCGACCACCACCACGTCAACACCGGCACTGACCAGGGCGGCGACACGGTCACCGGTGTCCTTGCCGGTGCCGACCGCAGCGCCGACGCGCAGACGACCTTGGTCGTCCTTGCTGGCCAGCGGGTAGGCCTTGGCTTTTTCGATGTCGTTGACGGTCATCATGCCCTTGAGGGCGAATTTGTCGTCGACGATCAGCACGCGCTCGATGCGGTGCTTGTGCAGCAACTCGCGGACTTCGTCCTTGTTGGTGCCTTCCTTGACCGTGACCAGGCGCTCTTTAGGCGTCATCACTTGGCGGACGGTGGCATCCAGGCGGTTCTCGAAACGCACGTCGCGGGAGGTGACGATGCCGACCAGGTCGCCATCGTGCAGCACCGGAACGCCGGAGATGTTGTGCATGCGGGTCAGTTCGAACAGATCCCGGACCGTGGCGTCAGCCTCGATGGTAATCGGATCCTTGACCACGCCAGCCTCGAACCGCTTGACCTTGCGCACTTCGGCGGCCTGCTGTTCGATGGTCATGTTCTTGTGGATGATACCGATACCGCCTTCCTGGGCCATGGCAATGGCCAGACGGGCTTCGGTCACGGTGTCCATGGCGGCGGAAACCAGGGGGATATTCAGTTCGATGCCACGGGTGAGACGGGTTTTGAGACTGACTTCGTTAGGCAGTACTTCGGAATAACCGGGCACTAGGAGAATGTCGTCGAAGGTCAGAGCTTCTTGGCTGATACGCAGCATCGCGGGGGCTCCCGAGCGGGAAAATGGAAGCGCGCCATTATACTCATGGACCCCGTCTGGCTCAATGTAAAACTCTGTCTATTATTGCCGGGCTGATTGACGGGCTAAAACCAACAATTCTTGTTGTACACCAAACCCTGTGGCGAGGGGATTTATCCCCGCTGGGGCGCGAAGCGGCCCTAAACCCAGACCATGCGGTACATCTGGCAGATTGAGTCGACTGCTTGGGGACTGCTGCGCAGCCCAGCGGGGATAAATCCCCTCGCCACAAAAGCATCCTGTGGTGTACCTATCTACAACTCCACCTTCACCCAACTCACCGGCTGGTCGAGCCAATCGGCGAATTCATCGAGAAAGTCCTGCTTGAACCCCGCCTCCAGCCAATTGTTGAAGATGAACCCCAGGTTGGAAAAGCCGCAGGGCTGCAGGAACAGGAAGCCGTTGATGTCATCTTCATGGCCGCATTCGGGGCAGGTGAAGTTGTCGGTGCGCGCCGGCATCCAGTCTTCCAGGCTTTCGAACAGCGCTTCGCCGACTTCCTTGCGGCACTCGGCGCAACCGGCTTCTTCGAGAAAGCCCTTGGCCGGCGTATAGATGCAGCGCTTGGTGATGATCTCCAGGCCATTGATCGCCTCACCGAACGGCAAGGCTTCGGGGTGCATGACCACGTCGCGGGCACCGGAGGCGATGGCGTGGGCCATGCGACTGCCGGTGCGCCCGCAGGTGGTCAGTTGTTCTTCGACGATATTCTTGCGCACCAGCCAGCGCACGATCGCCCGGGCCCGAGGCTCGTGGACCGGCAGGGTGGAAATTTTCGGAACGATGATGCTTTGCGAGTTCATGGCGAGGCCTGGCTGTTTCCCTGGCAGGGTCTGATCAAAGGCCGGCAGCTTAATCCCTGGCGGGGCCAGGTCAAGCACTCAGGTAGCGCCCGATCAACGCAAGACCGCTGGCAAGCACCAGCCAGGTGACCAGCCGCACGAATGCCTCTCGCGACATCTTCATGGTCAAGCGACGCCCTACCCACAACCCCAGCGCCATGGCCGGCAACAAACACAGCGCCAGTACCAACAAGGGTAGCTCGGCATACACCCCGGCCACGATAAACAGGCTCAGGCGCACCACGGTGCTGCAACTGATCAGGGCACTTTGCGTGGCTCGGGCCGCGTCCTTGGGCAAGCGACTGTTCAGATAGATGGCATATAAAAAGCCGCCACTGCCAAACAACGCGCCGAACATCCCGCCCACCGTGCCCATCGGAAACGCCCACCGCGCTGACAACTGCGTCGGCCGGGTTTTTATCAACAGGCTGTAGATCGCATAGCAACTGATGAACACCCCCATCAACAGCAACAACAGGTCGGACTTGAGGTTGAGCAGGAAAATCACCCCGAGGGTGCAACCCAGTGCCATGCACGGCAGCAACCGCAGCAGCTCCGGCCGGGACACATCTCGGCGCGAGGGCAGCAAGTTGCCGAAGGCCGCGACGAAATCGAGCAAGACCAGCAGCGGGACGATTTTCGACAGCGGCATGAACAGCAGCAGGATGGGCGCGGCCACCAGCGCCGTGCCGAACCCGGCAATGCCGAACACGATGTAGGCCAGGGCAATGGCCGAGCCGATCACCAGCCATTCCATGGGGGCGAAGGCCCATTGGCCCAGCCATGGGAGAAGATTCATCCGGCACTTCCTTGATGAGGAGAGCGGGGACTTTAGCCAGAGGTCGGGGGCATATCCAGCATTTGTGGTGACAGACCTAGCGCCTTCGCGAGCAAGCCCGCTCCCACAGGGGATATCGGCGATTTCAAGATTGATGCTGTACCTGTGGGAGCGGGCTTGCTCGCGAAGGCGGCGACTCGGTCTGACAGGCAGTGCACAGGAGGAGTTATCTGTACACATGGAGATTCCCCTGCGAATCCCCTTATCATGCCGCCCATGATTAAAGATCCCTTTGCCCGACTGGGCCTGGACCGTGAGGTCCTGACTGTCAGCCAGCTCAACGGCCGTGCGCGGGTGTTGCTTGAAGACGTGTTCAGCAACATCTGGGTCGAGGGCGAAATCTCCAACCTCGCCCGCCCCGCCTCCGGCCATGTGTATTTCACCCTCAAGGACAGTGGCGCCCAGGTGCGTTGCGCGCTGTTCCGGCAGAATGCCGCGCGGGTGCGCCAGGCCTTGAAGGACGGGCTGGCGGTGAAAGTGCGCGGCAAGGTCTCGCTGTTCGAAGGCCGTGGCGACTATCAATTGATCCTCGACACCGTCGAGCCGGCCGGCGATGGCGCCCTGCGCCTGGCCTTCGACGCCCTGAAGGAAAAGCTCAGCGCCGAAGGCCTGTTCAGTGCCGAGCGCAAAGTGCCGCTGCCGGCCCATCCGCAACGCATCGGCATCATCAGCTCGCCCACCGGCGCGGTGATCCGCGACATCATCAGCGTGTTCCGCCGGCGCGCGCCGCAGATTGCCCTGACGCTGATCCCCACCGCCGTGCAAGGCCGCGAAGCCACCGCGCAAATCGTCCGCGCCCTGAAACTGGCCGATGCCCGTGGTTTCGACGCGTTGATCCTGGCCCGGGGCGGTGGTTCGCTGGAAGACTTGTGGTGCTTCAACGAAGAAGCCGTGGCCCGGGCGGTGGATGCCTGCGTCACGCCGATCGTCAGCGCCGTGGGCCATGAAACCGACGTGTCCATCAGCGATTTCGTCGCCGACGTCCGCGCCCCGACCCCGTCCGCCGCCGCCGAACTGCTGGCGCCGGATGCCGGCGACCTGGTGCGTCGGGTCGAAAGCCTGCATCGCCGACTGGTGATGCGCATGCGTGACCGGCTGATGCGCGATCAGCTGCGCCTCGAAGGCCTCACCCGACGCCTGCGCCACCCCGGCGAACGCCTGCGCCAGCAAGCCCAGCGCCTCGACGACCTGGACATGCGCATGCGCCGGGCGTTCGAACGCAGCCTCAATACCCGCCGCGAACGCCTGATCCGCCTGGAAACCCGCCTGGCCGGGCAACATCCGGGCCGGCAACTGGCCTTGCTGCGCCAGCGCCTGGACAGCCTGGCCGAACGCCTGCCCCGGGCCATGCGCGAAGGCCTCAAGACGCGCCGCGTGCAATTGCACAACCAGATGCAGACGCTGCACATCGTCAGCCCCCTGGCGACCCTTGGCCGGGGCTACAGCATTTTGCTCGACGAACGCGGCCAGGCGATCCGCAGTGCCGGGCAAACCCAGACCGGCCAGCGCCTGACCGCCAAGCTCGGCGAAGGCGAATTGCTGGTGCGGGTCGAAGACAATCACCTGACGCCGGTCACCCTTTCTTTACTGGATTGATTCATGCCGCGATATCTCGCCCCTTTGCTCTTGCTGTGCCTGACCTTCAACGCCCACGCCGACAGTTACATCACCCGCCTGCTGAACAAACCGGTGCCCGGCGGCGTGGCCGTGGTGGACCTGGGCAGCGCCGCCAAGGCACCGAAAGCCAGTTACCAGGGCAAGCCGGTGCTGGTGGTCAAGGAACAGGAAAACTGGCTGGCGATTGTCGGCATCCCGCTGACGGTGCAGCCCGGCACGCAACAGATCAGCAGTGGCGGCGGCACCCAGCCGTTCGTGGTCGGCTACAAGAAGTACCCCGAGCAACACATCACCCTGAAGAACAAGCGCCAGGTCAACCCGAACCCGGCGGACCTCAAACGCATCGAGGCCGAACTGGCGGTGCAACTGAAGGCCTACCGCAGCTTCAGCCCGAACATCCCCAGCAACCTGTTGCTGGACAAACCGGTCAACGGCCCGCTGTCGAGCAAGTTCGGCGTGCGCCGCTTCTTCAACGGCGAAGAACGCAACCCCCACGCCGGCCTGGACTTCGCCGTGCCCGCCGGCACGCCGATCAAGACCCCGGCCGCCGGCAAGGTGATCCTCACCGGCAATTACTTCTTCAATGGCAACACCGTGTTCGTCGACCATGGCCAAGGTTTCATCAGCATGTTCTGCCACATGTCGAAGATCGACGTGAAGGTCGGCCAGCAACTGGCCCGGGGCACCGTGGTGGGCAAGGTCGGCGCCACCGGCCGGGCGACCGGACCGCACATGCACTGGAACATCAGCCTGAACGATGCGCGGGTGGATCCGGCGATTTTTATCGGCGCTTTCCAACCCTGAGTATTTTGCGGTGAGGCCACTGGCCTCTTCGCGAGCAAGCCCGCTCCCACAGGTACAGCGTTGATTCTGAAATCATCCACATTCCCCTGTGGGAGCGGGCTTGCTCGCGAAAGGGCCAGCGGCATCGCAACTCTTCGCCATGGATTGCCGAGTGACAAGCATCGACGCAATAAAACTACAAATACCTGATAGTCACGCGATTAAATCTCGCAAACCCGCCTAAAAGCAGAACTTCTCTCAATTTTTTCCGACTGCTTGCGATCCTCTCCCCACGCGGTTAGGGTTGAGGGCATGAAAACCTCTCACACCCTCATTCAGCTTCGCCAGCACCGCAGCCTGTGCCTCGTCAGCGCACGACTGCCGGGCTGAATCGCGGCACCTCGTCCCGGCTGTGAAGCCACCCCCATCGAACCACCGGCAGGCCGCCTTTTTCCGGCCACGACATTAAGGATTTCCCCATGAGCATGCTCAAAGACCCGTCTTCCAAATACCGTGCCTTCCCGACCATCAACCTGCCGGATCGCACCTGGCCGTCGAAGACCATCACCGCCGCGCCGATCTGGTGCAGCTCCGACCTGCGCGACGGCAACCAGTCGCTGATCGAGCCGATGGACGCGGTCAAGAAGCTGCGCTTCTGGAAAACCCTGGTCGCGGTGGGCGTGAAGGAAATCGAAGCCTCGTTCCCAGCCGCTTCGCAAACCGACTTCGACTTCGTGCGTACCCTCATCGAAGAAGGTCACATCCCGGACGACACCACCATCCAGGTGCTGACCCAGGCCCGTGAAGACCTGATCGCCCGTACGTTCGAATCCCTGCGCGGCGCGAAAAAAGCCATCGTCCACCTGTACAACGCCACCTGCCCGTCGTTCCGCCGCATCGTGTTCAACCAGGACAAGGAAGGCGTGAAGGAAATCGCGGTGAACGCGGCCAAGCTGTTCGTCAAATACGCCGCGCAGCAGCCGGAAACCCAGTGGCAGTTCGAGTATTCGCCAGAGACTTTCAGCGCCACTGAGCTGGAATTCGCCAAGGAAGTCTGCGACGCGGTGATCGAAGTCTGGAACCCGACGCCCGAGCGCAAGGTGATCCTCAACCTGCCGGCCACCGTGGAAGTCGCCACGCCGAACATCTACGCCGACCAGATCGAGTGGTTCCACCGCAACATCACCCGTCGTGACAGCGTGCTGATCAGCCTGCACACCCACAACGACCGTGGCACCGGCGTGGCCGCTACCGAGCTGGGCCTGATGGCCGGCGCCGACCGTGTCGAAGGCTGCCTGTTCGGCAACGGCGAACGCACCGGTAACGTCGACCTGGTGACCGTGGCGCTGAACCTCTACACCCAGGGCATCAACCCCGGGCTGGACTTCTCCGACATCGACGGCGTGCGCAAAGTGGTCGAGGAATGCAACCAGATCCCGGTGCACCCGCGTCATCCGTACGTTGGCGACCTGGTCCACACCGCGTTCTCCGGCTCGCACCAGGACGCCATCCGCAAGGGCTTCGCCCAGCAGAAATCGGACGGTCTGTGGGAAGTGCCATACCTGCCGATCGACCCGGCCGACATCGGCCGCAGCTACGAGGCGGTGATTCGCGTCAACAGCCAGTCGGGCAAGGGCGGCATCGCCTACCTGCTGGAACAGGAATACGGCATCAGCCTGCCGCGTCGCATGCAGATCGAATTCAGCCAGGTGGTACAGCGCGAAACCGATCGCCTGGGCCTGGAAATGACGGCCCAGCAGATCCACGCCTTGCTGCAGCGTGAATACCTGCAAGCCAACACTCCGTACGCGCTGGTCAGCCATCGCCTGCAGGAAGAAAACGGCAACAGCGCCGTGGAAGTGGAAGTGGCGAGCAAGGGCCAGGGCGAGACCAACCTGCACTGGCGCGGCAAGGGCAACGGCGCGCTGGAAGCGCTGGTGGCCGGCCTGCCAATTCCGGTGGAGATCATGGACTACAACGAACACGCCATCGGCGCCGGCACCAATGCCAAGGCGGCGGCGTACATCGAACTGCGGGTCAACGGCGAGCGTGCGGTGCACGGCGTGGGCATCGATGAAAACATCACCACGGCCAGCTTCAAGGCGCTGTTCAGTGCACTGAACCGGTCGCTGAGCCAGCCGGAAGCCAAGGCGGCCTGATCGGTCGCTGAAAAATCAAAAAGGCCCCGAGGTGTGAACCCTGGGGCCTTTTTTATTCGGCTTGATTTTGGGGTGGCTGTTCCGACCTCTTCGCGAGCAAGCCCGCTCCCACAATGGATCTGCGGCGGACACAAACTCTGTGTCTGGCAGAAATCTCCTGTGGGAGCGGGCTTGCTCGCGAAGGGGCCCTACTAGACGACCGAGATGTCAGGCATGGGTATCGATCGAGATGGTCATCGCCTGCAGCAACGATGCCCGCAGGGTTTGCAATGTCGCCTGGGTGCCCATGATCTGGGTCTGGAGGGCCATGGCCTGCTGGGCTTTCTGCTCTTCGCTGGCCTGGCTCTTCTGCACGCGGGCCAGTTGGGCCTGCTGCTGGGCCAATAGTTTTTCGGCCTGCTCGATCTGCTTCTTCAACTGTTCGATGATGCTGCCACCCGCCTCGGCACCCGCACCGGCGACGTTTGCGCCACGGGTATCGACCTGCAGTGTCTTGTCTTTGTCGTCATCGGTTTCAGTCGAGGCGACAGGGCTGACCGCTTTTTCCTCTTCCGCCCCCTTGATAGAGACTTTAGGGGCCGACGTCGGGTACGGGTTGACGGTGGTTGCGCTGATACTGGTCATAGGGACTTCTCCTTGGCTGACCGGTTATCGGCACGCAACACCGTTCCTGAAGGGTTGAAACGTTTCAGTTAGATGAATTCGAACGAGTCGGCATCCAGGTTCGCCGGAAACCGCGTGCGATACGCCGCCAGGTCCGCTGCGTTCAAGCACACCTTGAACACACCATCCGCCTCACCGGCGCTGAGCAAGCTCTCGCCCTGGAAATCCAATACCTGGCTGTCACCGGTATAGGCGAAGCCCTTGCCGTCGGTGCCAACACGGTTTACCGCCGCCACGTAGCACAGGTTCTCGATCGCCCGGGCCGGCAACAGCCGGTTCCAATGCTGACGCCGCGCCCCGGGCCAGTTGGCGGTGTACAGCAGCAGGTCGGTGTCCTCGGCATCGCGGCTCCAGACCGGGAAGCGTAGGTCGTAGCAAATCAACGGACGAATCCGCCAGCCCCTGAGCTCGAACAGCACCTGTCGCTCACCCGGGGTGTAGTGGTTGTGCTCCCCCGCCATGCGAAACAGATGGCGCTTGTCGTAATGCAGCACTTCTCCATCCGGCCGCGCCCAAAGCAGGCGATTGCGATGGCTGCCGTCAGCGGCCTGGATGATCACACTGCCGGTAATCACTGCGTCCAGCTTCGCCGCCTGGGCCTTCAGCCATTGGCGCGTCGGGCCGTTCTCCGGCTCCGCCAGGGTCTCGGATTCCATGGAGAAACCCGTGGTGAACATTTCCGGGAGGATGATCAAATCGGCCCCGCGTGCCTGCTCCAGCAACGCTTCGAAATGTTCCAGGTTGGCCCGGCGGTCGTGCCAGGCCAGGGTGGTCTGGACCAGGGCAATGTCGAGGTCCGGCAATGTGCTCAAATCACGCATAGCTTTTGCGCTGCTTCGCGCAGCGTCTCCTCACGTTTGGCAAAGCACAGGCGCACCAGGCGCTGGCCTTGTGGTGGGTGCTGGTAGAACACCGAGATCGGAATCGTCGCCACGCCATGCTCGCGGGTCATCCACACCGCCATGTCGACGTCATTCAGGTCCGGGCGAATCTGCGAATAGTCCACCAACTGGAAATAAGTACCGGTCACGCGCTTGAAGCTGAACCGCGATGGGGCCAGCAGATCGCAGAACAGGTCGCGCTTGGCCTGGTAGAAGTCCGGCAGTTCATCGACATGTTCCGGATGCTCGGCCATGTAATCAGCCAGGGCGTACTGCAACGGCGTCACGCCGCAGAAGCTGACGTACTGGTGCACCTTGCGCAGTTCCGCCGTCAAGGCCGCTGGCGCCACCACGTAGCCGGTTTTCCAGCCGGTGACGTGGTAGGTCTTGCCGAACGAACTGACCACGAAGGCGCGGCGGTACAGCTCTTCATGGGCCAGGACACTGGCGTGGGCGACGCCGTCGAACACCAGGTGTTCGTAGACCTCGTCGCTGACCAGGTAGATGTCACGGTCGCGAATCAGCGTCGCCAATTGATCCAGTTCGGCGCGGCTGATCAGGGCGCCGCTGGGATTGTGTGGCGAGTTGAGGATGATCATGCGCGTACGCGGGCTCAGGGCTTCGCCGAGTTTCTCGAAGTCGATGGCGAAGTCATCCAGGCCCAACGGCACGTGCACGCAACGCCCACCGGCCAATAGCACGGCAGGCTCGTAGCTGTCGTAGCTGGGGTCGAAGACGATCACTTCGTCGCCGCTGTGGACCACCGCCGCAATGGCACAGAAAATCGCCTGGGTCGCGCCAGGGGTCACGGTGACTTCCTGATCGGCATCGACGTTGACGCCATAGCTGCGGGCGATCTTTGCCGCGATCTGCTGGCGCAGGGCGGGTAAACCGGTCATGGGTGAGTATTGGTTATGACCTTGGGCAATGTGCCGGCCGACCGCATCGCGCAGGGCCTGCGGACCATCGAAATCGGGAAAACCCTGGGACAGGTTCAGCGCGCCCGTCTGCGCGGCGAGCTGGGACATCTGGGTGAAAATCGTGATGCCGACATTCGGCAACTTGCTGGTGATCATGAAGGGTCCCTGCTCTGCACCCGGCTCTGGTGCGGCGCGGGAGAGCTCGAGAATAGCCCAATCGCCGGGCATGAAAAAGGGTGCCGCCCAGGGCACCCTTCTCATGCTGAAGACTCATGCCCTGTGGGAGCCAGAACTGTGGTAAGCAAGACTGTGGGAGCAAGGCCTGTGGGAGCCAGAGCTGTGGTAAGCAAGACTGTGGGAGCAAGGCTTGCCCGCGATGGCCGCGCCGCGGTGTAACAGCTAAACCGCGTTATCGTTCATCGCGGGCAAGCCTTGCTCCCACAGTTTCACAGTTTCACAGTTTCACAGCTTCACAGCTTCACAGCTTCACAGCTTCACAGCTTCACAGCTTCACAGCTTCACAGCTTCACAGCTTCACAGCTTCACAGCTTCACAGCTTCACAGCTTCACAGCTTCACAGCTTCACAGCTTCACAGCTTCACAGCTTCACAGCCTCACAGTCCCAGATCCAGACTGGATCAGCGCTTGTCGCGGCGTTTCTTGTCGGCCTTCTTGTGGTGCGACATCAAGCGGCGCTTCTTGTTGACCTGGCGGTCGGTGAGCGTGTTCTTGTTGCCTTCGTACGGGTTCTCGCCGCCCTTGAACTCGATGCGGATCGGCGTGCCGACCAGCTTCAGGACGCGACGGTAGGTGTTCTCCAGGTAACGAACGTACGACTTGGGCACCTTCTCGATCTGATTACCGTGGATCACGATAATCGGCGGGTTGGCACCGCCCAAGTGGGCGTAGCGCAGCTTGATCCGACGGTTGTTGACCATCGGTGGCGCGTGCTCGCCGACCGCATCTTCGAGGATCTGGGTGAGGCGGTTGGTCGGCCAACGGGTCACCGCCGACTTGAACGAGTTCTGCACCGAAGCGTAGAGGTTGCCCACGCCCGTGCCGTGCAGGGCCGAGATGAAGTGGATGTCGGCGAAGTCGACAAAGAACAGTCGGCGCTGCAATTCGATCTTGACGAAATCCCGTTCGCTCGGCGTCATGCCGTCCCACTTGTTGATCGCGATGACCAGCGCACGACCGGCTTCCAGGGCGAAGCCCAGCAGGTTGAGGTCGTGATCGACCACGCCTTCGCGGGCGTCCATCACGAAGATCACCACGTTGGCGTCTTTGATCGCCTGCAGGGTCTTGACCACGGAGAACTTTTCAACTTCTTCGTGGATCTTGCCGCGCTTGCGCACACCGGCGGTGTCGATCAGCGTGTACTTCTCTTCGTTACGCTCGAAGGGAATGTAGATGCTGTCGCGGGTGGTGCCGGGCTGGTCATAGACGATGACCCGGTCTTCACCGAGCATGCGGTTGACCAACGTCGACTTGCCCACGTTCGGGCGGCCGATGATGGCGATCTTGATCCCGTCTTTTTCGCTCGGGCCCGGAATGCGCTTGGCTTCCTCGCCTTCGGCAACGATCTCTTCCTCGCCCTCTTCCGGTTCTTCTGCGTCGTCCTTGGGGAAATCAGCCAGGGCGATTTCCAGCATCTGGGTGATGCCACGACCGTGGGCGCCGGCGATCGGAATCGCCTGGCCCATGCCCAACGGGGCGAACTCGGCGCGGGCCATGTCCGGGTCGATGTTGTCGACCTTGTTGGCGACCACGTAGGAACGCTTGTTACGCTTGCGCAAATGCTCGGCGATCATCTGGTCGGCGGCGGTAAAACCGGCCTTGGCGTCTACCAGGAACAGCACCACATCGGCTTCTTCAATGGCGAGCAGCGACTGCTCGGCCATTTTTTCGTCCATGCCGTGTTCATCACCGGAGATGCCGCCGGTGTCGACCAGAATATAGGTACGCCCTTGCCACTTGGCCTCACCGTATTGGCGATCACGGGTCAGACCGGACAAGTCGCCGACAATGGCGTCGCGAGTCCTGGTCAGGCGGTTGAACAAGGTGGACTTGCCGACGTTCGGTCGGCCCACCAGGGCGATTACGGGAACCATGCGGCTCTCCACTTCGTTATTTCAGAAAATACAAAAGCCGCTGCGAGGCAGCGGCTGGTGCTCGGGGCAGTCTGTAGAAGCCCTGCAAACCTTGTGAACAAGGCCGCTTGGGGGATTAGCCCCAAGCATAGTCTTACTTGATGGTCAGGGCTTCCAGTTTGCCGCTGTTGCCATACACATAGATCATGTCGCCCACCACCAGCGGACGGGCACGCAGGCCGTCGCTGTCGATGCGCTCACGGCCGACGAAACGACCGTCCACCTGGCTGAGCAGGTGCAGGTAACCTTCCAGGTCACCCACTGCAACGTAACTGGAGAACACTTCCGGGGCCGACAGTTGACGACGGGCCAGGGAGTCGTTGCTCCACAAGGCGGTGGTGGAACGCTCGTCAACGCCTTCGACGGTGCCCGAAGACAGGCTCACGTAGACGCTGCCAAAGCCTTGGGCGACACCGGCGTAGCTGGACGCATCGCGCTGCCACAACGGACGACCGCTTTCCAGGTCCAGTGCCGCCACGCGGCCCTGGTAGCTGGCGACGTACAGGGTACCGCCGGACAGCAGCAAGCCGCCGTCGATGTCGACCACGCGCTCCAGCTCCGAACGACCTTGCGGGATCGCTACGCGCTGTTCCCACACCGGCACGCCGTTGGAAACATCCAGGGCCACCACTTTACCGGTCGACAAACCAGCCACCGCCAGGCGGTTGGTGACGATCGGCGCACTGGTGCCGCGCAGGGTCAGTACCGCCGGGGTGCTGTCGTACAACCAGCGCTGGTTGCCGGTGGCGGCATCCAGGCCGATCAGACGGTCGTCCTGGGTCTGGACTACCACCACATCACCGTTGGTGGCCGGCGGTGCGAGCACTTCACTGGTCACGCGGGCGCGCCATTTCTCTTCACCGCTGCTCGCGTCCAGGGCGACGATCTCGCCCTTGAGCGTGCCGATCATGACCAGGCCGTAACCCACGCCAACGGCGCCGGAAACAGGCAGTTCAAGATCCTTTTCCCATTTGACATCACCGTTGGTGCGGTCCATCGCCATCACCACGCCCGTGACATCACCTGCATAGATGGTGTCGCCGTCAATGGCCGGCACCAGCATGTTGTAGGTCTCGCCCTGGCCATCGCCGATGGAACGGCTCCACTGCTTCTGCAGCACGACTTCTTCTTTGAAGTCGGTCAGTTCGGCCGGCGGCAGTTCTTTCTTGCTGTTGCTGCTGCAACCCGCGGCCAGAATGGCCAGGGCCAGCAATGCTGCATGTTTCCAACGGATCACGTCACGCATCCCCTTTGGCCAGGTCGTCCAGCTTGATTTGCAGGCCACCGACTGCGGCTTCATCCGACAGCGCAGCCTTGGCTTTTTGGTAGGCCGCATGGGCCTCATCGGCACGGCCCAGCTGTACCAGCAGGTCGCCCTTGAGTTCTTCGCGGGTCGCCAGGAATGCCTTGTCGGCATCACCCTCGAGCAGCTTCAAGGCGTCTTCGACCTTGTTCTGTGCCGCCAGCACCTGCGCCAGGCGCTGACGCGCCACTTCGCCCAGGGTCGGGTTAGCCGGTTTGTCGACGATACCTTTGAGCTCGGTGGCCGCGTCGTCCAGCTTGCCGCTGTCCACCGCCACCTTGGCCACGAACAGGCGACCGTATTGGGCGTAGGCAGTGCCGCCGAATTCCTTGTCCAGCTTGCCGGCCAGGTCCGCCACGCGGGCCGCGTCAGGCTTGCCGTCCGGGGTCAGGGTGGTTTCCAGCAATTGCTGGTAGAGCACCGAGGCGCCTTGCGACTGGTTGCTCTGGTATTTCTGGTAGGCCTGCCAGCCGAACACGATGACCAGCGCCAACAGGCCGCCAGTGACCAGCGGCTTGCCGTTGCGCGTCCACCAGTCCTTCAAATCCGCCAGCTGTTCATCTTCGGTACTCGACACCCCAATACTCCTTAATCGCTAAATCGGCTGTTTGACAGCTTCAACCCTGCACGACGCAGGTGGCCAGGTGTGCAGCAAGCGCATCCCAGGCAATGCTTTGTTGTTCGCCCTGGCCACGCAGGGGTTTGAAACCTACCACTTGTTGGGCCAGTTCGTCGTCACCGAGGATCAGTGCGTACAGCGCACCGCTCTTGTCGGCCTTCTTGAATTGGCTCTTGAAGCTGCCGGCGCCGGCGTTGATCTGCAGGCGCAGGTTGGGCAACTGGTCGCGGATCCGCTCGCTCAACGACAGGGCTGCCAGCTCGGCGGCCTCGCCAAAGGCGCACAGGTAGACGTCGACCTGACGGGACAGTTCTTCGGGCACCTTGTCCAAGGCTTCAAGCATCAGCACCAGGCGCTCGATGCCCATGGCAAAGCCCACGCCTGGAGTCGGCTTGCCACCCATCTGCTCCACCAGCCCGTCGTAGCGGCCGCCGGCACACACAGTGCCCTGGGCGCCGAGCTTGTCGGTGACCCACTCGAAGACGGTCTTGCTGTAGTAGTCCAGGCCACGGACCAACTTGGGGTTGATCACGTAAGGGATGCCCACGGCGTCGAGACGCGCCTTCAGCCCTTCGAAGTGTGCACGGGATTCGTCGTCGAGGTAGTCGGCCATTTTCGGCGCGTCGACCAGGACCGCTTGGGTCTCGGCATTCTTGGTGTCGAGCACACGCAGTGGGTTGGTCTTCAGACGGCGCTGGCTGTCTTCGTCGAGCTTGTCCAGGTGGGCGGAAAGAAACTCCACCAACGCTTCACGGTAGCGGCCACGGGACTCGCTGGTGCCCAGGCTGTTGAGCTCAAGCTTGACCGCATCACGCAGCCCCAGCTCGCCCCACAGGCGCCAGGTCATGACGATCAGTTCGGCGTCGATGTCCGGACCCTCGAGGTTGAACACCTCCAGGCCAATCTGGTGGAACTGGCGATAACGGCCTTTCTGCGGACGCTCGTGACGGAACATCGGCCCGACGTACCAGAGTTTCTGCACCTGGCCGCCGCCGGTGATGCCGTGCTCGAGCACCGCACGCACGCAGGCCGCCGTGCCTTCGGGGCGCAGGGTCAGGGAGTCGCCGTTGCGGTCGTCGAAGGTGTACATCTCTTTTTCGACGATGTCGGTCACTTCACCGATGGAGCGCTTGAACAGCTCGGTGAACTCGACGATCGGCATGCGGATCTGCCGATAGCCGTAGTTATCCAGCAGACGCGCCACAGTGCCCTCGAAATAACGCCACAGGGGCGTCTGCTCGGGCAGGATGTCGTTCATGCCACGAATGGCTTGCAGGGACTTGCTCACGTGTATTCCTTAATCTTTCGACTTAACCGCGCGCGATAACCGCTGCGTCGGCTTCGACCTTTTCGGCCGCTTTCTGGCGAATCAGCCGTTCCAGCTCATCCACCAGATTGTCATTCGTCAGTTTCTGCGACGGCTTGCCGTCGATGTAAATCAGGTTCGGTGTACCGCCAGTCAGGCCGATGTGGGCCTCTTTGGCTTCGCCCGGCCCGTTGACCACGCAACCAATCACCGCGACATCCAGCGGCACCAGCAGGTCTTCGAGGCGCCCTTCCAGCTCGTTCATGGTCTTGACCACATCGAAGTTCTGCCGCGAGCAGCTCGGGCAGGCGATGAAGTTGATGCCACGGGAACGCAGGTGCAGGGACTTGAGAATGTCGTAGCCGACTTTCACTTCCTCGACCGGGTCAGCCGCCAACGAGATGCGGATGGTATCGCCAATCCCTTCGGCGAGCAGCATACCGAGGCCGACGGCGGATTTCACCGTGCCCGAACGCAACCCACCGGCTTCGGTGATGCCCAGGTGCAGCGGCTGGACGATTTCCTTGGCCAGCAGGCGGTAGGCTGCGACGGCCATGAACACGTCGGAGGCCTTCACGCTGACCTTGAAGTCCTGGAAGTTCAGGCGTTCGAGGTGTTCGACATGGCGCAGGGCCGACTCCACCAGCGCCGCCGGGGTCGGTTCGCCGTATTTTTTTTGCAGATCTTTTTCCAGGGAACCGGCGTTCACGCCGATGCGGATCGGGATGCCCCGGTCGCGGGCGGCATCCACCACCGCGCGGACACGGTCTTCGCGACCGATGTTGCCCGGGTTGATGCGCAGGCAATCGACGCCCAACTCGGCCACGCGCAGGGCGATGCGGTAGTCGAAGTGGATGTCGGCCACCAAGGGGACCTTGACCAGTTGCTTGATCTTGCCGAACGCCTCGGCGGCGTCCATGTCCGGCACCGATACGCGCACGATGTCGACACCGGCAGCTTCCAGGCGGTTGATCTGCGCGACCGTGGCGGCCACGTCATTGGTGTCGCTGTTGGTCATGCTCTGCACAGCGATAGGCGCATCGCCGCCCACGGGCACGTTGCCGACCCAGATCTTTCGGGATTCGCGACGCTTGATTGGAGATTCGCCGTGCATGACTTATTGACCCAACTTCAGGCGAGCGGTCTCGCCACTGGTGAACGGAGCGATGTCGACCGGCTGGCCGTTGTAGCTGACCTGCGCGCCACGGGCATAACCCAGGCGCACGGCAAATGGCGGCTTGCCGTTGATGGCGGTGCTGTCGCCCTTGCGCTTGAGGCCACTGAACAGCACCTTGCCGTTGCCGTCGGTGACTTGCGTCCAGCAGTCGGCGACAAACTGAATCTGTACCTGGCCTTCACCCGCGACCGGAGCCGGGGTCGGAACCGCCGGAGCTGCCGGGGCGACTGGAGCGGCGTGGGTCGCAGGCGCAGCCACGGTCGGCGCGGGTGTGCTCGGCGCGGCAGGTGCCGGGGCAATCGGTGCGCTGCCGGTGATCGGTGCAGCCGGCGCTGTCGGTGCAGCGGGTGACGGGGCTGGAACAGCCGGCTCGGCACCCGCCTGGGCATCAGCGGCGTCCTGGCCCTGTGGCAACGCCAGGGCGGTTTCGCCTTCGGCCTGGCCTTCGACGACAGCCTGGTCTTCCGGCTCGTCCAGCGGATGGATCTGGGTGGTGCCGTCGGCGCCCTCGACCTCAACGTGCTCAGGGTTCATGGCGACCGGCTCCTTGCTGCGCAAGGACGCCTGGTCCTGCCACCAGACAAAACCGCCACCAATCACCGCGATCAGCAGCAACAGGCTGACGATTCGCAAAATGGTGTGGGAAACGCGAACCGGCTCCTCGATACGACCCAGGCTGTGCACGCTGCTGCCCTGGGCATCGGAACCGGTGTATTGATCGAATTGCTGGACCAGCACGGTCTGGTCCTTGCCGAGCAACTTGGCATAGGCGCGGATGTAGCCCCGGGCGAAGGTGTGCCCAGGCAGCTTGTCGAACGCGCCCGCTTCCAGATTGCCCAGGGAAGCCACGGTGAGATTGAGCTTGAGGGCTACTTCGGCCAGCGACCAACCATTGCTTTCGCGGGCTTGACGCAGGGTCTCACCAGGATTTACGCGAGTCGCTGCTACAACTTCGGGATGCGCCGCTTTCATCATTGCTCCGACAGGTATTGCTGATATTCCGGCGTACCGGGATAGAGTCTTTTGAGTTGCAGGCCGTAACTTGCAGCCTTATCGCGATCTTCAAACACATGTGCCAGCCGAACGCCGAGCAATAGACTACGTGCATTTTGCTCACTCAGCAGGCTAAAACGCTCGTAGTAGTCACGCGCGGGCACATAATGCCTGTCTTCGTAAGACAACTCAGCCATTTCGAGCAGCGCCCGCGGTTGCTGGCGGTTGAGCCGCAGCGCCTTTTCCAGCTGCTGGCGGGCCAGGTCACGCTGGCCCAGCTGCGCGGCCGTCATGCCAAGGTTTTCGAAAACCCGCGAACGCTCAGGGTAAAGGGTGTCGGCGGCGGCCTGCTCGAAGCGCTCGTAGGCTTCTTTGAAGCGTTTCTGCTCGAAAAGAAAGCTGCCGTAGTTGTTCAGGATCCGTGCGTCTTGCGGGCGGGCAGACAGCGCCTTGCGAAAATGCTGGTCGGCCAGCTCCGGCTCCATCTCGGCCTGGAACACCAGGGCCAAGGCCGCATTGGCGTCCGGGTCGGAATCGTCCAGCTCCAGGGCTTTCTTGAGCGGCACCTTGGCCCGTTCGGTCATGCCCTGCTGCAGGTAGCCAATGCCCAGTTGCACGTAGGCCACACGCGCCTCGTCGCGCCCTTTGCTGGTCCTCATCGGGTTGTAGTCACCCGACAGGACACAACCGGAACAAAGGCCGGCCAACAGCAAAACGAGCGCGAAGCGCAGGGACATAGAGTTCCTCTCTTAGTGACTGTTCGCAGCGTTTTGCACCGCATCGTCCGCGGCGTTCAACTCACGCACGGCAATGTAGCGCTCGCTGCGACGGGTGCGATCCAGCACCTGTCCTACCAATTGGCCACAGGCGGCGTCGATGTCTTCGCCGCGGGTGGTGCGCACGGTGACGTTGAAGCCAGCGTGGTGAAGCTGATCCTGGAAGCGACGAATCGCGTTGTTGCTCGGACGCTCATAACCGGAATGCGGGAACGGGTTGAACGGGATCAGGTTGATCTTGCACGGGATGTTCTTGAGCAGCTCGATCATCTCGACCGCGTGTTCGACCTTGTCGTTCACATCCTTGAGCAGCGTGTACTCGATGGTCAGCACGCGCTTTTCGCCCAGGGACGACATGTAGCGCTGGCACGACTCGAGCAGCATCTTAAGCGGATACTTCTTGTTGATCGGCACCAATTGGTTACGCAATGCGTCATTGGGTGCGTGCAGCGACAACGCCAGGGAGACGTCGATGTGCTTGGCCAGCTCATCGATCATCGGCACCACGCCCGAGGTGGACAGGGTCACCCGGCGCTTGGAGATGCCATAGCCCAGGTCATCCATCATCAGATGCATGGCCGCGATGACGTTGTCGAAGTTCAGCAGCGGCTCACCCATGCCCATCATCACCACGTTGGTGATGGCACGGTCGACGGTCGCCGGGACGCTGCCAAAGGATTTGTTGGCAATCCACACCTGGCCGATCACTTCGGCGGCGGTGAGGTTGCTATTGAAGCCTTGCTTGCCGGTGGAGCAGAAACTGCAATCCAGGGCACAGCCTGCCTGGGACGAAACGCACAAGGTGCCGCGTTTGCCCTGGGGAATGTAAACGGTCTCGACGCAGCTGCCGGACGCCACGCGCACCACCCACTTGCGGGTGCCGTCGCTGGAGATGTCCTCGCTGACCACTTCCGGACCGCGAATTTCAGCAACGGTCTTGAGCTTTTCGCGCAAGGCCTTGCTGACATTCGTCATGGCGTCGAAGTCGTCGACGCCAAAGTGGTGAATCCATTTCATCACCTGGCCGGCACGGAAACGCTTCTCCCCGATCGAGTCGAAGAATTTTTCCATTTCCTGTTGGGTCAGCCCCAGCAGGTTGGTTTTAACAGTCGATGTAGTCATGGATTCACCTTCACTCTTAAGCCAATGCTTAGCGAGCGGTTACTTCAGTAGCGGCGAAAAAGTAAGCGATTTCGCGAGCAGCAGCGGCTTCGGAGTCCGAACCGTGAACGGCGTTGGCGTCGATGGACTCGGCGAAGTCAGCACGGATGGTGCCAGCAGCGGCTTCTTTAGGGTTGGTAGCGCCCATCAGCTCACGGTTGCGAGCGATAGCGTTTTCGCCTTCCAGCACCTGAACGACAACCGGACCGGAAGTCATGAAGGCAACCAGTTCACCGAAGAAACCGCGCTCGCTGTGCTCAGCGTAGAAGCCTTCGGCTTCGGCCTTGGACAGCTGCTTCATTTTCGAAGCTACAACGCGCAGGCCAGCGTCTTCGAAGCGGGTAACGATCTTGCCGATCACGTTTTTAGCAACGGCGTCAGGCTTGATGATGGAGAAAGTACGTTGAACAGCCATGGTGTAACTCCAGAAACGGTAATTTGCGAAAAATTAAACCCGCGAATTATACGCGGGTTCAGGGGTATTGCCTAACCTGCCAGGTCGATCAGTCGATTTCTTCGATCCAGAGCGCCTGAACCGCTTCCAAGACCTTCTCGCCACAACGGCCAGAGGTGCTGTCAAAATCGGGAAGCTCCATGATCCAGTGCTGCAGATCGACAAAATTAACAGTCAACGGATCCACGTCCGGCTTGGCTTCGGCCAGTTCTTCTGCGATGCGTTGTACATCATTCCAACCATAGCTCATGACAGTGTCACCATCAGTGCGGCGCTTCGGCCGCATGGTTAAGCGAATATTTCGGGATTTCGACGGTCAGGTCTTCGGTGCCGACGATGGCTTGGCAGCTCAGGCGCGATTGCGCTTCCAGGCCCCAGGCGCGATCGAGGAAATCTTCTTCCAATTCGTCAGCCTCTTCCAGCGAATCGAAGCCCTCACGAATGATGCAATGGCACGTCGTGCAAGCGCAGACGCCACCACAGGCACTCTCTATCTCGATATGGTGCTCATGGGCCAGCTCGAGAATGGAGATTCCCGGCTCAGCCTCCACGACCATGCCCTCCGGACAGAACTTCTCGTGGGGCAGAAAAATCACCTGCGGCATCAGTTATTCCTCGATTTCATTCAGGTTGCGCCCCGCCAGGGCGGCTTTCACCGTCGAGTCCAGGCGGCGGGCAGCAAAGGCGTCGGTGACGTGCGACAGACGCTTGGTCTGCTGCTCGATGGCATAACCATCGGTGCCTTTGATCAATTCGGACAGTTCCTGCATCTGCAACTCGATGACCATGCGCTCTTCGGCATCCAGCAAGCGCTCGCCGTCAGCCTCAAGGGCACCTTGCACGGCCTCGATCAGGCGCTGGGCGTCAACCTGTTGCTCGCGCAGCACACGTGCCACCTTGTCGTCGCTGGCATGCTGGAAGGAATCCTTGAGCATCTTGGCGATTTCGCCGTCGGTCAGGCCATAGGACGGCTTGACCTGGATGCTCGCCTCCACGCCCGAACCCAGTTCGCGGGCAGAGACGTTGAGCAAGCCGTCGGCGTCGACCTGGAAGGTCACGCGGATCTTCGCCGCACCCGCCACCATCGGCGGGATGCCGCGCAATTCGAAGCGAGCCAGGGAGCGGCAGTCGCTGATCAGCTCACGCTCGCCTTGCAGCACGTGGACCATCATGGCCGACTGGCCGTCTTTATAGGTGGTGAAGTCCTGGGCGCGAGCAACGGGGATGGTGGTGTTGCGCGGAATCACCTTCTCCATCAGGCCGCCCATGGTTTCCAGACCCAGGGACAACGGAATCACGTCAAGCAGCAGCAGTTCGCCACCATCGCGCTTGTTGCCAGCCAGGGTATCGGCCTGGATCGCGGCGCCGATGGCAACCACCTGGTCCGGGTCGATTTCAGTCAGCGGCTGACGGCCAAAGGCCTCGGCAACGGCTTCGCGAACCCGAGGCACACGGGTCGAACCACCGACCATGACCACGGCCTTGACGTCTTCCAGCTCTACGCCGGAATCGCGCACGGCACGGCGGCAGGCCTTGAGGCTGCGGGCGACCATGGGCTCGATCAGGGCATCGAAGGCTTCGCGGGTCAGCGCGGCTTTCCAGTCGCCATAAGCGACTTCAACCGTGGCGGCGTCGGTCAAGGCTTCCTTGGCGGCGCAGGCGGTTTGCAGCAGATGCCGCTGCGCACCCGGATCGAGGTCGGCGGAGAGGCCCGCCTGCTCGATGATCCAGCCAGCAATGGCATGGTCGAAGTCATCGCCGCCCAGGGCGCTGTCGCCACCGGTGGCCAGGACTTCGAAGACACCGCCGGTCAGGCGCAGGATCGAAATATCGAACGTACCGCCGCCCAGATCGTAGATCGCGACCAGGCCTTCGGCATGCTGGTCCAGGCCGTACGCCACCGCAGCGGCCGTCGGCTCGTTGAGCAGGCGCAGCACGTTCAGGCCGGCGAGCTTGGCCGCGTCCTTGGTGGCTTGGCGCTGGGCGTCGTCGAAATAGGCCGGCACGGTGATGACCGCACCCACCAATTCACCGCCCAATGCCGCTTCGGCGCGCTGGCGCAGGACCTTGAGGATGTCGGCGGAAACCTCGACCGGGCTTTTCGGGCCCTGTACGGTTTCGATGAACGGCATGTGGGATTCGCCACCGACGAAGCGGTACGGCAGTTGGTCGCCCAATTGCTTGACGTCGGACAGACCACGACCCATCAAGCGCTTGACCGAAACAATAGTGTTGAAAGGGTCGGTGGCCGCGGCCAGCTTGGCCGACTCGCCCACTTCGACGCGATCGGCGTGATAGCGCACAGCGGACGGCAGGATCACCCGCCCCTGCTCGTCGGCCAGCGGTTCGGAAAGACCGCTGCGCAAGGCAGCGACCAGGGAATTGGTGGTACCCAAGTCGATCCCGACAGCCAGGCGACGCTGGTGCGGTTGTGGACTTTGGCCGGGTTCGGCGATCTGCAGTAGGGCCATCGTAATCAGGACTTATCTGTAATCAGGCGTGCGACCGGAGCGGCACTGGGTTAATCGTCGAGGCGCTCTTCGAGCTGGCGCACTTCATAGGTGAGCTTGTCGAGAAACTGCATGCGCCGCATCAGGCGCTCGGCCTGTTCGCGTTGCGCGGCATCGTTCCAGCAGGCTGCGAAGCTTTCGTTCAGTGTTTGCTGGGCGTCTTTCAAGCGACGCTTGAATACCGCGACACCGGCCAGGTCGGCGCTGTCCTGCAGGTCCTCGAGCTCTTCGCGCCACTGCATCTGCTGCAAAAGAAACTCGGGATCATGGACCGTGACCTCCAGCGGCAACTCATGGCCGCTGATGGCGAGCAAGTACCGCGCGCGCTTGGCCGGGAGCTTGAGCGTCTGGTAGGCCTCATTGAGGTTCGCCGACTGCTCGAGCGCCCGCCGCTGCTCCGCCTCGGAAGCATCGGCAAAGCGGTCGGGATGGACGCCACGGGCCAATTCAAGGTAACGCGCGGACAACTGATCGAGATCCAGCTGGAACGCAGGCTGCATCTGGAACAACGCAAAATGACAAGGAGTACCCACAAGCCGCCTCAGATGTTGAAGCTTTCGCCGCAGCCACACTCACCGCGCACGTTGGGGTTGTTGAACTTGAAGCCTTCGTTCAACCCTTCCTTGACGAAATCCAGTTCGGTGCCGTCCAGGTACGTCAGGCTTTTCGGGTCGATGATCACTTTCTGACCATGACTCTCGAATACCTGATCGTCTTCGCCCACTTCGTCGACGAATTCCAGTACATAGGCGAGGCCAGAACAGCCCGTGGTGCGAACACCCAGGCGGATACCCTCGCCCTTGCCGCGCCCCGCAAGTGAGCGCTGGATATGGTTAGCTGCCGCTTCTGTCATCTGGATAGCCATGAAAACTCCTTACCAATGCGCGGATCAGATCAAGCCTTTCTTCTGCTTGTAATCGCGAACGGCGGCCTTGATGGCGTCTTCGGCGAGTACCGAGCAGTGGATCTTCACTGGCGGCAGGGCCAGTTCTTCGGCCAGCTGGGTGTTCTTGATGGTTTCGGCTTCATCAAGGGTCTTGCCCTTCATCCACTCGGTGGCCAGGGAGCTGGACGCGATGGCGGAACCGCAGCCATAGGTCTTGAACTTGGCATCTTCGATGATGCCTTGCTCGTTGACCTTGATCTGCAGGCGCATGACGTCGCCGCACGCCGGAGCGCCGACCATGCCGGTGCCGACATCAGGATCCTGCGCGTCCATCTTGCCGACGTTGCGCGGGTTCTCGTAGTGGTCGATGACCTTTTCGCTATATGCCATTTGCTTCAATCCTCATCAGTGAGTCGCTCTGGTGGCGACTTCTTCAGTGCGCCGCCCACTCGATTTTCGAAATGTCGACGCCGTCTTTGTACATGTCCCACAGCGGCGACAGAGCGCGCAGCTTGGTAACGGCCTCGCAGACTTTCTGCGCGGCGTAATCGATTTCTTCTTCGGTGGTGAAGCGACCGAAGGTGAAGCGAATGGAGCTGTGGGCCAGTTCGTCGTTGCGGCCCAGGGCGCGCAGTACGTACGAAGGCTCAAGCGATGCCGAGGTGCACGCCGAACCGGACGACACGGCCAGATCCTTGAGCGCCATGATCAGCGACTCGCCTTCAACATAGTTGAAGCTCAGGTTCAGGTTGTGCGGTACGCGGGCGGTCAGGCTGCCGTTGACGTAGAGCTCTTCCAGGTGCTCGACCTGCTTGAAGAAGCGGTCGCTCAGGGCCTGGATGCGTACGTTCTCGGCAGCCATGTCTTCCTTGGCGACACGGAAGGCTTCACCCATGCCGACGATCTGGTGGGTCGCCAGGGTGCCGGAACGCATGCCACGCTCGTGACCGCCGCCGTGCATGGTCGCTTCGATGCGAACACGCGGCTTGCGGCTGACGTACAGGGCGCCGATGCCTTTAGGGCCGTAGGTCTTGTGGGCCGAGAACGACATCAAGTCGACTTTCAGCTTGGACAGGTCGATGTCGACCTTGCCGGTGGACTGCGCGCCGTCGACGTGGAACAGGACGCCCTTGGAGCGGGTCAGCTCGCCGATGGCGGCGATGTCGTTGACGGTGCCGATTTCGTTGTTCACATGCATGATCGAAACCAGGATGGTGTCGTCGCGCAGGGCGGCTTCGACCATGGCTGGAGTGATGATGCCGTCTTCACCGGGCTCGATGTAGGTGACTTCGAAGCCTTCACGCTCCAGTTGGCGCATGGTGTCCAGGACAGCCTTGTGCTCGATCTTGGAGGTGATCAGGTGCTTGCCCTTGGTGTGATAGAAGTGCGCGACACCCTTGATTGCCAGGTTGTCGGACTCGGTGGCACCGGAGGTCCAGACGATTTCACGCGGGTCGGCGTTGACCAGGTCGGCGACCTGGCGACGGGCGTTTTCCACCGACTCTTCGGCCTTCCAGCCGAACACGTGGGAACGGGACGCCGGGTTACCGAAGTTTCCGTCGACCAGCAGGCATTCACTCATTTTTTGCGCAACACGCGGATCAACCGGGGTGGTCGCAGAGTAATCAAGGTAAATCGGCAATTTCATGGACTTTCTCCTAAATCAGGCTGGCTGGCGTTCCGCGTGCTCTGCGGCAGTCATTCGACGGCGGACGCTTCAATCTTGTCCAGGTGCAGCGTCTTGCTATTGCAACGGCGCTGGTCCTGACGCTGGGCTACTTCTTGCACCTCACGACGAGTTACAAGGTCAGCCAAGCTGATACCGCTTAGAAATTCGTGAATCTGCAGGCTGAGGTCGCACCACAAGTGGTGGGTCAGGCAAGTATCGCCGCCATGGCAGTCGCCAAGGCCCTGGCATTTGGTCGCATCGACCGATTCGTTCACCGCATCGATCACCTGGGCAACCTGGATGCCCTGCATGTCGCGCGACAGCTGGTAGCCGCCGCCGGGGCCGCGAACGCTGGAAACCAGGTTGCTGCGGCGCAGCTTGGCGAACAGCTGTTCAAGGTAGGACAGGGAAATGCCCTGGCGCTCGGAGATATCGGCCAGGGACACCGGCCCGTGCTGCGCATGCAATGCCAGATCCAGCATTGCGGTCACGGCGTATCGGCCTTTTGTAGTCAGTCGCATGGACAATTACCACGGAGTTCGGAATGGGGGCGAGTATGCAATTCCCGAGTATTTAAGTCAAGTATAAGACCTAGTGCTTTACTCAGGTTTACCCGCGAAAGAGCGCGCGCATGATAGCAAAGGCTGGCCGGCGGCGACCAGCTATACCGCGTTATCGTTTATCGCGAGCAAGCTTTGCTCCCACAGGATTCCCTCGCTCCCACAGAAGGCTCTTTTAAAAACCAGGACTCCTGTAAAAACCAGAACTCCTGTAAAAACCAGAACTCCTGTAAAAACCAGGACTCCTGTAAAAACCAGAACTCCTGTAAAAACCAGGACTCCTGTAAAAACCAGAACTCCTGTAAAAACCAGGACTCCTGTAAAAACCAGGACTCCTGTGGGAGCAAGGCTTGCCCGCGATGCAGGCACCTCGGTTTAGCTGGCCTGAGTCTCATCCTTGTCCTTCACACACGCAAAATCTTCCTCGCGCAGCTCAGGCAGCTCCTTGGCACAGTAATTACTGCCCAGGTCCTTCAGGGCGCCGCACATCCCCTCCAGGCGCCCATCGACGGCCTGCAGGTGATCGAGCAACTGGTTGATGGCGCGGGCGACCGGGTCGGGCATGTCTTCGCCGACACCGTAGGCGTCGAAGCCGATTTTCTCGGCCATGGCCTTGCGCCGGGCATCCTGCTCGTCATCGGACTTGACGATGATCCGCCCCGGAATACCCACCACGGTCGCGCCCGGCGGCACGGCCTTGGTGACGACCGCGTTGGAGCCGACTTTCGCCCCCGCCCCTACCGTGAACGGCCCGAGTACCTTGGCGCCGGCACCCACCACCACGCCGTCTTCCAGGGTCGGGTGGCGCTTGCCTTTGTTCCAGCTGGTGCCGCCGAGGGTCACGCCCTGGTACAGGGTCACGTCGTCGCCGATCTCGGCGGTTTCGCCGATGACGATGCCCATGCCGTGGTCGATGAAGAAGCGGCGACCGACCTTGGCGCCCGGGTGGATCTCGATCCCGGTCAACCAGCGCCCGAAGTTCGAGACAACCCGCGCCAGCCACTTCCAGCCCATGTTCCACAAGGCGCCGGACAGGCGATGGATCCAGATGGCGTGCATCCCCGGGTAGCAGGTCAGCACTTCAAAGGCATTGCGCGCCGCCGGGTCACGATGGAAAACACTTTGGATATCTTCACGCAAACGTTCGAACATTTTATTTCTTCCGCTTAATCAGCTCGCCACGGGCCGCTTTCTGGGTTTCCGTGAGGATGCCGCGCAATATATTCATCTCCGCCCGGCTGACCGAGCTTCGTCCGTACAACCGACGCAGGCGCGCCATCAAGTGTCGCGGCTTTTCCGGGTCGAGGAACTCGATGTCCACCAGGGTCTGTTCCAGGTGTTCAAAGAACCGTTCCAACTCGTCCATGGTCGCCAGTGTCTCACTGCGCGGCGACGTGACCTCGGTTTTTTCGACTTTGCTGGGCTTGCCTTCGGCTGCCAACCAAGCCATACGCACTTCATAGCTCAACACCTGCACCGCCGCCCCCAGGTTCAAGGAACTGAACTCAGGGTCGGAAGGGATATGCACGTGAAAGTGACATCGCTGCAGCTCGTCGTTGGTCAGGCCGGAGTCTTCACGGCCGAACACCAGGGCGATCTCAAAGCCTTGCGCGGCTTCCTCGACCACTTTGGTGCCGCATTCGCGGGGGTCGAGCAGTGGCCAGGGGATGCGCCGGTCGCGGGCGCTGGTGCCGAGCACCAGGTTGCACCCCACCAGGGCGTCTTCCAGGGTGGCGACGACCTGCGCGTTGGCGAGGATGTCACCGGCGCCGGAGGCCCGGGCGTCGGCTTCGTGATGGGGAAACAAGCGCGGTTCGACCAACACCAGGCGCGACAGGCCCATGTTCTTCATGGCCCGCGCAGCTCCGCCGATGTTACCCGGATGGCTGGTATTGACCAGGACGACACGAATGTTCTGCAACAAGGGAGGCGCTCTCGAACACGATAAAGGGAGCAAATCTTACATAAGCACCTACCGTTAAGCTATGAAAGCGAACACCAACCTTCTCCTGAGAAAACTTTCTGATAGAATGCGCGGCTTTCTTTAACAACCTTAGGTGACACATCCATGCAGCCCATGCTGAATATCGCGCTGCGCGCCGCCCGCAGCGCCAGTGAACTGATCTTCCGCTCCATCGAGCGCCTGGATACCATCAAGGTCGATGAAAAAGACGCCAAGGACTACGTGTCCGAGGTTGATCGCGCCGCCGAGCAAAAGATCGTCGACGCCCTGCGCAAGGCTTACCCCAACCACTCGATCCTCGGTGAAGAGACCGGCATGCACGCTGGTACTGGCATCGAAGGTGAAGAGTACCTGTGGATCATCGATCCGCTGGACGGCACCACCAACTTCCTGCGCGGCATTCCTCACTTCGCTGTCAGCATCGCCTGCAAATACCGTGGCCGCCTGGAACACGCCGTCGTGCTGGACCCGGTTCGCCAGGAAGAATTCACCGCCAGCCGTGGCCGTGGCGCCCAACTGAACGGTCGTCGCCTGCGCGTCAGCGGCCGCACCAGCCTGGACGGCGCCCTGCTGGGTACCGGCTTCCCGTTCCGCGATGACCAGATGGACAACCTGGACAACTACCTGGGCATGTTCCGCGCCCTGGTCGGCCAGACCGCCGGCATCCGCCGCGCCGGTGCTGCGAGCCTGGACCTGGCTTATGTGGCCGCTGGCCGTTTCGATGCGTTCTGGGAATCGGGCCTGTCCGAATGGGACATGGCTGCAGGCGCCCTACTGATCCAGGAAGCCGGTGGTTTGGTGAGCGACTTCACCGGCGGCCACGACTTCCTTGAAAAAGGCCACATCGTTGCCGGCAACACCAAATGCTTCAAGGCTGTGCTCACCGCTATCCAGCCACACCTGCCGGCTTCGCTGAAGCGCTAAGCAGCTCGGCTACAGAAAAAGCACCCTTCGGGGTGCTTTTTTTATGCCCGGATTTCGACATGCCTCCAATTATTTGCAAGCTTTCAAGAGCAAAGCCTGTGGGAGCAAAGCTTGCTCGCGATAGCGGTGGGTCAGCTTGCAAGGATGCTGGATGTACCGGCCTCTTCGCGAGCAAGCTTTGCTCCCACAGAGGAGGTTTGGGTAGCCGGGAAATCGAAGTCT